>NZ_JANXMI010000083.1 GCF_025354735.1 Rugamonas sp.
CGCCACCGCCGCCGCCGGTGGACGCGCCCAGCAGCGCGCCCAGGCCGGCGCCGACGCCGGCCCCGGTGGCGGTGCCGCGCTCCGTCGGCGACATGTCGGCGCAGCCGGACAGGGCGGTGCCGCCCAGCGCGGCGGCCAGCAGCAGGGCGACGGCGCTGGCGCGGGTGTTGCCGCGGGTGCTGGGGATCGTGTGTACGTGGCGCGATGTCATCATGGCGTAACTCCTGTGATTGGGGGAAGGATGGGGCAGCCGGCACGGCACTGCGCGACCTTAGAACGGACAACGGCGCGGCACCGTTGACGGGGCCGCGCCGTTGCGTTGACGTGCGGGATGCTAAATACCGCGTCCGCTGATCAGGCGCAACAGTATCATGATGACTGCGACGACCAGCAGGATGTGGATGAAGCCGCCCAGGGTGTACGAAGTCACCAAGCCGAGCAACCAGAGGATAACCAGTACGACTGCGATGGTATAGAGCATGATAAAGTCCCTTGTAAAGTTGTTGTATGCGATGTCCGGTCCGATGACATCGACGGCGATTTCGATCGGCCTGCCGTGCCAGCCAGCGGTGTCGACATCATGGAATCAAGTATGCCCGCTCGGTCGTTCAAGTTCTGTACGCTGCCGTACACACAACTTATTTCCTGTATTTATTAATCATGTTGCAAGGACGCCGGCCGCAACCAGTTCAGCGCGCCCAGCAGGCCGGCCACGCCGGCCAGACAGGCCAGCAGGCCGGTCGTCAACAACAGCGTCACCATCAAGTCGGGCAGCTGGTCGTCGTTGACGACGCCATAGCCCAGACGCGTCACCAACATGCCGGCCAGCAGCAGCCAGCCCCAGATCAGATTGCGATTCATACAGCCTCCCTCAGCATCGCGCCGGAAGTCGCGGCGTGCATGAATTGTCAGGCTGGCACCGGTTTAATTCTGTTCGCTGGCTCACATAAGCCGACGCCATCGCGCCGGGACCGTGGCGGGCAAAAAAAATCCCCGCCGGCGAGGGCGGGGACGAGGTCAGGCCATCGACGTGTTAGCCGTTGGCGCGGATGTCGCCGTTGACGATGCGCACCGCGTCGCCCGAGCGCCATTCCGGCGCCGTCGTGCGGTGCAGCGTGCGGTGACTGCCGTCTTCCATGCGCACCGTGATTTCATAGCTGTGATGCGCATTCATATTGCCCTCGACCTGGTTGCCGGCGACGGCGCCGCCGATGGCGCCGGCCACCGTGGCCAGCTGACGGCCGTGGCCGCTGCCCACCTGGTTGCCCAGCAGTCCGCCGAGGATGGCGCCGCCGGCCGCGCCGGCGCCGCTACCCTGGCCGCGGGTGGTGATTTCGCGCACCGATGTCACCACGCCGCAGCTGTGGCAGACGGCGGCGACGCGCGATGGCTGGCTGTCCTGCGGCTGCATCGGGACGTTGTTGCCGGATGCGGTGGACTGGCCGGAGGCCGGCGCCGTCTGCGACAGCGCGGCGGAGGCGGCCGGCGCGGCCGTGTTGGCGTCGACCGCCGCGTTGCCGGTGCCGGCCTGGTCGGTCGTCACGGCAACGCCGCTGTGGTTGCCGCCTATCGACGACGGCAGCCAGCCCATGATGGCGGCCGTGCCGACGCCGCAGAACAGCACGATGGCGACGGCCGCGATAATCAGGATGGGGTGCGGCGCACTGCGGCCGGATGGGCTGATGGTGTTCATGGTGATTCCTTTGTGTGGTGATGGACTGGTGGATGTATCGATTTGTGATGGCTCTTTGCCGGGGCCGCGCCTTGTCACGCTGGCGATGGCGTGGCATACACACTGTGCCGACACCGCGCCGCGACCGTTGAACGCATCTTGCCCGCATTGGTCCGCCCGTTCCGTGCGTCACCGTACATACGTGCCAAATGATTGCCGCTACGCTCAAACCCACGCTGATTCTGTGCCCACCAACATTTAACGGTCGCCGCGGCGGCGCGTCCACGCGGCGCGCCGCCATCGGCCGGGAAGGTTTACCGCTCCATGTTTGCGACCATGCACGATGTACCTTGCCGTCCCTCCGGCTCCCATAGCGGGAGACGGCGATGAGTGTCTCCTTCGACACCGGCCACGCCGGCGCCGGCCCGGTGGCGGCGCGCGGCGATTTCAGCAATCGTTTGCTGGGCAGCCTGTCCGACGACGACCTGCGCCACCTGTCCGGCTTGTGCGAGACGGTGCAGGTCGACGTCGGCGACGTGCTGTACGAGCCGGGCCAGGTCATACGCCACATTTATTTCCCGGCCGACTGCCTGATTTCGCTGCTGGCCGTTGCCGAGGGCCGCATGACGCTGGAGGTCGGTTCGGTCGGTTGCGAAGGCATGATAGGCGCGTCCGTCGCGCTCGGCCACCAGCTGGCCCAGGTGCGCGCCGTCGTGCAGCGGGCCGGCCTGGCCACGCGCATCGACAGCGAGGATTTCTGCGCCGAGTTCATCCGGATGGAGTCGCTGCGGCGCCTGCTCTACCGCTATACCGACACGCTGCTGGCGCAAGCCATCCAGATCGCCGTGTGCAGCCGCTTCCACGTGCTCGAGGCGCGCCTGGCCCGTTCGCTGCTCATCACGCGCGACCGTCTGCAATCGGGCAAGTTCCACCTGACCCACGAATTCCTGGCCCACGCGCTCGGCGTGCGGCGGGTCGGCGTGACCAAGGCCGCCAGCGCGCTGCAACAGCAAAAGCTCATCAGCTACAGCCGCGGCAATATCGAAATCCTCGATTCGGCCGGACTGGAAGCCGTGTCCTGCCGCTGTTACGAACTGGTGCGCGACAACGGCGCCATCGGCATTTCCCACGTCTTCCTGTAAGCCGTTGCGGCCCGTCCGCGCGGCGGCGCGGACCATAAAAAAGCGGCCCACAAAAAAGCCAACGATAAAAAAGCGGACCATAAAAAAGCGGACCACGCATGATCGCCCTTTTTTTACGTCTATATGATTTATACGATATAAACCGTATAAATCATTTGGCGGACAATTTCTGTATCGTGGCGATTTCGCGCTGGGCGTCCAGCGTCAGCTGGTTGGACTGCTCGATCAGCCGCGTGTCGTGGCGGCGCACGCCCTGCGCGATCAGCAGGCTGGCGCGGCGGCGGTCGTCCAGGTAGCGCAGCAGGGTTTGCCGCAAGGGGTAATCGGCGGCCTTCGGGTTCAGCGTCGCATCTTGTACCGATCGGTACAATCGCTCCCACTGCGGCACCACTTTCTGCTCCATCGCGTCGGCCAGTTCGGCGTCGCTGATGGTGTGCTTCCTGGCCTTGCCCAGCCACGCGCTGGCGTCGGCGCTGGCCAGTTGCTCCTGCTGCGGCAGCGCGTGCAGCACGGCGCGGAAGCTGCGCTGCTGCACGATATCGAGGCCGGGGTGCCACAGCGGATAGGCCAGCAGAGCCAGTAACAGCAGGCAGCCCGGCACCGGTGCCACCATGCGGGCGGCGCCGGCGCGCGCGCGTTGCGCCAGGTCGAGCGGGCGCGCCAGTAGGAAGCCGAAGGCCAGTCCGCCGAGCAGGCCGCCGAGGTGGGCGCCGTTGTCGATGCCGGTCTGGGTGTAGCCGTTAATCAGGTTGAAGCCGATGAAGAACAGGGTGCTGTTGCGGTGTTCGTTGACGATGGCCGGCGGCACCGCGCTGCCCGGCTTGAGGATGAAGGCCAGCAGGCCGCCGAACACGCCGAAGATGGCGCCCGAGGCGCCCACGCTATTGTTCATCGGATGCCACAAGATGCTGACCATGCTGCCGCTGAGGCCCGAGAACAGATAGAGCAGGGCGAAGTGGACGCTGCCGTACATGCGTTCGACCATGCGGCCGGACTGGTACAGGGCCAGCATGTTCAGGCCCACGTGCAGCAGGCCGGAATGGATGAACATCGACGTGAACAAACGCCACCACTGGCCGTCCACCGTCAGCGGGCCGAAATTGGAACCCCAGCGGATCGCCGCGTCGCCGTCCGACGCCGACAGCAGGCCGGCGCCGTCGAAGCCCATCAGCACGAACACGATCAGGTTGACCGCCACCAGCGCCAGCGTGACCGGCGCGCCGCTGCCGAGCTGCTTGAGGCGGCCGTGGAAGTCGAGCCGTTCGACCTGCTCCTGCAGGAACGCTTCGGTGTAGCGCTGCGGCAGCGCCTGGAGGATGGCGCGGCCGGCGCGCGGGTCCGGCACGGCGAAGCCGACCTGGCGCGCCGGCGCGCCATCGGCCGCGCGCACCGTGAAGTGCAGGGTTGTTCCGCTCAGATAAGCGTCGCAGATGTCGGCCAGGCGGATGTTGTGCCGTTCCGGCACGCCGCTGCGCAAGGTGCGGTGGCGGGTGCCGGCGATGGTCAGCGTGTCGGCTGCGGGCCCGTGGCCGAACTCGATGGTGCCGGCTCCGTGCAGTGAAAAGCTGTTGCTTGCGCGGCGCCACGCCGTGATCCCGCTCATGAAGGTCACCGCGTGGCTGTCGCCGCCGGGGCCCGGATTTACGTGGCTGGCTAAATCCGATTCTGTCATGTGCATGGGCTGTCCTGTGATTCCGATGGAGGGCCGCCGGAAAACATCGAACTTGTTTTTCTGGCAGCGCGGCGCACAGAATACCGCCTTGGCGGCCGCGCGTCCAGCGTTGCCGGAGAGCCTATACTCCGGTCGCGCGCCTGCGCCGCGCCCTAGCCGCGCGCCAGGCGCAGCGCGTGCTGCGCGCGGCCGGCCGGCTGGGCGGCGCGCTCGGAACGCAAGTCGTTCTTGTCGAGCTTGAAGGTGCTGACCATGTGTTCCAGCGCGCTGGCCTGGTCTTGCAGCGAGGCCGCCGCCGCCGCCGCTTGCTCGACCAGCGCCGCGTTCTGCTGCGTCACTTCATCCATCGTCGCGATGGCCTGGTTGATCTGGTCGATGCCGGAACTCTGCTCCTGGCCGGCGGCCATGATCTCGGACATGATGTCGGTCACGCGCGCCACGCTGGTGACGATGTCGTCCATCGTCACGCCGGCCTTGTCGACCAGTTGCGCGCCGGCGTCGACGCTGGCGACGGAGGCGGCGATCAATTCCTTGATTTCCTTGGCGGCGGCGGCCGAGCGGTGCGCCAGGTTGCGCACTTCGGTGGCGACGACGGCGAAGCCGCGGCCCTGCTCGCCGGCGCGGGCCGCTTCGACGGCCGCGTTCAGCGCCAGGATGTTGGTCTGGAAGGCGATGCCGTCGATGACGCCGATGATGTCGACGATGCGCTTGGACGAGTCGTTGATGGCGCCCATGGTGTCGACCACCTGGGCCACCAGCGCGCCGCCCTTGACGGCCACTTCGGAGGCGTTCATGGCCAGCTGGTTGGCCTGGCGCGCGTTGTCGGCGTTCTGGCGCACGGTCGACGTCATTTCCTCGAGCGAGGAGGCGGTTTCTTCGAGGCTGCTGGCCTGGTGTTCGGTGCGGCGCGACAGGTCCAGGTTGCCGGCCGCGATTTCCTCGCTGGCGGTGGCGATGGAGTTGCTGCCGTCGCGCACGCTGCGCACGGTGAGCGACAGCTTGTCCTGCATCTTCGCCAGGCCGGTCAGCAAGCGGCCCATTTCATCGTTGCGCTCGGCGGCGATGTGGTTGGACAGATTGCCTTCGGCCATGGCGTCGAAGTGGCCCAGGGCCTGGGCCAGCGGGCCCATGATGGCGCGCAGCAGCGCCACGCTGGAACCGAGTATCAGGGCCGCGCCGACGATGACGGCGGCCAGCGCGCAGTTGAACAGCTGGTCGTACAGGGACTGGCTGGCGTCGTAATTGGCCTTGGCGCTTTGCATCTGGTTCGCCTCGAGCTTTTCGGCGGCGCCGTTCATGGTGCCGTACAGCGCGGTCAGCTTCTTCATCGCCATCGTGTCGATCTGTTCGGCGTTCTTGTCGCGCACGGCCTTGCCCAGCGCCAGCAAGCCGTCGTTGATGTAGGCGGCGCGCTTGCTGTCGAGGTCGAGCGCCAGCTGGTGTTCTTCCGGCGACTGCGGCAGCGCCTGGTAGGCACGCCAGTATTTGTCCGAGTCGGCGATGAAGCCGGCGGCCCGTTCCAGGGTCTTCTCGATGCCGCTGTCTTCCGGGTGGAACACGCCGCGGTCGAAGGTGAAGCGGGCGCGGTCCAGGGAATTCTTGGCGCTGGCCAGGGCCTCGGTCGACGCCAGCTGGTTGGCATAGACATCGCGGAGCGAGGCGTTGATGGTGCGCATGCCGAATATGCCCATCAGGCCGATCGCGACGATCAGCAGGCCCAGCAGTGTCATGGTCGCGACCAGGCGCGTGCGGATAGTCAGATGCTTAAACATGGTGTGGTCCATTATTAATGAAGAACGCGTGCAAAACCGGGCGATTGCTGAGGCCCGTCGTGATGTCGGTTGTTGCGGCGTTCTTCTTTAAACCACAAGATGTACGCGAGGGAATTGCGGGGAAGGCGATGTTGCGCGACTGCGTGCCGCACGGCATTGTCGAGGCTGTGCGGAATAATTCCAAACCGAGGCCGAACAATATAACACATAAATTGCTTCCCGGCAATTGATTGATGTGGGCGATCATGGACGGAGTGTTTTTACGGCCAGGTCGCCATCGCCGCCGCGATCGAACCGGGCTGGCTGGCCGCGGTCGACTCAGCCGCTGGAGTTTGCCGTATAGTATTATCCGAGTCACACCATTTTACGCCCACCGTCGCCGTTCCCGCCCATGACCCAAAATTTTTTCCAGACGTTTATCTTGCTGTTGCTGGTGACCGATCCTTTCGGCAACGTGCCGCTGTTCGCCAGCGTGCTCAACCCGGTGGCGCCGGCGCGCCGTTCGCGCATCGTGATCCGCGAATGCGCGATCGCCTTCGTGCTGCTGCTGGTGTTCATGTTTTTCGGCCGCCACTTTTTATCGGCGCTGCAATTGTCGGAAGTGTCGCTGCGCATAGGCGGCAGCGTGATCCTGCTGCTGATCGCGATCCGCATGATCTTTCCCCATCCCGATGGCGTGCTCGGCCGCACCGAAGGCGGCGAACCGTTCATCGTGCCGCTGGCGATCCCGGCGCTGGCCGGCCCGTCGGCGCTGGCGACGGTGCTGCTGTTTTCGCGCGAGAGCACCGGCGAAGTGCTGGTGCACGTGGCCGCGCTGGCGGCCGTGGGCGTCGTCTGGCTGGCCGTGTTCCTCGGCGCCGAACGCCTGCAGAACGCGCTCGGCCCGCAAGTGATGACGGCCTTCGAGCGGTTGATGGGTTTGATTTTGACGGCGATGTCGATCGAGATGCTGCTGGGCGGGATACGCGAGTTCGTCAAGTCGCTGTGATGATGCTGCTGATTTGTAGGACTTATTTGTTGAATTTATTTACTGAGGTAGTAGCCGAGCATGCCTATGCAAAACGACAATAAGCCGCCGACGCCGCATATCACCGAAATCGAGAAGTTGGCGTGGTCCGGGTCCTTGAATTGCTCTTTGATCCAGTCGGTATTCATGATGACCTCCTGCTATCCATGATTTTTCAATGTGTAGTGTACTACCGCATATAAAACGGCGGCAAGCAGGCTCAGCATTACGGAGGCCAGGAAGCAGGCGAAATGTTTGACCAGGCTGACGCCAGGCGGCGGCGTTGGCGATTTTGGGAATGCCGAGCCGAGCGCTGCAATCATCGCGGAAAAAACCAGGCTCACAGTCAGCACACCCGCCATCCAGCCCGTACTGGCGGCGGTAATGGTCATTCCTTCGCTGCCCGATGAGAATATCTCATAGAGACCTGACGCTGAAAATCCCAGCGCTCCCCAACACAATTGGCCATCCTTGAACGGCGCTATCAGAGGCAAGGGGTTAGGCTGCGGGAATAATTTAAAAACCAATAGCGCCAGCAGTGGCGCGACCAGCGGCAGCAATATGGTGATGAGTAACCAGCCCATGTTCGGCGCGTCCGGATGTGACGGTATATCGACCTTGCACTCTACTCGACCCGCAGCGCGGCCCGCCTGATGTTGCTCAGCTAATCGGCATTTGAAAAGACGTGACTTGCTCCGCCGGGCGGCCTATATTTAGGTAACTGTCTAATTAGATGTTCACCTTAATAGACGTCCACCTAAATATGATCGATGACAATGCCGTCTTTAAAGCGATGGCCGATCCGACGCGGCGCGAAATCCTGCGCCTGCTGCGTCACGGCGAGATGACGGCCGGCGACCTGGCCGGCCATTTCGACATGAGCAAGCCGTCGATGTCGCACCACTTTTCGGTGCTCAAGGAAGCCGATCTGATTATCGGCCGGCGCGACGGTCAGACCATCTGGTACGGCCTTGACACAACCGTTCTGGAAGACGTGGTGGCATGGGTGATGGACCTCGCGGCGCCGCGGCCGGCGCCGCGCAAAAAAAGGAGGAAGGCATGAGCAAGCGCTATATCGCACGGCGCCTTCGTCAACGTTGGCAAGGCGCCGCGCTGACAGAGATCGCGCTGAAGTAGGTCACGCTGAAGGAAGCCGCGCCGGAACAAGCCGCGCCGACGGCGACCATCGCCGCGCGCCCCGGCGGCATCGCGGTGGCTACGCCGTCAGCACATTGTCCGCGCCCGGTGCGCCGAACAGTTGCTGCTTGAGCAGATGCAGCTGGTCGCGCACCTGCGCCGCTTTCTCGAATTCGAGATTCTTGGCGTGGTCTATCATCTGCTTTTCGAGGCGCTTGATCTCTTTGCTGATCTGCTTCTCGCTCATGGTTTCGTACTTGGCCTGCTCCTGCGCCGCCTGCAGATCCTCGCGCGCGTCCTGCGGGCTGTAGACGCCGTCGATCATGTCGCGGATCGCCTTGTTGATGCCGACCGGCGTGATGCCGTTGGCCAGGTTGAAGGCGATCTGCTTGTTGCGCCGGCGCTCGGTCTCGTCGATCGCGCGCCGCATCGAATCGGTGACGCGGTCGCCGTACAGGATGGCGACGCCGTTCAGGTTGCGCGCGGCGCGGCCTATGGTCTGGATCAGCGAACGCTCCGAGCGCAGGAAACCTTCCTTGTCGGCGTCGAGGATGGCCACCAGCGACACCTCGGGCAAGTCCAGGCCCTCGCGCAGCAGGTTGATCCCGACCAGCACGTCGAAGGTGCCGAGCCGCAGGTCGCGCAGGATCTCGACCCGTTCGACGGTCTCGATATCGCTGTGCAGGTAGCGCACCTTGATGCCGTGGTCGCCCAGGTATTCGGTCAGCTGTTCCGACATGCGCTTGGTCAGCGTCGTCACCAGCACGCGTTCGTTCTTGGCGATGCGGTCCTGGATTTCGGACATCAGGTCGTCGACCTGGGTGCTGGCCGGCCGCACGATGATGAGCGGGTCGACCAGTCCGGTGGGCCGCACCACCTGCTCGACCACCTGGTCGGCATGGGTTTTTTCGTAGTCGGCCGGCGTGGCCGAGACGAACACGGTCTGGCGCATCTTCTGCTGGAATTCCTCGAACTTGAGCGGCCGGTTGTCGAGCGCCGACGGCAGGCGGAAGCCGTAGTCGACCAGATTGGTCTTGCGCGAACGGTCGCCGTTGTACATGGCGCTGAGCTGGCCGACCAGCACGTGCGACTCGTCGAGGAACATCAGCGCGTCCGTCGGCAGATAGTCGATCAGCGTCGGCGGCGGCTCGCCGGGCAGGGCGCCGCTCAGGTGGCGCGAATAGTTTTCGATGCCCTTGGTGAAGCCGATTTCGGCCATCATCTCCAGGTCGAAGCGGGTGCGCTGCTCGATGCGCTGCTCTTCGATCAGCTTGGACTCGTTGCGGAAGAAGTCGAGGCGCTCGCGCAGCTCGACCTTGATGGTCTCGATGGCGCGCAGCACGGTGGCGCGCGGCGTCACGTAGTGCGAGCCGGGATAGACGGTGAAGCGCGGGATTTTCTGGCGCACGCGCCCGGTCAGCGGGTCGAACAGCTGGATCGATTCGAGTTCGTCGTCGAACAATTCGAGCCGCACCGCCAGCTCCGCATGCTCGGCCGGGAAGATGTCGATGGTGTCGCCGCGCACGCGGAAGGTGCCGCGGCCGAAATCGACTTCGTTGCGCGTGTACTGCATCTGGATCAGGCGCGCGATGATGTCGCGCTGGGCCACGCGGTCCTTCTGGCGCAGCGTCAGAATCATCTGGTGGTATTCGCTGGGATTGCCGATGCCGTAGATGGCCGACACGGTGGCGACGATGACGACGTCGCGCCGCTCCATCAGCGACTTGGTGCAGGACAGGCGCATCTGCTCGATATGCTCGTTGATCGACGAGTCCTTTTCGATGAACAGGTCGCGCTGCGGCACGTAGGCTTCCGGCTGATAATAGTCGTAGTAGCTGACGAAGTATTCGACGGCGTTCTCGGGGAAGAATTCGCGGAACTCGGCGTACAGCTGCGCGGCCAGGGTCTTGTTCGGCGCGAAGATGATGGCCGGCCGGCCCATGCGCGCGATGACGTTGGCCATCGTGTAGGTCTTGCCGGAGCCGGTCACGCCGAGCAGGGTCTGGAAGGACAGGCCGTCCGTGATGCCTTCGCACAGCTGCTCGATGGCGGTCGGCTGGTCGCCGGCGGGCGCGAAGGGCTGGTGCAGCTTGAACGGCGAGCCGGGATAGGTGACGACATTGGCCGTCGTTGCGGGTTGTACTATCTGTAATTGCGCCATGTGGTCCGACCTTTGTTAGAATAATGGCCTGCCAGCGGCCTTGGAGCGTTATGCAAGGGCGCTGACTATGTCGTTTATCCGCTGCGAACCGCCTTCAATCGAATTCAATCTTATCATGACGAACCCTTCCGTTTCTGCCAGCCTGTTCAGCGCCATCGACATGGCCCCCCGCGACCCTATCCTGGGCATCACCGAAGCCTTTAACGCGGACCAGAATCCGGCGAAAATCAATTTGGGCGTCGGCGTTTATTATGACGACAACGGCAAAGTGCCTCTGTTAGCCTGCGTACAAAAGGCCGAAGCGCTGATGATCGCGCAGACCGCGCCGCGCGGCTACCTGCCCATCGACGGCCTGGCCATCTACGACAAGGCGGTGCAGGAGCTGGTCTTCGGCGCCGACAGCGCCGTGGTGCAAGAGAAACGCGCCGTCACCGTGCAAGCCATAGGCGGCACCGGCGCGCTGAAGGTCGGCGCCGACTTCCTGCAACGCTTCGCGCCGGACGCGCAAGTCTATATCAGCGACCCGAGCTGGGAAAACCACCGCGCGCTGTTCGAGAGCGCCGGTTTCGTCGTCAACAACTACGCTTACTTCGACGCCGCCAGCCACGGCGTCAACTTCGCCGGCATGCTGGCCGACCTGAAAGCCATGCCGCGCGGCTCCATCGTCGTGCTGCACGCCTGCTGCCACAACCCGACCGGCGCCGACCTGAGCACGGCCCAGTGGGATGAGGTCATCGCCGCCGTCGTCGCGCGCGGCCTGGTGCCCTTCCTCGACATGGCTTACCAGGGCTTCGCGGCCGGCATCGCCGAAGACGGCGCCGTGGTGCGCCGCTTCGCCGACGCCGGCGGTCCGCTGCTGGTGTCGAACTCGTTCTCGAAGTCGTTCTCGCTGTACGGCGAGCGCGTCGGCGCCCTGAGCGTGGTGGCCGCCAGCGCCGAGGAGGCGGCGCGTTTGCTGTCGCAACTCAAGCGCGTGGTGCGCACCAACTACTCGAACCCGCCGGTCCATGGCGGCAAGGTGGTGGCCACCGTGCTGACCACGCCGGAACTGCGCCAGCTGTGGGAAGAGGAGCTGGCCGGCATGCGCGTGCGCATCAAGCAGATGCGCGAAGACTTCGTCGCCAAGCTGAAAGAAAAGGCGCCGTCGCACGATTTCGCCTTCGTGCGCGAGCAGATCGGCATGTTCTCGTACTCGGGCCTGAGCAAGACCCAGGTGGAATCGCTGCGCGCGCAGTCCATCTATGCGCTCGACACGGGCCGGATCTGCGTCGCCGCCCTCAATTCCCGCAATATCGATATCGTCATTGACGCTATCGCCAAAGTCCTTTAAAATGTTGCTTCTTCGGATGCGTCGAAAGATGCGTCCGATGGGCAACAGGAATACCGGATAAGTTGTGCTGTCAGAAACCTTGATAGTGTAAGCGAAACAGGTTAAAATGTTGCCTCTAATCCCTGATAGCTCAGTTGGTAGAGCGACGGACTGTTAATCCGCAGGTCCCTGGTTCGAGTCCAGGTCGGGGAGCCAGAATACGCAGTATGCAAAAAGCCCAGCTTTCAAAGCTGGGCTTTTTGCATTGCGGCGTCACCTTGAGTGATGAGTGGGTGATGAATCCAACCAGCGCTCCGGGTGGGGAGCGCTTGGACCGCGCGCGGCGGCGGCATCGCTTATCGGGGAGTGAATATGGATATCACCTTCTCGTCGAGCTGATTGACCGCGCCCAGGTCCGTGATGAGTTCCGCGGGACGGCTGCCGCGCAAGCCCGCCACCGTCGGCAGGCCGTCGCGGACGAAGGTGTAATACCCCGTGACGAGATACACGCCGATGGCGTTGATGTGTTGCGCCTGTTCGGCCAGCATTTTCTGGAACAGCGGCGAGGCGAACAGCGACTTCGCCGCCAGGGGGCTGGTGAAGGCGATTTCCGCGACCGCCAGGTTCAGCCTGTCCGGCCCGACCGTGTGCTCGACATTCGGCGACGGTGGGGCGGGCTGGTCATTGTTGTAGGCGTCGGGCAGATGCAGTTTCCACTTGACCACCGAATCGTGTTTTGCCAGCGCGGTGTGCGTTTCCGTCAGCCATGTCGTGGTGTCCTGCCCGGGTTCGCGGCTCAGGTAGAGATGGATGCGATGAAAGGGATCGGCGCCGTTGCGGGCCGGATTTTCATCCCTGTCGACGAGCGTGATCGAACCGTTGGGCAGATAGTAGGCGACGGCTTCGCCAATGAAATTGGCCTCGTCGGCATACAGAATCTTGCCCGCCTCGCCGAACAAGGCTTGCTCCTCGAGATTCGCAAAGCCCAACTCCGCCGACCCGTCCAGCTTCGCTTCGATCCGGCCCATGCCGTCGGCGACAGGCCAGAAGTTTGCATGGTGGTCTCTATCGAAGTGCTGTTGAACGTAAAAATTGAGTCCCGGCAGGCGTGAGCAAAGAGTCGAGTGCACGTCGCGCCAGTAATTGGCGAACAAGGCGTGCGGCAGGCCATCGCGCCGTCTCACGGAAGCGTAAATATTGTGTTTGACGGCCAGGTCGCGGGCGGAAAAATCGGTGTGGTCCATATCAATTCCTTGGTTGTGTGGGCGCCGGGAACAGCGCTACGCGATTTGATCCAGCAACACCTTCGGATCGAAATAGGCGACCAACAGCCGCTTCGCCTGGCCATTCTCGACGTCCCAATGCTCCGAAATCAAAATCGATTCCTGGGTGTTCTGCACGCCGATCCGGATCAGGGCCACGACATGTTCGCCCTGTACGGTCAGGCTTTCGTATGACACTTTCGTGAAGTCGAGCGTCTGCGCCACTTGGGGCAGAATCGACACATAGCCGGCCTTGTCGTATTGGCCGCCCCAGGGCAGATAATCGGGAACGAATAAAATGAAGTCCTCGGCCAAATATGGTTCGAAGTCGACGATGCGGCCTTCGGAGGCGCCTTGGTAAAACGTTTTGACGACCCTCAGCGCTTCGGCTTCTTTGGTGGCGGTATCGTTCATGGTGACAGGTCCCCTGGGTGTGGAGTGTCGGCGGCCGCCAGGATGCGGTCGCTCGTGCCGTGGTTCATTTTCATCGCCGGCTCCTAAAATTATCAACGGTAAACAGCCATGTTACGGCTGTTAAGATGCCCATGGCAACTGACCTTTTAGGCGATTGTTCGTCCGCCCGGGCGTGATACTATTTTCCGCTGGCTAGCGTTGTTGCTACGGCGGCGGGCAGGCTAGCGCAGGCCGTAAGCGGCGCGGATGGTCTTGAGGACGCCCTGTTTTTCGAGCCGGGCGGTGGCCGCGTCGAGCTGTTTGACGTCGTGTTCGCTGACGCTGGCCTTGCTGAACATCATGTGCACAGGCGCGTCGATGACGGTGAAGGGCAGCGCCTCGATGGCCACGCCTTCCTTCCTGGCGGCCGCGAACATCGCGCCGGTGTCGCTCATCATCAGCTTGCCCCGGCCGGCGGCCAGCATGCGGATGCCCTGGTCGAAATAAGTGAATTCGACGGCCAGGTTGGCGTCGCGCAAGGCGGGCAGGGCGCTGGCGTAATCGTCGCCGTACCAGCCGGCGTTGGGCACCAGCAGGCGTACGCCGCGCCGGCGCAGCGCGGCGAAGGCGCGGATGTCGCGGTAGCCGCCGACCTTGCCGGCCAGCCCCACCAGCGACACCGATTCATGCCGATACGCCAGGCCGAAATAGTTGGCGCGGCGCCGCTCTTCCGATTCCGACGCGGCCAGCAAGACGTCGGTCTCGCCGCTGCTGACCATGTCGACCATGCGCTTGGGCGCCACCAGCGGGGCGAATGTATAGGTGCAACCGGCCGCCTTGAAGATGGCCTGCATCAACTCCACGTCCAGCCCCGACCATTTCCCCGCCGGGTCCCGGTAGATGTAGGGCGCGTAGTCGCTGGAGGATATGGACAGGGTCTTGTCGCAGCCGGCGCTGGCCGGGACGCTGACGGCGCCGAACAGAATGGCGGCGCAAGCGCATAGCGTGGTGGAGCGACGAGCAGGCATGGAAAAGGACGTGGTATAGGAAAAGTTCCCCGATCGTACCATCGAATGCATGCATGCGGGCCGCGGTTCAGGTGGCGTGGCCGGCGCTCGCCGCATGGCGCGCGGTTTCGGCGGATAGGTGGAATATTTGTTTTGGAGTCGCCAATTTCCAAATCGGCGGCTGTAGTGCGGCACTCTTGACTGATTTTTCGCGCATAGTAGGCGCGTGACACTGGATCGCGCAGCGCGGCGAGCGCGTCTCGAATTTTTTTAGGTTTTGATGTGAAGCACTTTTTAGGTTTTGGTGTTAATTGGCCTGCAGCCCACGATTGCCCACGGCATGAACCTAGTTCCAAGCGGAGCGTGGCGGTTCAATGCTCAGGTTGCGGTCAGGTTTCACCATGCTGTAATTTCAAAAATCACGGCTTACAAGTGAGGCCTCTGCGAGGCAAGACATGGTGATAATAGTTGCGCTATAGTGAACGATATGTCCGGGACAATCCGTGGTCCGCGAATTGCCATAGGCAGGCATGTGTCAACCATCAAAGCTCACTGTTTGCTCGAAGCTTGAATCGACGTGCAAGCACAATTTCGCGCTGTGATCGAGGTCGTGTCCACTCAGCAGCCTCCCTTTCATTTGATTTTTAGGCAAACAATATGCGCAGCGTCGACGGCTTTTTCCTTGTAGGCGCATGGTTGGCGTTCTTGGGCAATGCCGATGCCGGGGAATTGCAAGTGCTGACTACTGAAGTTCCCCCTATGGCCTTCGTCAGGGATGGAAAATTGCAAGGATTCTGTGTGGATATCGTGGAGGAGATCCAACACCGTCTAGGCCAGTCTTCGCACATCGCTGTCATGCCTTGGGCGCGCGCCTACCATAAGGCACAGATTGAATCGAATACCATGCTTGTCTGTCCAAAGCGCACAGCCGAGCGTGAGACGCAGTTTCAATGGGTGGGTCCCTTGCTATCCACACATACGAACATTTACGCCAAAGCCGGGGCAATTGCGAAACTCGCTTCGCTGGATCAAGCCAAGCGCCTATCCAGCATATTGGTGGTCCGGGCGTCGTATTCTTATCAAAATCTTGCCGGGGGCGGATTTCACAACCTCTACGAGGTCAATAATGCGGCCAGCATGGTGCGTATGCTGATGGCGGACAGGGCGCCTGCGATGATGTTGGAGCGGCAAGAGTTGGATGAGGTATTAATTGATGCCGGCATCGCCCCGCAGGCACTTAATTCGATCTTTGAGATGCCGTCCCCAACCAGCAATCTGGCTTTTTCCAGCGACATTGCCCCGCAGATTGTCAGGCAGTGGCAGGCGGCGTTGGACGCGATAAAAAAAGACGGCAGCTATAACAAGCTACACGATAAATGGTTCCCGCCGCAAACTCATGGACGACGCCATTGATGTCGCTCGATAGCTGGGATTGCCGAGCTGTTAATTCGCAGGTCCCTGGTTCGAGTCCGGGTCGGGGAGCCAGAATACGCGGTAAAAAAGGGTTACATGAAAAATGAACTGACCCCGTAAAGTTGGACGGTTAAGTTTGTTAGGTAGCCAAGGGCTGGGTTCTGTATTGCACGGACTCAGCCCTTTTAGTTTCATCTTGATGCGGTCGTGATTGTAATATCGGATGTACTTCTTGATGCCAGCTT
>NZ_JANXMI010000181.1 GCF_025354735.1 Rugamonas sp.
CGGCGCCGGCGCCGCGCTGGAGCGTCCCGCGCTGTCGCTACAGGGACTCAGGCTTGCTTGAGCGACTCGAACGCCGCCTGCGCCATCTTGATGTCGACGTCGATGATCTGGTACTCGCCGACGTCGGCGACGACGTAGGAATCTTCGGCCAGGATGGCCAGCAACGCCGCCTTGTCGATGCTCTTGACGGCGAGGATGCCGCCCAGGCCGCTCTTTTTGGCGCCGGCGAACAGGAAGGTGCCGTCGGCCAGGTATTTGCGCACCCACTCGCCGTGGGCCTTGTTTTCCGGCTCGACGACGGCCGGTGCTTTGATGTAGCTGAGATTAAGTAAGAACATGATGATTCCCGATTAAAGAAAAGAGGAGGATGCGGTGTGCGGCTTGCGGCGCCGGTGCGGCGCCGCAAGCTGTGGCCGTGCTTACAGCTTGGAGCCGCCGCCGACTTCGATGATGTCGCCGCTGATCCAGCGCGCATCGTCGGAGGCCAGGAAGGCCACGACGTCGGCGATATCGTCCGGCTGGGCGATGCGTTTGAGCGCCTGCAAGGACAGCGTGAAGTCGCGGCCGCCGTCGGTCTTGACGAAGCTCGACATGTCGGTCGCGACGACGCCCGGCGCGACGGCGTTGACGCGGATGCCGCGTTCTCCCAGCGCCGTGGCGAAGTGCTTGACGAGCGTGCTGATCGCGCCCTTGGTGGCGGCGTAGGCCGACAGCTCGCCGACCGATGCGCGCGCCGCCAGCGACGAGTTCAAGATCACGCTGCTGCCGTTGCCCAGCACCGGCAACAACTGCTGTACCAGGAAATAAGGCGCGCGCACGTTGACGGCGAACAGGCGGTCGAAGTCTTCCACCTTGGTGTCGGCGATCGGGCCGGCCGCCGCCACGCCGGCGTTGGCGAAGACGACGTCGAGGCGGTCACCGACGATGTCGCGCACCTGGCGGGCCAGCTGATGGGCGCCGTCCGGCGCGCTCAGGTCGACCGAGATGGCGCTGGCGCGGCCGCCGGCGGCGGTGATTTCCGCCACCACCGCTTCGGCTTCGGCGGTGGCCGTGCTGTAGTGGACGATGACTTGGGCGCCGGCCTTGGCCAGCGCCAGGGCGCTGGCGCGGCCGATACCACGGGAGGCGCCGGTGACGAGGGCGGTTTTGCCTAGGAGTTTGCTCATGATGATTTCCTTTAAGTTTAGTGGATGGCGTGGTTCAAATGATTGGCGAAGATGCATGCCGGGCATGGCCTGCGTTTATTGCGCGGTGCTTCAGAGGCCGCGTGTTCGTGTTGCGTTGCAGCCGGTAGGTGAAAGATACGCCGTCCTTGTGTTTTGCAAAAAGACTTTGTAAGCTGGCGAGGTATGCCTGAAAGGCATGGAGGGAAAAGATTGGAATTACGACATCTGCGCTATTTTGTCGCCGTGGCCGAGGAGGGCAGCGTCACCGCCGCCGCCGAGCGCCGCCTGTACACCTCGCAGCCATCGCTGAGCCGGCAGTTGCAGGCCTTGGAGGACGAGGTCGGCACGCCGCTGCTGCTGCGCGGCAGCCGTGGCATCACGCTCACGGCGGCCGGCAAGGTTTTTCTCGACCACGCCCGGCTGGCCCTGGCCCAGGTGGACGCGGCCGGCCACGCGGCGCGCGAAGCGGCCGCGCCATCGAAGCCGCGCTTCGCGCTGGGTTTTTTAACGGGACAGGAAATGGAATGGCTGCCGCACGCGATGCGCGTGCTGGGCGGCGAGTTGGCGCGCGTCGACATCAGCGTATCGAGCCTCAGCTCACCGGGCCTGGCCGACGATTTGCTGCGCCGCAAGCTGGACGTGGCCTTCATGCGCCGCGAGCCGGGCCGGCCGGAGCTGGAATACCTGTGCGTGGCGCAGGAGCCGCTGCTGGTGGTGCTGCCGAGCGATCACCGGCTGGCGGCGCAGGACAGCATAGACATCCGGCAACTGACGGGCGAAGTGTTCATCGGCATGTCCGACACGGCGCCGGTGTTGCAGGGCGTGCTGGACGACTACTTTCAGCGCATCGGCATCGAGCTGCTGCCGCATCACCACATCGATAATCTGGCGATGGCCATTTCGATGGTGGCCTCGACGCGCGGCGTGACCCTGCTGCCGAGTTATGCGCTCAATTTCCTGCCGTGGTCGGTCATCAGCCGGCCGATCAGCGGCGAGGCGCCGACCATCGAGCTGATGCTGGGCTACCGCAAGGCCGACACGTCGCCGCTGCTCAAGCTGTTTGTGGCCAATTTCAGGGAGAGGGCGGCGAGCGGCCGAGGCTGACCGTGGCGGCTGGTGCGCCAGACGGCGCACGGTCGGGGAGCACGCGATCGCGCGGTCAGGCGATCAGGCGATCAGCCGACGTAGGGCCGGACCACGCACGGTCAGGCAAAGGCGGTCGTGGTGGCGGCCTGTGGCGGCGCCAGCAAATCGGGCCGGCGCAGGGTCAGCGCGAACAGCACGTATTCGAATTGCTCGATGGGCTGCAAGGTACGTTCGACTTTGGTCAGCAAGATCGCGCCCTGCAAACCGCTGACGACGAAGCCGGCGATGGTGTCGCAGGCCGTATCCTGCGGCAGCGCGCCCTGGCGGATCGCGCGCCGCAGGCAATAGGCGATGGAATTGCGGACCTCGGAAAAAATTTCGCGCAAACTCAGGCTGATATTCGCACTGTGGTCGCTCGCTTCCGCGCTGAAGTTGCCGGACAGGCAGCCGTGCTGCATGCCCTCGTCGCGCAGGCGGGCCTTGTTGGCGTCGACGAACTCACGCAAGCCTTGCAGCGGCGCCAGGAATTCATTGCCCAGCGTGGCCTGGATCAGCTTGCGGGTTTCCGCGAAATAAATCCCCAACAATTCCAGTCCGAACGCTTCCTTGGACACGAAATGGTTGGTGAACGAGCCTTGCGGCACGCCGGCGGCCTGGATGATGTCGCGCACGCTGGCGCCGCTATAGCCCCGTTCCAGCACGACGCGCATACCTTCGCTCAGGATTTTTTCTCGATTCGATGGCTTCATGCTGCGTGCTCGCTGGTCGGTACGGAGGGGCGCGGTGGTCCGCGGTCACAATCAGTATGTACGAACGTATTAATTAAGTCAAGATAATGCGCCAGCGGGCCTCAGCCGCGCCGCGCTTCCGCCGCGCTTGCGCGCCGCAATTCGCGCCGCCGGGTTCAACGCGGCGGCGCTCAGTTGAGCGCGCCGAACACCTTGCCGATGATCTTGCTGCCGGTGCCGATAGGATCGCGCCGGATGGCTTTTTCTTCCTCGCCTATCATCGTGTACAGGCCGTCGAGCGCGCGCTGGGTGACGTAATCCTCGACCGACGGCGGCTGGCCCATGCCGAACTGCGCCGCGTGGCCGATGGCGCTGTTGTACTTGGCCGACAGGTCGGAACGGTCGGTCACTTTCTTGACGATGGGCAGGAATTGCAGCGCCAGTTTGGCCGACGTCTTCTCGCGGAAGAAATTCGTCACCGACGTGTCGCCGCCGGTCAGGATGTTCTTGGCGTCGCTGACCGACATCGACTTGACGGCGTCGATCAACAGCGGCTTGGCCATCGGCACGGCCGCCTCGGCGGCGTGGTTCATGGACACCACCAGATCGTCGAGCATCTTGCCCTGGCCGGCCATCTTCAGGATGGGCCGGGCTTTTTCCAGCAGCGGCGGCAGCGGGATCTTGACCAGCTCATTATTCAGGAAGCCGTTTTCGACGCCCAGCTTGCCGACGGCGGCCAGCGAACCTTGGTTCAGGGCGGCCTTGACGCCGCTGCCGGCGTCGGCGTTCGTCAAGTCCGCCAGCGACAGCGCCCAGGCGCTGGACGCGAGCAGACACAGGGGCGCGATCCAGGCCAGGCGGACGCGGGAACGGGCGGGGGAAGGGGACATGGCGCAACTCCAGTGAGGATGAACGATGACGTTAATCTTAATTGATCGCCCGCGTCGCGCGGCAAGGTATTTGCTACACTGCGGCCTGCACACGTTTAAGGAAGCACCATGCACCACCTCGTTTCGCCGCGCCATCGCGCTGACCGCCATGGATATTGACGCCATGGCGCCGCCCGCCGAACTGCGCGCCCTGGCGCTGGCTTGCCTGACCGAAGCCGATCCGGACGCCAAAGTGGCCGCCGTGACAGCGATGGCCGCCGCGTGGCGGGCCGGCGCCTGCACGCTGGACACGGGCGCGAACGCGGCGGCTGCGGCAAGCGCGGCAACCTCGGCGGCCGCAGCCAACGCGGCGGCGCAGTCGCCGCCGGCGATTCCCGGCCGGCCGGCGCGGCCCGCACTGGTGCATCCACGCATGCTGGGCCAGCGCTCGATGGCGACGCTGGAAGGCCGCGCCATGTTGATCCACGCGCTGGCCCACATCGAATTCAACGCCACCAATCTGGCGCTGGACGCGCTGTGGCGCTTCCCGGACATGCCGCCGGAATATTACGCCGACTGGCTGCGCGTGTCGGCCGAAGAAGCGACCCACTACGCGATGCTGGCCGCGCATTTGCGGCAGCTGGGCTACGCCTACGGCGACTTCGCCGCGCACGACAGTTTGTGGGAGATGGTCCACAAGACCCGTGGCGACGTGCTGGCGCGCATGGCGCTGGTGCCGCGCACGCTCGAAGCGCGCGGCCTCGACGCCATCCCGCCGCTGCAAGCGAAGCTGGGGCAGGCCGGCGACGCGGCGGCCGTGGCCATCCTCGACATTATTCTGCGCGACGAAATCGGCCACGTCGAAATCGGCAACCGCTGGTACGGCCATTTGTGCCGCCAGCGCGGCCTGGAACCATACGCCACCTACGCCGCGCTGGCGCTGCAATACAAGGCGCCGACGCCGCGCGGCCCGTTCAACCTCGAAGCGCGGCGCCAGGCCGGCTTCACCGACGCCGAGCTGGCCGCCTTGACGGCGGATTGACGACCGCACGGGCCGCCGTCGCGACGATGTAGCTTGCCTCTGATTTAGCTGGCAGGCGCGTCAAGCCACCGAGCCGGCCGGCACCTCATCGACCGAGCGCTTGCTGCGCACCTGATTGCGGCCGTGCTTTTTCGATTCGTACAGCAGCTGGTCGGCGTCGACCACCAGCTGCGTCAGCGACAGCGGCTGGTCCGCGCGCGCGTAATCGCAGGCCGCCACGCCGAAACTGGCCGTGGCCCGCAGCGTGCGGCCGGGCGCATATTCGATCGGCGTGGCCTGGAATCCCGCGCGCAGGCGCTCGGCCAGCAGCGCCGCGCCGTGCAAGTCGGTCTCCGGCAGCACGATCAGGAATTCCTCGCCGCCGTAGCGGATCACGCTGTCGACATGCTCGCGCGTCATGTTCATCAGCAGCCGCGCGAACTCGGTCAGCACCAGATCGCCGGCGCCGTGGCCGTGGCTGTCGTTGATGGCCTTGAAGTGGTCGAGGTCGCACATCACCACGCTCAAATGCTGGCGGTAGCGCTGCGCCCGCGAACTCTCCGTGTCGAGCAGCTCTTGTTGCAGGTAGCGGCGGTTGCGGCAGCCGGTGAGCGGGTCGCGCAGCGTGATCTGCTTGAGCGTTTCGCGGGCGCGGTATTCTTCGCGCCGGATCTGGTGGTAGCGCCGCGCCGCCACCAGGCCGAAGGTGTTGGCCAGCAGTAGCAGCATGGTCATGGTCAGGATGTCGTTCAGCCGCAGCCAGCCCTCCGCGCAGACGATGCCGATGAAGCCGACCGTGGCCGCCAGCGCGATGGCGATCGCGTAGACCAGGCGGTTGGGGATGTACAGGTAAATGACGATCACCATCATCCCCATCGACATGGCGTGCCACGGCGTTTCGCCGGGCCGGTGGAACAGCACCACGGCGAAGCCGGCGACGCCGGCGATCTCGGCGGCGCAGGCGAGCAGGCGCGTGAGGGCCACGCCGCAGCAGGGCCGGTAGCTAATCAGGCAGCAGACGCCGGCGGTGGCGGCCACGGCCGCGCGCGCCAGGAACACGACCAGGGCATCGTGGCCGAAGCCCAGCTCGCTGATGTCGGTGACGCCGAAGAGGACATAAAAAAACGAGCAAAACAGCAGCGTGACGCGCAGCCGCGCTTGGGTCGCTGTCAGCTCGTTGCGGCTGAAGCGCGATTCGGTGGCGGCATCGCTGAACTCATGCGTGCCGGGCGCGATGGCGAAGGTCGTCGGATCCTGGAATGAAAAAATCACTGCTGAGTGCGCGTCACTGCGGAGTGCGCGTAAGAGTTGGTTGCAAAGGTCCAGCATCTTACTACAAGTGACAGATCATCAACTCGGAATAATGTCAAAAACAACAGCATGCTTGAAATTACATTAATGAAATCCGGCGCGCCTCAGCAGAGCAGGGCGGCCGCCAGCGCGACGGCGCCCAGCGGCAGGGCGGCGCGGGTGGCGTAAGTCCACAGCCCGGCCACCAGCAGGGCGGCGGCGCTCAGTTCGCCCAGCCACAGGATGATGCCGACGGCCGCGCCGGCATCGGCGATGCAGGCCACGGCGGCCAGCGATAGGGCCAGCGCTGCGGCCAGCCGCAAGCCGCGTCGCAACGCCGGCGTCGGCGACGCGCCACGGCCGCGCCATTGCCCGTATTGGCGCTCGGTGGCCAGGCACAGGGCGGCCATGCCGTTGTAGGCCAGCGCGGCGCCCAGCGGCAGCAGGGCCGGCGTCATGCGAGCTCCCGCAACGGGTCCGGATGCCGGTCGGCGGCGTCGGCCGGCGTGGCCGCAACGGCGGCGGCACGGCCGGGACCGCGCAGCCGCCAGGCGGCGTAAGCGAACAGCAGGCCCAGGCCCAGCAGCGTCAAATCGAAGGCGGCCACCGGCAGCGGACCGCGCCCTTGCAGCAGCGTGACGCCCAGATGGCTGTCCGTGGTGAGGCCGTTCAGCAGCGGCACGCCGCCCAGCGCCAGCGCCGCCAGCGCCAGCTGCGCGCGCCACATCGCGCGGCCCGGGCTCAGTTGCGCCAGCACGGCCGCCGCCGCCCACGTCGCGAAGAAGCAGTGGATTTCCAGGTCGGCGCGCAGCGGCGCGTCCAGCGGCAGCAGGCGGTTGGCCCAGAAATAGGCGCCGATGGCGATCGGCAGGCCGGCGATGGCGCCCAGGTTCAAGCCTTCGGCCAGGCGCAGGCCGCAGCGCCCGGCCAGCGTGGCGCCGAACTGGCGCTGCTTGTTGCGTTCGCGCAGCGTCCACAGCAGCGCGCCGGTGGCGACCATCGCACAGCCCGCCAGGCCGGACAGGAAAAACAGGGCGCGCAGGGCCGGCTGCGCGAAATTGGCGATGTGCAGGCCGACCATGGTGTTGCGCGTCGCGGCGGCCGGCGCGTCGTCGCCGGAAGACGACAGCAGCGCGCCGCTGACGCCGTCGAACACCAGCGCCGGCTGGGTGCGCGACATGTGCGCGCCGCCGCGCTGCTCGATGATGACGACGGCGTGGCGGTCGTTCGGATTGTCGATGCTGACCTTGCCGGCCGGGACGCCATGCCAGCGCTGCTGCGCCTGCAACATCAGCGGCGCGATGGCCGTCAGCGGCGCGGCCACGCCGGCCGGCTTGACCTTCGGTTCGGACGGATACATCTCCGCGTCCATCTGCGCCTGCCTGCCGTGGTAAGCCACCTGCACGCCGGCCGGCATGTACAGGAACAGCGTCGCCACCAGGCCGGTGTAGGTAATCATCAGGTGATAGGGCAGCGCCAGCACGGCGACGGCGTTGTGTGCATCCAGCCACGAGCGCGGCCCCTTGCCGGGCCGGAAGGTGAAGAAATCCTTGAAGATGCGCTTGTGCGTGACCACGCCGCTGAGGATGGCCACCAGCATGAACATGGTGCAGAAGCCGACGATCCAGCGGCCCGTTTCGGGCGCCATGTAGTACAGATCGAAATGCAGGCGGTAGAAAAATTCGCCGCCACGGGTGGCGCGCGGCGGCGGCAGGGTGGCGCCGCTGTCCGGGTCCAGCATCACGTTCTGGAAGCGGCCGCGCTTGCTCGAACCGGCTTGCGCCGGCTCCGACCAGTAAACCCGCAGCGCCGGCGTGCGCGCTTGCGGCAGGTTGATGGCCCAGCGCAGCGCGTGCGGCGAACGCCGCTGCATCACGTCGATGGCGCGTTCGGCGGCGGCCACCGGATCGGCCGGCCGCATCGCCAGCTGGTGCCATTCGGGCGTCATCCACAGCGTGATCTCTTGCCGGTAATAGCTCGCCGTGCCGGCGCAAAAAATCAGCCACAGCACCCAGCACACGAGCAGGCCCGACCAGGTGTGCAGCCACGCCATCGACTGTCGCAAGCCTGATTTTTGCAAGCCAGATGGTTGCATCGCCGATTTCATGCGGCCGCTCCCAGCGGCGGCAGCAACAGCAGCACGCCGCCGGACAGCGCCGACGCCAGCGTCAGGCCCAGCCACGCCCGCGCCGCCGAGCGCGCGGCGAACACTCACATCACCGCCACGGCGTAGACCGCGAACGACAACATGGTCGCCGTCTGCACCGACTCGGCGCGGCTCATCGACAGCAAGGGCAGCGTCAGCGTCAGACACGCCGTCAGCAGGGCGCTGAACGCATAGCCGCCGGCCACGCCGGCCAGCGCGCGCGACGCCACGCCGAGCCGGTACCGCATCGTCACGCCGCGCTTTTTCGTCGGGCCGGAAATCGTGGTCGCCATGCGCCTTAAAACTCCGTGCTGGCGGTGACGGCCACGGTGCGCGGCGCGCCCAGCACCAGGTAGCCGCTGCCCTGCGAACCGCCGGCCGAGGCCCAGTAGTTTTTATCGGTCAGGTTGTCGACGCGGGCGCGCACGGTGACGCTGTGGCCGTCGACATGGAACTGGTAGCGCGCGCTGGCGTCGAACCGGTTCCACGATGGTATCGCCTGCGTGTTGGCGGCGTTGGCGTTCTGCGACGCCGTGTGCAGCGCGCGCGCCGACACGCTCAAGCCGCGCGCGCCCGGCACGTCCCAATCGAGGCCGATGTTGGCCTGCGACTTGGGCACGCCGATGACGTCCTTGCCGTCGGTCAGGCCGCCGGCCGTGTGCTGCTGGGTGGCGTCGAGCAGCGTCAGGCCGCCCAGCACGCGCAGGCCGCGCGCCGCTTCGCCGTAGGCCGAGAATTCGACGCCCCGGTTGCGCTGCTGGCCATCGATGCCGAACACCTTGGTGGTTGGATTCAAGATGCCCTGCGGCTGGCTGGTGGTGAACAGCGCGGCGTTGAAGCCGATGCGGCCGGCGTCGTACTTCAGGCCCGCTTCTTTTTGGCGCGAAGTGTAGGGCGCGAAAATCTGGCCGATGTTGACGGCGGTCGATCCGGCCACCGCGCCCTGTTGCAGGCTTTCGATATAGTTGGCGTACAGCGACACCTGCGCCGTGAGCTTGTACACCAGCGCCGCCATCGGCGTGTTGGCGCCCTGCTTGTAATAGGCGCTCTGCTTGTAGGTGGTGTAGGCGTAGCCGATCTGCCGGATATTCTGGCGCCGCACGCCGACCGTCAGCAGCACGGAGTCGTCGAGCAGGCCGACGGTGTCGGCGACGGCCTCGCTGACCAGCGTCGTCTTGTTGGTCGTGTGCGGATCGGACAGCGTGCTGCCGAAGGTGGTCAGGGTCGGCAGCGCCAGCACCGCCGGGTTAAGCAGCGACGTCGCTTGATAGGCCGAGGTGGCGTAGGCGTTGCGCGAATCAAGGTCGAAGCCGGTCGTCGACAGCACCAGCTTGTGCGTGACGGGGCCGGTGCGCAGCGCGGCGCGCACGCCCAGTTCACCGGTGTGAATATGGTCTTCGCGGTTGTTGTCGAAGCGGCGGATGGTGCCGCTGCCGGCCGTCGTCGCCAGGTTCAGCGTGCTGGCCAGGCGGTTCGCCTCGTTGCCGCGCCGCGCGCCCAGGGCCGCCCAGGCCAGCACGTCGGGCGCGATATCCCACTCGCCGCGCACGGTGCCGAAGACATCGCGCTCGCTCGAATAATCCCATGGCTGGCCGAAGTTGGCCGAGCCGTCGGGCGCCGCCGGCACGGCCTGTCCGGCGGCCACGTTGACGGAAGGGCGGGCATGGTGGAACTGGCTGTCCTGCCAACCGAGGTCGGCTGACAGGCGGAAGCCGCGACCGCGATAATCGACGCCGATGGCGCCCAGTTGCAAATCGCGGTCCTCCTGGTCGATGCCGGTGCCGCCCTTGCGCTGGACCGCGTTGAGGCGCACGCCGAAGCGCTGCTCGTCGCCGAAGCGGCGCGCGATGTCGGTCGCCAGATAAGTCTGTTTGCCCGTTTGCAGGCCGGCGCTCACTTCCGTCAGCGGGGCGTTGGGCGCCCGTTTCGGCAACAGGTTGATGGCGCCGCCGATGCCGCCGCCGGCCGGCGTGGCGCCGTTCAGGAAGGTGTTCGCGCCCCGGAAAACTTCCACCCGTTCCAGCAATTCGGCGGCGATGTACTGGCGCGGCAGCACGCCGTTCAAGCCGTTGTAGGCCAGGTCGTCCGAGTTGACCGGAAAGCCGCGTATCACGTACAGCTCCTGGTAGTTGCCGAAGCCGCGCGCGACGCGCACGCCGGGGTCCGCTTGCAGCACGTCGGCCACGCTGTGGGCCTGCTGGTCCTGGATGAATTGCTGGGTGTAGCTGGTGCTGTTGAACGGCGTATCCATATTGTCGACGGTGCCCAGCAGGCCGACGCGGCCGCCGCGCGCCACCTGGCCGCCCGCGTAAGCCTTGGACAAGTCGGCGGCCGACGCGTCGGCGCTGGCGTTGACGACCACCGTTTGCAGTGCCGGCGCATCGGCACCGGCCGCCGTTTGCGCGTGCGCGGGTAGGGAAGACAGGGCGGACAAAACGCACAAGGTGAGGCGCTTGGGACGGCAGGCGGCAGCGGCAAATGGGTACATGGAAGCTCGATCAAATGATAATGATTGCTATTATCATTTCTATTTCGGCATTTGTACAGTTGCTTGCATGAAAAAATTAACCAACAGACACATCGCCCCCGGACAGGAATAAGGGAGGCGATGGCTCGCGCGGTGTTAAACTACGCTTCTTATGCTTAGCGACACCACCATGACCAAGAAAAAACAGCCAGCCGTCCCCAAAACCGCCGAAGCGCCTGCGGGCCGCGTCGAAAACCCCTTCCAGGACGCCGGCTTTTACGGCCGCATGCGCGATTACACCGAGCGCGACGCGATGTTCTCGAAGGAATTGCGCTCCATCGGCGAGAGCGGCGCCGGCAAGCGCAACACCGACGCCCGCTACGCCACTTCGCTCGACACGCTGCGCGACATCACCAAAAAAGGCTTGAAGCTCGACGACATGCTAGTGCGCATCGTGCAGGGCGTGGAAAGCGGCTTGTGGGAACCGTGGCTGGCGGCCTTCGGCTTCGAGCTGCGCGGCGTCAACTACGCCAAGACCGGCGCCCGCAACGCCCGCCTGGCGCTCGACCTGAGCCTGGCGTCGAAGGCGCAGGGACTGTTCGCCAACGCCGGCGTGCCGAACTGGCGCAGCCTGGTGGCCGAGGACAGCCTGCAGATTCAAATCGAAAAACCGACCGAAAAGACGCCGGCCCAGGCCTACGCCATCTTCTTCCTGGACGCCGAACCGGGCTGAATCGTCGACCCGTCCGCCGGCCGATGTCATCTGGACATTCACGGCGGGCGCAAAATCATGGATAATTGATCCCCATGAACGAAGCTACCCAACTCCCCCCATTGCCCGACCGTCTGTCCATCGACGCCCGGAGTCCCCACCACGTCGCCGCCGTGTTCGAACACGACATCGGCATCAAGTTCAACGACAAGGAACGCAGCGACGTCGAAGAATACTGCATCAGCGAAGGCTGGATCAAAGTCCAGTCCGGCAAATCGCTGGATCGTAAAGGCAAGCCTTTGCTGATTAAACTGAAGGGCACGGTCGAAGCGTTTTACCGCTGACCGCCACCCCATGGAACCGACCATGACAGCGGCCCGCCGGGCCGTCCTGCTGGCCTGCCTGTGGGCCGGTGCGGCGCCGGCGTGGGCCGACGACATCATCAAGATCGGCCACGTGGCCGCCACCTCCGGCCCCATCGCCCACCTCGGCAAGGACAACGAGAACGGCGCGCGCATGGCGGTCGATGAATTGAACGCCAAGGGCCTCGTCATCGGCGGCAAGCGCTACAAGCTGGTGCTGCAGGCCGAGGACGACGCGGGCGACCCCAAGCAGGGCACTGCGGCGGCCCAGAAACTGGTCGACGCCAAGGTCGCCGGCGTGATCGGCCACGAAAATTCGGGCACGACGATACCGGCCTCGCGGATTTATTTCGAGGCCGGCATCCCGCAGATTTCGCCGTCGGCCAGCAATCCCAAATACACGCGCCAGGGCTATAACACGGCCTTCCGCAACGTCGCCAACGACGAGCAACTGGGCGCCGCGCTGGCGCGCTACGCGATGCAGGCCGGCAAGGCCAAGCGCATCGCCGTCATCGACGACCGCACCGCCTACGGCAAGGGCCTGACCGACGAGTTCATCAAGAACGTCAAGGCCTCCGGCGGCGCGGCCAGCGTCGTGTCGCAGCAATACACCAACGACAAGGCGACCGACTTCAGCGCCATCCTGACCGCCATCAAGGCCACCAAGCCGGACCTGGTGTTCTTCGGCGGCATGGACGCCGTCGCCGGCCCCATGCTGCGCCAGATGAAGCAGCTGGCCGTGCCGGCCCACTTCATGGGCGGCGACGGCATGTGCTCGAACTCGCTGGCCGTGCTGGCGGGCGACGCCATGGTCGACGACCAGGTCATCTGCGCCGAAGCCGGCGGCGTCGAGCCGTCGCAGCAGCAGGCCATGAGCGACTTCCGCGCCGCCTATCGCCGCAAATACGGCATCGACGTGCAGACCTATGCGCCCTATGCCTACGACGCGCTGATGATGATGGTCGAAGCTATGCAGCAGGCCGGCTCGCCCGATCCGGCGAAATATTTGCCGGTGCTGGCCAAGCTGCGCCACAAGGGCGTGATCGGCACCATCTCCTTCGACGCGCGCGGCGACGTCCACGATGGCGTGCTGACGATCTATACCTTCCGTGGCGGCAAGCGCCAGGTGCTGACCGTGATGAAATAAGCCGGCCGGTGGCGGCGGCCCGGCCTAGGGCAGCGGCCGCTCCGCATGGTCGACATCGCCATCCTGGGCGCGCTGCCACTGGCGCGGGCTGTAGCCGGTGATGCTCTTGAAGCCCTTGCTCAGATGGCTCTGGTCGGCGAAACCGCAGGCCAGTGCGATCTCCGACATCGGCAATTGCTGCCGCAACAAATACTGCTTCACCTGTTCCACGCGCTGCTGCAACAGCCAGCGGTGCGGCGGCACGCCCGTCGATTGCTTGAAGGCGCGCGCGAAATGGCTGGGCGACAGATTGCAGGCCGCCGCCAGCAGCGCCGACGAGACGCTGCCGTCCAGATTGGCGGCCATCATTTCCTTGACCAGCCGTTCCTGGCGCGGCGCCAGCCCGCCGCGCGCATTGAGCGGCACCGTGGGCGCGCTGTCGAGCTGCGCCAGATACGTACGCAGCGCGTGGATCAGCGCATCGGCGAAGGCCTCGTTGCCGTCGGCCGGCAAGCTATGCACGTGCAGCAGCAATTTGGTGAGCTGGTCGAAGATGATGTCGCCGTCGTCGTGCGGCGGCGTATTGGCCATACCATCGGCCGCGCCGCTGGCCGCCGCGTGGACGGCGCGTTCCAGCGCATTCAAGCCGGCCTGCTGCATCTGCATCTGCATCAGCTCATCATCGGCGCCCGGGACCGGCAGCGGCGCGGCGGCGGGGCGCTTTTTCCTCGCCTGCGCGACCAGCAGGCAGGCGGCGGTGGACGCGTGCTTCATCGCTTACAGCGGCGCGCCGGCGGCGCCGTGGCGTTCGATGCCGGCGCCGTGCCGCTGCTGGTCCTGGGCGATATGGCGCAGGGTCTGGCGCAGTTGCTGGGCCGGTTCGGCGCCGTAGATTTTCTCGAAATAATGTTGGGCGCCGCGCCACAGCGGGATGGCGTCGTCCACTTTCAACCGGCCGGCGGCGGTCAGGCCAAAGCGCAGGCCGCGCGCCGCGCCCGACGGCTCGGCCGCGCGCACCAGCAGCGCCTGTTCCAGCTGTTGCAGATGCTGGCGGGCGGTGCTGCGGCTCATCGCCAGCGCCGCCGCCAGTTCGGTGACGGTGACGGTCGGCCCGGTGGCGGCGCGGTGGGCAAGCAAGCTCATGATGCTCAGCTCGCTACTCTTGATGCCGACCGGAGCCAGCGCCGCGTCATAAATCTTGGTCATCAGCCGCGACCCGAGCCGGATGGCGGCCAGATTGCATTGATCTACTTGCGGAATTTCCACATTGCTGACTGGCGCATGTTTCTTCATAAGCTATCTTAACCTGTTGATAATGCGCGAAAAAGTCAGTTTTAAGCGCGTTTTGTATGAAACTGCTACTTTTATGACGATTCCACGCCCGCCAAGCAGGCGCAGTTTTCGACCAAACACGAGCATTTCTGACAATACTCGACAGGGCTTTGCTTTTAAAATGGGCTTTTAAATGCCGCCCGGCGTGAAAGCCACCATTCCATGACGGAAGACTTCGCACGCTGCCATATCCGCGCCGGCGGTTTCGACATCGCCTACGTCAGCCGTGGCGCGGGCCCGTTGGTGATTTTCCTCCACGGCTTCCCCGACACCTATCGCGGCTTTTTGCCGATACTCGACCGCGTCGCCGCCGCCGGCTACCGGGCCGTCGCGCCGTCGCTGCGCGGCTACGCGCCCAGCGAGCTGGCGCCGGACCACGACTACCGCGTCGAAGCGTCGGCCTCCGATGTGCTGGACCTGGCCGATGCGCTCGGCGCCGAACGCTTTTCCATCGTCGGCCACGACTGGGGCGCCGTGACCGGCTATGCGGCGGCCAACCTGGCGCCGCAGCGCGTGCGGCGGTTGGTCGCGGCGGCCGTGCCGCATACCGGGCATTTCCTGCTCAATATGGGCTGGCAACAGCTGCGCCGGTCCAGTTATATGTTGCGCTTCCAGCTGCCCGGCCTGCCGGAAGCGCAACTGTCGGCCCATGATTTCGCCGGCGTCGTGGCGCTCATCAAGCTCTGGTCGCCGGCCTGGCAATGCGGCGAAGCGGAGCTGCGGCCGCTGAAAGACAACTACGCCGATCCGCGCCGCCTGAAAGCGGCGCTGGCCTGGTATCGGCAATTGCCGCGCAGTCTGCTCAGTTCCCTGTCGCGGCGGCTGATTTTTTCACCCGTGTCGGTTCCGACCCGCATCATTTACGGCATGCAAGACGGCTGCATAGGCGCGGCCATGTTCCAGCACCAGGAGCGCAACTTCACCCAGCGCCTCGACCTGATCGCGCTGCCGGACGCCGGCCATTTCATGCAGTGGGAGCAGCCGGAACTGTTCGCGCGGCTGGTGCTGGATTTCCTCGGATCACCGCAGGATGCGCATTAATAGATTTCTAGTATAATCTAAATTAAAGAAATGGGCGATGTCATCGATGTAATCCGAGGAGGCGCGATGTATTTCTGGACCTGTGCGGGACTGGCGCTGTTGACGCTGCTGTGCGTGGCGATGGTGACGTCGGTGCTGCCACCCTTGCTGGCGCGGCTGCACCCGCCGCCGAGGCGGCGCAGCGCGCTGCCGCTGGCCGTGCCGCTGGCGCTCGTCGCGTGGCTGTTGCTGTCCGGCGCGCTGGCGGCGGACGGCTGGCTGGCCGTGTGGGAAGCGCGCCCGCCGCGCCTGCTGTTGATACCGCTGCTCGCCTTGGCCGGCGTCGTCGTGCTGCATCGCAGCGCGCTGCTGCGCGGCCTGATCGACGCCGCGCCGCGCCACTGGCCGGTGGCGATGCAGATCTTCCGCATCGGCGTGGAGCTGTCGTTTCTCGGCCTCTACCTGGCCGGCGGCGCGCCGCGGCAAGTGACGTTCGAGGGCCGTAATTTCGACGTGCTCGTCGGCCTGACCGCGCCCTTCGTCGCGTTCGCGATCCGCTACTGGCAACTGGCGCCGCGCAGCGTGATCGTATGGAACGCGCTCGGCCTGGCCATCCTGACGAACACGATCTTCACGACGCTGAGTTCGACGCCGGGACCGGCGCACCTGGACTGGCCGGGCTTGCCGTTCACCGGTTTCGGACACTGGCCGTTCGTGTGGATACCCGCTTTTCTGGCGCCGCTGGCGATTTTCCTGCACGTTTTTTCGATACGCCAAAACCTGGCGTTGTTGCGGCGCGGCAGGGCGCCTGTCGGCGCCGGCACACATTAATTCGGCGTCGGCCGTCATGTGACGGGTAGTCATTATGTGACTGATAGTAAACCACTGAGGAGTATGAATATGTCCATTTCCAGCATCGGCGGCTCGACCGCCGCCTACACCAATATCGCCAACAACAGCGCCAGCGCCAAGGCGGCGGCGAAAGATGCCGCAGCGCCGGCGCCGGCGGACGACCAGCCGGCATCGACCATCGTCACGCTCAGCAATGGGCAGACCAGCAAAGTGGTGGAGGGCGACGTCAACAGCCTGATCGCCACGCCGCTCACCATCGCGTGGGCGCCGGAGACGTTTGTGCAGGGCGATACGGACCGCAACCAGTCGCTGAACGCGACCGAATTCGCCACCCAGTTGAAGCGGGTCGGCGTGTCGGCCGAGACGGCGCAGAAACTGTTCGCCAGCTTCGACACCTCCAAGGACGGCACCTTGTCGATCGATGAATTCGTCCAAGGCGTCAAGGCGAATTACGCCAGCGGCGATACGCTGTTCACCAAGCTGGTCGACTCGTACACCACCGACGCGTCCGGCAAGGTGGACGATGCGGCGACCGACCGCTTCCTCAGCCAGGGACTGGCGGTGGCCAACCAGTACGCGATCACGTCGGGCGAGCGGCGCCGCTAGCGCGCTCGACGGTCTGCCCGGGCGCCCATCATTTGGCGATCAAATGGCGGAAGGTCGGCTCGATGTTGCGCTCGTGCAGCAGCCTGACGATATCTTCCAGCGTCGCATCCCTGAGCAGCAATCCTGCGGGCAGGGCGGTGGACGCGGGCGCCAGGGTTGCTGCCGTTGCCGCTTGCGACTGCGGCTGTAGCGTCCGCATCGCCTGGGCGAACTGCGCCGCGCCAATGCTGTGCAAGCCTTCCAGGAACGCCGCCTGGGCCGCCGGTGGCGGTGACATTTCCAGCCCCGGCTCCTCGGCGAACGAGGCGCCCATGCCCGGATTGATGAATGCCGACCATTTTTGACTGGACCGGTTCAGGCACGGCGGCAGCTCGGCGCGATCCTGCGCCAACGCCTGCGCGCCGTCGTCCGGCCGCAGGGTGATCTCATCATTTTCCAGTTCGGGACTATAGGCCGCGCGCAGCAGGCGTAAAAACCGCTGAGCCTGCGCGACCGGCACCGCCGTCTCCAGCGACATCCACAGTCCAAAACCGTTGGCGCCCGAGATGCTGACGGCCGGCGCGGGCAGGCCCAGCTGCTCCTGCATGGCGTTCGCGACGAGGCACAAGGTATCCCAGTGCCGCGCGCGCTGCGTTTCCGTCTTGCCGATGAATTCCATGACCAGGGCCCGGGCCTGGCCGTCGGCGCTCGCGAGTTCGATGGACACCGTCAGCGCGCCGCGCAGATGCTGCTCCAGCAAGGCCGGCGACAGGGCGCCGGCGGCCGCCTGATCCGCGCCCGCGTCGTCGAGACGGTAGCGCTGCTGGCCGGGCAGCAGATACAGCCGGCTCAACTCCGCGATTAATTTTTGCATCGATTATCCTGGTCAGCGCCGTGAAGTGGCGCGCCGCCATTATCGCCGATGACGCGCGCGGCGGGGCCCACCCGCTCGGGAAGGGATGAACGCGGGCCCGGCGCTGGCTCGACACCAACACCGACATCGAAGACCGGGAGCTGGCCAGCGTGGCGCTGAGCCACGAGAACCGCGACCTGGCCTTGCAGGTCGGCCGGCGCAGCGAGGAGCGCGACCGCATGTGGCGCCTGGTCACGCAGGTGGAAACCGCGCTACTCGATCTCTGCGTCGACGCGCGCGATGCGATGGACGGTGCCGGCCGCGCGCAGCGGCCTGCGCATCCTGCTGGCCGAGGACGACGAAGCGACCCGCCTCGCCAACGCCGACCTGCTCGGCAAGCCGTACGACACGGCCTCGCTGGCGGCCGTGGCCTGAGGCGGCGCTAGTCCTTCAGCAGCGCGTCCAGCCCGGCCGAAAAGGCCAGCACTTGCGCGTAGGGCCGGTGGAACAGACGGATGCTGACGATCTTGCCGCGGCCGTCGCGCGTCAGCACGGTGGTGCCGGCCACCGGCGCGCCCTGGTACACGCCTTCCCATTCCAGGAAAGTGCGGCTGTCCGCGTTCGACTCGTGGACGAAGGCGATGCTGTCGTACATGACGCGGGTGGCGTCGAAGAAGCGCAGGATGGCGGCGGCGCCGACGACGGCCTGCTTGACGACGGAGCCTTCCAGCACCACGGCGTCGGCGAAGGCGGCGCTGAATTCATCGAGCGTGGGGCGGCGGATAATGGCGATCCAGTCGCTGCCGGGTGGAGTGGGGGAGTTGCTCATATGTCGGCTCGATAAGGTGGGGTGCGGGTGTGGAGCGGCCGGGTTCGGAACTGATCCGGGCATGCTAAAGTGGGCGGCCGGCCGGTGCCGCGTGCCATCCACATCGACTGTACCCGGGCGGCTGGCGCGGCGCAATCTGCCATTGGTCATGAGCCGCGGGCCAAGCTGCGTCGCCGCCGTCAAGCACAACATCTTATTTTTACGGGAATCCCATTGGGCCTGAATAATTTCAGCGAAATCGCCACCTTCGTCAGCGTCGTCAACGCCGGCAGCTTCACCGTCGCCGCCGGGCAGGTCGGCCTGACTCGTTCGGCCGTCGGCAAAAGCATCGCGCGGCTGGAAGAACGCTTACAGGTGCGGCTGCTGAACCGCAGCTCGCGCAGCCTGAGCCTGACCGACGACGGCAAGGCCTTCTTCGACCGCTGCGTGCAGATCCTCGACGACCTGGAACAAACCGAGGAGGCGATGGCCCAGCGCAGCACCGCCCCGCACGGACGCTTGCGCATCAGCGTGCCGTCTGCGCTCGGGCACAAGCATTTGCTGCCGGTGCTGGCCACGTATCTGGAAGCGTGGCCGCAGGTGAGCGTCAACGTCAGCTTCGCCGACCGCTATGTCGATCTGGTCGACGAGGGCGTCGATGTGGCGCTGCGCATCGGCGGGCCGCGCGTCGATTCGAGCCTGATCGCGCGCACCGTGGCGCACGAGCGGCTGATGATCTGCGCGGCGCCGGCCTATCTGGAACGGCGCGGCACGCCGCGCACGGTCGACGCGCTCAACGCCCACGAATGCCTGTTCTTCGCCAACGGCAGCCGGCCCACGCCGTGGACCTTCAAGGGCGCGGACGGCGCGGTCGGCAGCGCCGGACGGCTGCAGATGAACAGCGCGCAGGCGATCCAGGAAATGGCCCTGGCCGGCCTCGGCGTCGCCAACCTGCCGACCTATCTGATCGAGGATGACTTGCGCAGCGGACGGCTGGTGCCGCTGCTGCGCAACGTCGAGCGCGATGGCGATCCCATCCGCGTGCTGTACCCGGCGCGCCAGCACCTGTCGCCCAAGGTGCGCCTGTTCATCGATCTGCTGGCCGCCAGGTGGACGCCGCAGGCGCCGTGGGACATTGGTACTTAAATAGCTGTTTAGTTCCGTGCGATCATATCCCTCGTCGTAGCTGGCCTTTATTTCGGGCCAAGGCTATGCTGGACGAGTTGATCGCTGATTTATCGCGGTCAGCCAGCCCCCTCAACCGGCAACCAGAGCGATTATCGTCATG
>NZ_JANXMI010000203.1 GCF_025354735.1 Rugamonas sp.
GCCGCGTGCACGCCCTTGCAGCCGTAGTGGCCGACGATGATGACGTGCTTGACCTTGAGCACGTCGACGGCGAATTGCAGCACCGACAGGCAATTCAAGTCCGAGTGCACCACCACGTTGGCGATGTTGCGGTGGACGAAGACATCGCCCGGCGCCAGGCCCAGCAGCTCATTGGCCGGCACCCGGCTGTCGGAGCAGCCTATCCACAAATATTCCGGCGACGCCTGCTGCGCCAGCCGGTTGAAGAAGTCCGGGTCGCGCTCGACCTGCGAGCTGGCCCAGACGCGGTTGTTGTTCAGCAGTTCCTGCAAGGGCGCGCTGGCTTGCCCGTTACTGGATGCCTCAGGATTTTTTTGTTCGCTCATCTTGTTCCCCTCGTACATGAGAAGACCGCCGGCCCGCCGGATATCGGCGGAGCAGCGGTCTGGTGTCCGGCTGGACGCGTGCGCGAACGCGGGCGCGTCCCGGGTATGCATCGGCGATATTACACGCCGAAGATAACCCCTATCTTACTCGAAGAAGTCCTTGACCTTGTCTTTCCAGGTCTTGCTCTGCGGGCTGTGCTTGGCCCCGCCTTCGGTGGTCAGACGCTCGAAATCGCGCAACATGTCTTTTTGCTTTTCCGTCAGCTTGACCGGCGTTTCCACGGCGACGTGGCAGAACAGGTCGCCCGCGAAGCCCGAGCGCACGCCCTTGATGCCCTTGCTCTTGAGGCGGAAGGTTTTGCCCGACTGCGTACCCTCGGGTATCGTGAACGAGACCTTGCCCGACAGCGTGGGCACTTCGATTTCGCCGCCCAGGGCCGCCTTGCTGAACGAGATCGGCATTTCGCAATGCAGGTCGTCGCCCTCGCGCTGGAACACGGCGTGCGGCTTGATGTGGATTTCCACATACAAATCGCCCGACGGGCCGCCATTGGTGCCCGGTTCGCCGTTGCCGGACGAACGGATGCGCATGCCGTTGTCGATGCCGACCGGAATCTTCACTTCCAGCGTCTTGTTGCGCTTGATGCGTCCGGCGCCGCCGCATGGAGCGCAGGGGTCGGTGATGATCTTGCCGGAGCCGTGGCATTTAGGGCAAGTCTGCTGGATGCTGAAGAAGCCTTGCTGCATGCGCACCTGGCCGTGGCCGCCGCAGGTCGAGCACGTCGTCGGCGCGGTGCCCGGCTTGGCGCCGGAACCGTGGCAGGTGTCGCACTTGTCCCAGGACGGCACGCGTATCGTCGTGTCGAAGCCGTGGGCGGCCTGCTCCAGCGTGATTTCCAGGTTGTAGCGCAGATCGGCGCCGCGATAGACTTGCGGACCGGCGCTGCGGCCGCGGCCGCCACCGCCGAAGATGTCGCCGAAGATGTCGCCGAAGGCATCGCCGAAGCCGCCGGCACCGCCGCCGAAGCCGCCACCGCCGCCCATGTTCGGATCGACGCCGGCGTGACCGTAGCGGTCATACGCTTCGCGCTTTTCCGGATTGGTCAGCATTTCGTAGGCTTCTTTGACTTCCTTGAACTTTTCTTCCGACTCTTTATTGTCCGGATTGCGGTCCGGATGGTATTTCATCGCCAGTTTGCGATACGACTTCTTGATCTCGTCTTCCGACGCGTTTTTTGCGACACCAAGTGTCTCGTAGAAATCTCGCTTTGCCATGTTGTCGGCACCTTGCTGTATTGATACTGATGTACTGATTATACGAAAAAGCCGAGCCGGCGCCGTTGGTCGGCGGCTCGGCTCGGCGGAGTCTGCGCGGTCTGGCCGCAGCGGCCGCGCGCTTGGACAAACGCGCGGCCGCAGACTGCTTGCTTACTGAAGGACAGCGGTCTTACTTGCTGTCTTTGACTTCCTTGAAGTCGGCGTCGACGACGTCATCCTGCGGCTTGGGCGCTTCCTGCGCGCCGGCGTGCTGGCCCGCATCGGCGCCACCGCCGGCCGCGGCCTGCTGCGCTTGCGCGTCGGCGTACATCTTCTCGCCCAGCTTTTGCGACGCGCTCGACAGCGAAGCGACCTTGGCGTCGATTTCCGCCTTGTCGCCGGCCTTGATCGAACCTTCGAGGTCGGTGATGGCCGCTTCGATCTTTTCCTTCTCGCCCGCTTCGAGCTTGTCGCCGTATTCGGTCAGCGACTTGCGGGTCGAGTGCACCAGCGAGTCGGCCTGGTTGCGCGATTCGGCCAGCTCCTTGACCTTCTTGTCTTCTTCGGCGTTGACTTCGGCGTCCTTCACCATCTTCTGGATTTCCGCTTCGGTCAGGCCGGAGTTGGCCTTGATCGTGATCTTGTTTTCCTTGCCGGTGGCCTTGTCCTTGGCGCCCACGTGCAGGATGCCGTTGGCGTCGATGTCGAAGGTCACTTCGATCTGCGGCGTGCCGCGCGATGCCGGCGGAATGCCTTCCAGATTGAATTCGCCCAGGCCCTTGTTGCCGGCCGCGATTTCGCGCTCGCCCTGGAACACCTTGATGGTCACGGCCGGCTGATTGTCATCGGCGGTCGAGAACACTTGCGAGAACTTGGTCGGGATGGTCGTGTTCTTGTGGATCATCTTGGTCATCACGCCGCCCAGGGTTTCGATACCCAGCGACAGCGGCGTCACGTCCAGCAACAGCAAATCCTTGCGCTCGCCCGACAGCACGGAACCCTGGATCGCGGCGCCGACGGCGACGGCTTCATCCGGGTTGACGTCCTTGCGCGGATCCTTGCCGAAGAACTCCTTGACCTTTTCCTGCACCTTGGGCATACGGGTCATGCCGCCGACCAGGATGATGTCGTCGATGTCGGACACTTTAACGCCGGCATCCTTGATCGCGATGCGGCAAGGTTCCATGGTGGCGTTGATCAGTTCCTCGACCAGCGATTCCAGTTTGGCGCGGGTCATCTTCAGCGTCAGGTGGACCGGCGCGCCGTTGGCCATGGCGATGTAGGGCTCGTTGATCTCGGTCTGCTGCGACGACGACAGTTCGATCTTGGCGCGCTCGGCCGAAGCCTTGATGCGCTGCAGGGCGATCGGATCCTTCTTCAGGTCCAGGCCGTTGATCTTCTTGAACTCTTCGATGATGTAATCGATGATGCGCTGGTCGAAGTCTTCGCCGCCGAGGAAGGTGTCGCCGTTGGTCGACAGCACTTCGAATTGTTTTTCGCCATCAACGTCGGCGATTTCGATGATGGACACGTCGAACGTACCGCCGCCCAGGTCATACACGGCGATCTTGCGGTCGCCCTTTTCGGTCTTGTCCAGGCCGAAAGCGAGCGCGGCCGCGGTCGGCTCGTTGATGATGCGCTTGACGTCCAGACCGGCGATACGGCCGGCATCCTTGGTCGCTTGACGCTGCGAATCGTTGAAGTAGGCCGGCACGGTGATGACGGCTTCGGTGACTTCTTCACCGAGGTAGTCTTCCGCCGTCTTTTTCATCTTGCGCAGCACTTCGGCCGAAATTTGCGGCGGCGCCAGTTTCTTGTCGCGCACGCCGATCCATGCGTCGCCGTTGTCGGCTTTCATGATCGAGTAAGGCATCAGGCCGATGTCCTTCTGCACTTCTTTTTCGTCGAACTTGCGGCCGATCAGGCGTTTGACGGCGAACAGCGTGTTCTTGGGATTGGTGACGGCCTGGCGTTTCGCCGGCGCGCCGACGAGGATTTCGCCATCTTCTTGGTAAGCAATGATCGAGGGCGTCGTGCGCGCGCCTTCGGCGTTTTCGATTACCTTTGGCTGACCATTTTCCATGATGGAAACGCAGGAATTTGTCGTTCCCAGATCGATACCGATAATTCTACCCATGATATTTCTTCCTTTTTGCTTAAGTTCAGATGGTACTAATATGTGGAAAAACTGTATGTTTTCAAGTGCTTATAGTGAACAAGCGAACAATTATTTTGCCTGCGCCGCCGTCACGATCGCCGGCCGCAGCAAGCGGTCCGCGATCATATAACCTTTTTGCAGCACGGAAACAACCGTATTGGCTTCCTGCTCGGCCGGCACCACGGCCACGGCCTGGTGCTTGTTCGGGTCGAGCTTGTCGCCCTGGGCCGGCAGGATTTCCATCAAACGATTTTTCTCGAAGGCCGAGGACAACTGCTTGAGCGTCATTTCGACGCCCTCTTTGAGCGATTCGAGCGACGGCGTCTCGACCTTCAGCGCCATTTCCAGGCTGTCCTTGACCGGCACCATCGCTTCGGCGAAGCTTTCTACGGCGAATTTATGGGCCTTGGCCACATCTTCCTGAGCCCGGCGGCGGATGTTTTCACCGTCGGCCTTGGCGCGCATGAAGGCGTCGTGCATCTCGGCCAGACGCGCTTCGGTGTCGGCCAGCTGCTGTTCCAGGCTGGCCTGCTCGGCGGTCGACGACGCGCCCGACAAGGGGTCGGACTCTGGATGAGGTACCGCTGGATTTTCCTGATCTTGCATCTGAAAGACTCCTACTATCGTGTTGTTAGACTAGACTAATCGACTGCACTGGCCACAAATGGGGCGATCCCCTACCATTTCAAGGGGTATTGCACTTGTCATTTGAACAGCCAGCGTCAGCCGCCCTGTTGCGCCACCGCGTGTAACAAAATTTACAAAACTATCGCGTGCCCACCACAACAGAAACGTTCATTTTTAACATCGGACGGTCTACTATGTAACAGAAGCGGCCGGACCGGCCGTTGTTCGGGGAGCGTCATCATGAAGTTGCCAATGAAGTTGCCACTCATCACCGCCTCCGTCGTTGCCTACCTGGTGCTGGCGACCATCTGGATCTGCTATTCGGAATTGATGTCGGACTGAACCGGGTTGCACCGGCTTGCACCGTCTTGACCCCGCTCACTCCCCAGCCGGCTATTTTAACAGGCTGGCACTCATCGTCGCCAAGTGCTGATTGCTGGCGTATCGATAGATTCCCGTCGATTTGCCTCTTTACAGGCAATCTTGCCGCCGCCGCCGGCTACTGCGTCGCGCCCAGCTTCAGCGCGGCGCCGCGGCCGAGCTCCGCGTCTTTCTTGAGCGCGTCGCGCTGGGCCGGCGTCATCATCGTCGGCCAGCCTATCATGTGCTGTTCGGCGATTTCGGCCAGGCCGGCGATCCAGCGCGGGCTGTCGTTCAGGCAAGGGATGTAGTGGAACTCGCGGCCGCCGGCGGCCTCGAAATCGTGGCGCGCCTCCATCGCGATTTCCTCCAGCGTTTCCAGGCAGTCGCTGGTGAAGCCGGGGCACATCACGTCGACCCGCTTGACGCCGTCGCGCGCCAGCTGTGTCAGCGTGGGCGCCGTGTACGGTTGCAGCCATTCGGCCTTGCCGAAGCGCGACTGGAAGGTGACGACATATTGTTCCGGCGTCAGCTTCAGCTTGGCCGCCAGCAGGCGCGCCGTCTTCAGGCATTCGCAGTGGTAGGGATCGCCCAGCATCAGCGTGCGCTTGGGCACGCCGTGGAAACTCAGCACCAGCTTTTCCGGCCGGCCGTGCGCCTCCCAGTGCGCCAGCACCGACTGCTGCAAGGCGTGGATGTAGGCGTCATGGTCGTGATAGTTGCGCACGAAGCGCAGCTCCGGCACATTGCGCACCGAGCCGTAGTGGTCGAACACGGCGTCGTAGATCGAGCCGGTGGTGGTGCCGGAATATTGCGGATAGGCGGGCAGCACGGCGATGCGCTCGACGCCGTCGGCCTTCAGCTTGGCCAGCACATCGGGCAGCGACGGCGAGCCGTAGCGCATCGCCATCGCCACCGTGACGTCGTCGTGGCCGCGCGCGCCGAGCGCGTCGAACAGCGCGTGGGCTTGCTGCTGGGTGTGGACTTTCAGCGGCGAACCGTCGCGGGTCCAGATGGACGCGTACTTTTTGGCCGACTGGCCGGAACGGAAGGGCAGGATAATCAGGTTGAGGATGAACCACCAGACGACGCGCGGAATCTCGACCACGCGCGGATCGGACAGGAATTGCTTCAGATAGCGGCGCACGGCGGAGCGGGTCGGCGCATCGGGCGTGCCGAGGTTGACCAGCACGACGGCGCTGCGGCCGACGTTGCCGTGGGTGTGGGGCGGTTCTTTTAAGAAGGACATGGGGGCCGATGCGAGCGAGGAGGAGACAGCCTGCCATTATAGTGAAATAGCAGGCGCGCAAGGGCGCGTTTGCGACCGAGCAGCAAGCTGTGGCTTTTCCGGCGGCGCAAGCACCGCGGCGCCTGAATCGGGGTCAGACTCCGCTCGAGTTCAGTGGCCGAAGCAGGCGACGCCACGACGCGGTCCGCCCCCGCTTCCTTGCCGCCGCCGCCGTCACGACGCCAGCAGCTCCCGCGCGTGCTTGCGCGTGGTCGCCGTGATTTCCAGCCCGCCCAGCATGCGCGCCACTTCTTCCACGCGCGCCTTGGCGTCGAGCACGTCGATGCGCGAGGCCGTCTTGCCGCTGGCCAGCGTGCTCTTGGCGACCTGGAAATGCTGCGCGGCCTGGCTCGCCACCTGCGGCAAATGCGTCACGCACAAGACCTGGCGCTGCTGGCCCAGCCGCTTGAGCAGCCGTCCGACCACCTCGGCCACGCCGCCGCCGATGCCGCTGTCGACCTCGTCGAAAATCAGGGTCGGCGTCGTCGTCGCGTTCGACGTGATGACGGAAATGGCCAGCGCGATGCGCGCCAGCTCGCCGCCCGACGCCACCTTGGCCAGCGGCCGCGGCGCCACGCCGGCGTGGCCGGCCACCAGGAACTCGACCTGCTCCAGGCCGCTGGCGCCCGGCTCGGACGGGTTCAGCGCGACCTCGAAGCTGCCGCCCGTCATATTCAATTCCTGCATCGCCCGCGTGACGGCGTCGCCGAGCTGGCGGCCGGCCACGGCGCGCGTCTGCGACAGCCGCTGCGCCACGACCAGGTAGGCGGCCTTGAGCTTGTCCTCTTGCTGGCGCAGACCGTCGAGGTCGCTGGCGTCGGCCAGTTGCTGCAACTTGGCCGACAGCTTGGCGCACTCGTCCGGCAACTCGTCCGGCGTGACGCGGAATTTGCGCGCCGTCGAGTGGATCACTTCCATGCGCATGTCGAGCTGGCGCAGCCGCTCGGGATCGAGCTCGACCCGGTCCAGATAAGTGTTCAGCCCATACACCGCTTCCTGCAACTGGATGCGGGCCGGCTCGATCAGGTCGACGATGGCCTGCAATTCGGTGTCGATGGACGCCAGCTTGCCCAGCTTCAGGTTCAGCGCCGTCAGCTGCGACAGTATCGGATGCTCGTCGGCCTCCGAAATCACCGACAGCGCTTCCTGCGCGCCTTCGAGCAGGCTGGCCGCGTGCGACAGGCGGCTGTGCTCGTTGGTGATCTCGCTCCACTCGCCCGGCTTGACGCCCAGCTTTTCCAGCTCGTTGACTTGCCACTCCAGCCGTTCGCGCTCGTACAGCACGTTGGCGGCGTTGGTCTCGAATTGCTCGCGCTGCCTGGCCAGCGCGCGCCAGGCCTTGTAAGCGGCGGCGACCGCCTTGGCGTCGCCGGCCGCGCCGGCATCCTTGCTGGCGGCCTGGTTGTCGAGCAGCGCGCGCTGGGCCTCGGTCTTGAGCAGCGACTGGTGGGCGTGCTGGCCGTGGATGTCGACCAGCATGTCGCCCAGTTCGCGCAACTGCGCCGCCGTGGCCGCGATGCCATTGATATAGGCCTTGGAGCGGCCGGCGTTGTCGATCACGCGCCGCAGCAGCGCGCCGCCCTCGTCGGCGGCGAATTCGTTGGCGGCCAGCCAGGCGCGGGCCGGCTCGGTGACGGCGAAATCGGCCGTGATGTCGGCCTTGGCCGCGCCCTCGCGCACGACGCTGGCGTCGCCGCGCCCACCCAGCGCCAGCGTCAGCGCATCGATCAGGATGGACTTGCCGGCGCCAGTCTCGCCGGTGAACACGCTGAAGCCGGCGGAAAATTCCAGTTCTATCGTATCGACAATAACAAAATCACGGATGGACAGGGTACGCAGCATGGGATGGTGGTGGATGGTGGTGTGAAAGAACAGGAACTAGGCCAGCTTGCCCTCGCCCGACGGGTACTCGTTCCAGTGCAGCTTTTCGCGCAGCGTGTTGTAGTAACTCCAGCCTTCGGGATGCAAAAAGGTGATGCTGTGGGGTGAGCGGCGGATGACGATGCGGTCCTGCGAGCTGAGGCTGGCGAAGGTTTGCATGTCGAAGTTGACGCTGATGTCGCGCCCGCGCACGATTTCGATTTCGATGACGCTCGACTCCGGCAGCACGATGGGCCGGTTCGACAGCGCGTGCGGCGCGATCGGCACCAGCACCACGCCGCCCAGGCTGGGGTGCAGCAGCGGTCCGCCGGCCGACAGCGCGTAGGCGGTCGAGCCGGTCGGGGTCGAGATGATCAGCCCGTCCGAGCGCTGGTTGTACATGAAGTGGCCGTCGACGTCGACCCGCAGCTCGGCCATGCCGGCGCCGGCGCCGCGCGCGACGACGACATCGTTGACGGCCAGGCCGACGTGGATCACGGCGCCGTCGCGCAGCACCTGGCCTTCGAGCAGGGTGCGGCGTTCGGCCTTGTAGCGGCCGCTCAGTATCTTGGCCAGCACCGGCAACATGCCGTCGATGGAAATGTCGGTCATGAAGCCGAGCCGGCCCTGGTTGATGCCGATCAGTGGCACGTCATAGGGCGCCAGCTGGCGCGCGATGCCGAGCATGGTGCCGTCGCCGCCCATGACGATGGCCGCGTCGGCGTGGGCGCCGATTTCGGTCGCGCTCATGGCGCGGATGCCGGGCAGGCCCAGGTGCGCGGCCGTCCGCTCCTCGAACACCACGTCATAACCGGCCCCCTGCAGGAAGTCGACGACGCTGCGCACCGGCTGTTCTATGCCATCCGTATTCTGGCGTATCACTAGCGCGATGGTTTGGTACAAGGCATGCGTGGCGGGCATAAAAATCTCGGTCGTATAGGGGGTAGCAACAGGTAGCAACACGCAGCAGGGTAACCGATAATAAGGCCTACCGCTATATGGCGTCGCTACGCGCCCACCGTCGGACGGCATGCACGTGCGGCATTGACTATGCACTGACTATATACTGTATATGCAAACAGTATAGTGTGCGCTGCGCGGGACCGCAAGCGGATACTATGGCACACTCGATATTTCAACGACAACGGAGGCGATGATGGCAAAAGTATTAGGCGTGGGCGGCATCTTTTTCAAATCGAAAGACCCGAAGGCGCTGTTGGCCTGGTATCAGACGCATCTCGGCTTGCCGGCCGAGTCGCCCTACTTCGCCAAGCTGCCGCCGGCCGCGATGCCGGCCGGCGCCGCCACCGTGTTCACGCCCTTCGACGCCGGCACCGATTATTTCGCGCCGGCCCAGCGCGACTATATGTTCAACCTGGTGGTCGACGACCTGGACGGCGCGCTGCGCCAGGTGAGCGCGGCCGGCGCCGAACTGGTCGGCGAGCCGCAATCGTACGACTACGGCCGCTTCGGCTGGTTCCTCGACCCGGACGGCAACAAGGTCGAACTGTGGCAGCTGCCCGCCGCCGCGTGACGGGTCAGTGGCCGGCCGTCAGCACGCCGGCCGTCACCGTCATCATCAGCGCCAGCGCCAGCGCCATCGTCACCGAATAGACGAACATCAGCAGCAGCCAGCGCCAGGCCGTGGAAAAGCGGCGCAGGCCGTAGACGCGGCGCATGGCCCACGGCAGATAGCCGAGCAGCCAGACCCACAGCACAAAGCTGACCAGTCCGATATTGCAGACCCGCATGCAGATGAAGATGGCGAACGCGAAGGCGTTGGTGTGCAGCGCGAACAGCAGATGTTCGCCGTAGCGGTGGCCGTGGCCCAGGTATAGCAGCTTCAGGTACAGCGCGAACAGCGGCATCAGGCAGAACATCGCCGTCGGCGCCAGGTGATAAAAACCTTCGTTGATGAGTTGGTTTTTCTCCTTGCCCGGCAAGCCGTTGAAATGCTCCAGCGTGCTGGCGGCGGACGGCCAGACCCGCGTCAGCCACGCCATCTTGCCGACGCCGATTTCGAGGCCCTTGTCGTCGTCGGCCGCCTCCGCCGCAGCGCTGGCCGCCGCGCGACCTTGCTGCGCCGGTCCACTCGCCGCCGGAGCGGCCTTCGCTATCGGCGCCGGCGGCGCTCCCGCCGCAGGTTGATGCAGCTCCGGCGCCGCCTTGTGCGCCGGCGTCGAATCGAGATCGTTGTCCTGCAAACTGGCGCCGCTGAATTTCATCAGCGCGAAAAACAAAACGCTCAAGGTCAGGTACAGCCGCAGCGGCTGCACGAAGCGCACCCGCCGTCCCGCCAGATATTCAACCGTCAGCGCGCCGGGACGGAACAGCAAACGGCCCAGCGTGCCCGTCAGCTTGCCTTCCAGCGCCACATAATGTCCGACGAACTCGTGCAGGAATTCCAGCGCGCTGGGCCGGTGCAACACCGTCTCCTGGCCGCAGTGCGCGCAATAGTTGCCGCTGCTGGCGCTGCCGCAATTGAGGCAATGGGCCGGCGCGGGGTGCGGATCGTCCGCTTGCAGTTCTGGATTCACTGGGACTCTTTCAATAAAAGCGATGCCGATAACGATGTCTGAATGATAAACGACTTCATGCAAAAAATGCACCTCGACAATGCTCGCCCTTATTAAAAGCAATTGCGCGACGGCGCCGGCGGCAACTCGCTACCATGAGGCAAACACGCCATCAAAAGGAACCATCATGACCAGCAACAGCAAAGACCGCGAAGTGAGCCACGTTAATAAAGTGGAAAACGACGGCGGCAAGCGCCTGCCGAGCGACCGCGACCAGTCGCCCGACGCCCAGGGCGGCAAGCCGCGCAACGTCGGCAAGCAGGCCGCCAGCGACATCGAGCACGGCCTGGTGGACACCGACCGCTACGCCACGCCCGGCGTCGAAAAAGTGCCGCACACCACGCACAAGCCGGCGCACGCCCAGCCGCAACCGGGCGACAAACGGGACTGATCCCGCGGCTGAAAACGGCGACCGCCGCGCCGCTATTTTGCGGCGGCGCGCCAAAGCGCATAAAATCCTGTTTTCTCCACACAGATGACAGGGCTAGCGATGCGACTATTGCACACCATGCTGAGGGTCGGCGACCTCCAGCGTTCGATCGACTTCTACACCAAAGTGCTCGGCATGACGCTGCTGCGCACCAGCGACAATCCCGAATACCAGTACACGCTGGCCTTCGTCGGCTACGGCGCCAATCCCGAGCACGCCGAACTGGAGCTGACCTACAACTACGGCCAGACCAGCTACGACATGGGCACGGCCTACGGCCACATCGCCATCTCCGCCGACGACATCCACAGCGCCTGCGCCGCCGTGCGCGCCAACGGCGGCAACGTCACGCGCGAACCGGGTCCGGTCAAGGGCGGCAAGACGGTGATCGCCTTCGTCACCGACCCCGATGGCTATAAAATCGAATTGATCGAGCGCCAGTTCGACGGCGCCGGCGCCGGACTCTGATTTATACCGTTTATACGATTTATACGGTTTATATTATTTCTCGCCACCGACGGCCAGCTCGAAGCTGAACGTCGCGCCGCGTCCCGCCACCGTTTGCAGTTCGATCCGGCTGTGATGCAGTTGCAGGATGCGGTGCACGATCAGCAGTCCCAGACCGCCGTCGCGGCGCTCGCCGGTCAGCGCGAAGGGACGGCGGAACAGGTTGGCGCGCAGCTCCTGCGGCAGGCCCGGCCCGGTGTCGCTGACCGTCACCAGCACCGTCTCGCCGCGCGCGGCCACGCTGACGTCGACGCTGCCGCCGGCCGGCGTGTGGCGGATCGCGTTGTCGAGCAAATTGGTCAGCACGCGCTCTATCATGCCCAGGTCCGCCGTCACCAGCGGCGCCGGCGACGGCAGCTGCGCCAGCAGGCGCACGCCCTTGGTCTCGGCCTGCAATTCGAATTTCTGGAACACGTCCTGAATCAAATCGCTGAGCAAAAAATCTTCCGGCGCCAGCTCGACGAAGCCGTGCTCCAGCCGCGCCAGTTCGAACAGCGTCTGCGCCAGCCGCCCCACCTTGCGGCTCTGCGCCAGCGCGATGCCGAGGTAGCGCTGGCGTTCGGCCGCGTCCAGCGCGCCGTCCCTGGCCGACAGCGTTTCCAGATAACCGTGCAGCGACGTCAGCGGCGTGCGCAGGTCGTGCGAGATATTGGCCACCAGTTCGCGCCGGTCCAGGTCGAGCTGCCGCAGTTCCTGCCACTGTTCGGCGATGCGGCCGGCCATCTGGCGATAGGCCGCTTCCAGGATGGCGATTTCGTCGCGCGCGCCGGCGCCGGGCGGCGCCAGCGCCGGCATCACCAGCGGTTCGGCGCGCGCATCGAACAACTCCATCGTGTCGGTCAGGCGGCGCAGCGGCCGCGTGATGAGGCGGAACGCGATCAGGCCCGCCAGCAAACCTAGCAGGGCCACCAGCGCCATCGACCACAGCGTGATGCGCAGCACCGAGCTGACGGCGCCGCGCGCGGCCAGCTGGTCGTGCGCCTCGCCTTGCAGCACGACGTAGACGTAGCCGACGTCGCGCCCGCCCGCGTGCAGCGCGGCGGCGCTGAACACCTTGCGCCCGCCCGCGCTGCGCGGATCGTCGCCGAGTATCGGCAGCATGCCGCCGCCGAGGAAATTGAGCAGCGGCGCCAGCCCCACCCGGTCGCGTTTCAAATGGCCGGCCGGCGCGGCGTGGCCGATCACACGTCCGGCCGGATCGAGCAGATAGACTTCGACGCTGGGATTGACCATCATCAGCTGGTCGAACAGGCGCCGCACCGCGTCCGGCCGCAAGCCGTCTTCGCCGGTCACCTGGGTGTCGAGCGCGATGCTTTTGGCCAGACCGCGCGACAGCCCTTGCACCACTTCCATTTCGTGCATGGTGTTGGCGCGGATTTGCAGCCACGCCGACATGCCGCAGCAGGCCAGCAGCAAAATCGAAAACGCCAGCGACAGCCGCTGCGACAGCGTCAGCCTGACACCGGCCGGTTTCACGGCGCCGAATCTCACGACGGCTCCGCCGCCGTCCCGGCGAAGCGGTAGCCCTTGCCCCACACGGTCAGGATGCGCACCGGCTGCGCCGGATCGGCTTCGATCTTGGCGCGCAGCCGGTTGATGTGGGTGTTGACCGTGTGCTCATAGCCGTCGTGCTGATAGCCCCACACCTGATTGAGCAGCTCGAGCCGCGAAAACACCTTGTCCGGATGGTGGACGAAAAAATACAGCAGGTCGAATTCGCGCGGCGTCAATTCCAGCGGCTTGCCGTCGGCGCTGGCCTGGCGCGTGATGGGGTCGAGCGCGACGCCGTTCAGGGCCAGCGCGCCGTTGTCGCCGCGTCCGGGCTTGGCCATCGCCGCCGCGCGCCGCAGCAGCGCCTTGACGCGCGCCACCAGTTCCAGCACCGAGAACGGCTTGACCAGATAATCGTCGGCGCCCAGTTCCAGGCCGAGGATGCGGTGCACTTCGCTCGAACGCGCGCTGGTGATGATGATGGGCGTGTAGGTCGGCATGGCGCGCGCCTGGCGGCAGATTTCCAGGCCGTCGACGCCGGGCAGCATCAAGTCCAGTATCAGCGCATCCCAGCGGCCGGCGCGCAGCTGCGCCAGGCCCTCGTTGCCGTCGGCGCAGTGGGTCACCTGGTAGCCCTCGTCCTGAAGGTGCAGGCGCAGCAGGTCGGCGATGGGCATGTCGTCTTCTACGATCAGGATGCGTTTCGGTTGATCCATGGGGGCCTAGGCTGGAAATCGGGAGACTGCATCGGAAAGTATCACATTTAATTTAACTTTACGTGAGGATTTGGCGACGGCTATCGGGCCACAATGGCTGCATCGATATTTTCATATGACGGAGCTGACCATGCTGACAAGACGAGGTTTTATGCTGGGCGCCGCGACGCTGGCCGCCGGCGGGGCGATGAGCTGGCGCGCCCTGGGTGCGGCGCCGCTGGCGGCGTCGGAAAAATTTGAGGTGACGCACAGCGACGACGAGTGGCACAAGCTGCTCAACGGCGAGCAGTACGACGTGCTGCGCCGCGGCGGCACCGAGCGCGCGTTTTCCAGCCCGCTCAACAACGAGCACCGCGCCGGAAAATTCAGCTGCGCCGGCTGCGCGCTGCCGCTGTTCTCGTCGAACACGAAGTTCGACAGCGGCACCGGCTGGCCGAGTTTCTGGAAGCCGCTCGACCGCGCCGTCATCGGCAGCACCGACATCTCCTTCGGCATGATGCGCACCGAAGTGCGCTGCAAACGCTGCGGCGGCCACCTCGGCCACGTGTTCGACGACGGCCCGAAACCGACCGGCCTGCGTTATTGCATGAACGGCGCGGCGCTAGCCTTCACGCCCGGCGCCGCCTGAGCCTAGGACCCGGCCATTCCAACGGCCGGCATCGTTACGGCGCCGCCACCTGTCGGCGCTCTTTTTACAAGTGATCGCACCATTTTACTGCTTATCCTATCCTATCTGGGCGGCGCCCTCACCATCGTCAGCCCCTGCATTTTACCGGTGCTGCCCTTCGTCTTCGCGCGCACCGGCCAGCCGTTCCGCCGCAGCGGCCTGCCGCTGCTGGCCGGGATGGCGCTGACCTTCGCACTGGTGGCGACGCTGGCGGCCGTCGGCGGCGGCTGGGTGGTGCAGGCCAACCAGTACGGCCGCTGGGCCGCGATGGCGTTGATGGCCTTCTTCGGCCTGACGCTGCTGCTGCCGCACCTGGCCGACCGCCTGACCAAGCCGCTGGTGGCCGTCGGCGACCGCCTCTCGCGCGCGGCGCAGGAAGGCACGCAGCGCAGCGGCATCGCCTCCTCCTTCCTGCTGGGGATCGCCACCGGCCTGCTGTGGGCGCCGTGCGCCGGCCCCGTGCTCGGCCTCGTGCTGACCGGCGCCGCGCTCAATGGCGCCAGCGCCAGCACCACCTTGCTGCTGCTGGCCTATGCGGCCGGCGCGGCGACGTCGCTGGCCGTGGCGCTGCTGATCGGCGGTAAAGTGTTCACGGCGATGAAGCGCTCGCTCGGCGCCGGCGAATGGATACGGCGCGGCCTGGGCGGCGCGATGCTGCTCGGCGTGGCCGCCATCGCGCTGGGCTGGGACACCGGCGTGCTGGCGCAGGTGTCGACCGTCGCCACCGGCGGTCTGGAAGAAAAACTCATCAAGAAATTCGCGCCGATGCCGGACCATGGCGGCGCGATGATGGCGCAGAATGCCGGCGCGATGTCGCAGAACGGCGGTGCGATGACGGCCCAAAACGGCGACGCCATGATGGCCCAGAACGCCGGCGCGATGACGCAAAACAGCGGCGCGATGATGGCGCAGAACGCGGCGGCCGGCGGCGCGATGATGATGCAGGCCGCCGCGCCGGCCGCGCCGCAGCTGGGCGTCGAAGGCGTGCTGCCGCCGCTGTCGGGCGCCGTCAAGTGGCTCAATTCCCCGGCCCCGACGCCGGCGGCCCTGAAGGGCAAGGTGGTGCTGATCGACTTCTGGACCTACTCCTGCATCAACTGCCTGCGCAGCCTGCCCTACGTCGAAGCGTGGGCCCAGAAATACAAGGACCAGGGCCTGGTGGTGATCGGCGTCCACGCGCCGGAATTCGCCTTCGAGCGCGACATCGGCAACGTCGGCGAGGCCGTCAAAAAACTCGGCATCACCTACCCGGTCGCCATCGACAACGACTACGCCATCTGGCGCGCGATGGGCAACCAGTACTGGCCGGCCCACTACTTCATCGACGCCCAGGGCCGCGTGCGCGCCCACCACTTCGGCGAAGGCGACTACGCGCAGTCGGAAAAAATCATCCAGCAGCTGCTGGCCGAAGCGGGCCGCCACGTCGACACCGACGTCGTCAAACCGCAGGCGCAGGGCGTGCAGCAGGCCGCCGACGACGGCGACGTCGCCTCGCCGGAAACCTATGTCGGCTATGGCCGCGCGCAGAACTTCGCCAGCGCCGGCGGCGAACCGCCGGACCAGGCCCACGACTACAGCGCGCCGACGAAACTGGCCCTGAACCAGTGGGCGCTGGGCGGCAACTGGAACGCCCACGCCGAGCAGATCGTGCTGACGCAGGCGCCGGGACGCATCGTCTACCGCTTCCATGCGCGCGACCTGCACCTGGTGCTGGGACCGGGCGCGGACGGCAAGCCGGTGCGCTTCCGCGTCACCCTCGACGGCGCCGCGCCGGGTGCGAACCACGGCAGCGACACCGGCGCCGACGGCGGCGGCACCATCACCGGCCAGCGCCTGTACCAGCTGGTGCGCCAGGCCGGCGGCGTGGCCGACCACACCTTCAGCATCGAATTCCTGGACCCCGGCGCGCAAGCCTACGCCTTCACCTTCGGCTGATCGCCGCGCGCGCCGCCACCTCTCATCATCACGACGGAGTACGATATGGACACCAATATGAATGTCAATAACAACACGAACAAACAAAACCTGGCGCGGCGGCTGGCGTCGCCGCTGGCCATCGCCGCGCTGGCGGCGGCGATGCTGACCTGGCAGCGCTCGGCGGCATCGGCCGAGGCGGCGGTGCCGATCGCGGCGCCGCTGGTCGACGAGCCGGCCGCCGACAGCCACAGCGAAACGGCGGTCTTCGCCGGCGGCTGCTTCTGGGGCGTGCAGGGCGTGTTCCAGCACGTGCGCGGCGTGACGGCGGCGGTGTCGGGATACGCCGGCGGCGGCGCCGCCACGGCGCACTATGAAACCGTCAGCGGCGGCGACACCGGCCACGCCGAATCGGTGCGCGTGACCTTCGACCCGACCCAGGTCAGTTATGGCCGCCTGCTGCAAGTGTTCTTTTCGGTGGCGCACAATCCGACCGAGTTCAATCGCCAGGGGCCCGACAGCGGCACCCAATACCGTTCGGCCCTGTTCCCGCTGAACCCCGCGCAGCGCAAGGTGGCGACGGCCTATATCGCGCAGCTCGACGCGGCGCACTCGTTCAAGGCGCCGCTGGCGACCAGGGTGGAAAACTACACCGGCTTTTATCAGGCCGAGGGTTATCACCAGAACTACCTGACGCAAAATCCGGGCAATCCCTACATCGCCATCAACGACCTGCCGAAGGTGGAAAACCTCAAGCGCGTGATGCCGGCGATCTACCGCGCCGACCCGGTGCTGGTGCGCACCAACTAGGCCGCGCATAAGCCGCGCACATACTATTTATATAGTTTATACCGTATACGGCGACGTGCTCCGCGGCGCCTGTCTTCAGACGAGGCCGCCGTTGGCGCGCAGTGTCTGGCCGTTGATCCAGCCGCCGTCGGCGCCGGCCAGGAAGGACACGGCGGCGGCGATGTCGTCCGGCTGGCCGAGGCGTTCCAGCGGCGCCATCTTGGCCATGCGCTCGACCATTTCCGGTGTCTTGCCGTTCAAGAACAGCTCGGTGCCCGTCGGCCCCGGCGCGATGGCGTTGACCGTGATGCCCTTGCCGCGCAGTTCCTTGGCCAGGATATTGGTCATCGTTTCGACGGCGGCCTTGGTGGCGGCGTAGATGGCGTAGCCAGGCAGCGCCAGGCCGATCACGCTGGTCGAGAAGTTGACGATGCGGCCGCCGTGCCGCAGGCGGCCGGCGGCCTCGCGCAGCGTGTTGAAGGTGCCCTTGACGTTGACGGCGAACAGGCGGTCGAAGGTGGCGTCGTCGGTGTCGGCCAGGTGCGGCAGCTCGGCCGCCATGACGCCGGCGTTGTTGACCAGCACGTCGACCCGGCCGTAGCGGGCGATGGCGGCGTCGAACAGCTCGCGCACGGCGGCGGCGTCGGCGACGTCGGCCTGCACGGCCAGCGCGCTGCCGCCGGCGGCGGCGATGGCGTCGACCACCTTGGCCGCTTCGGCCGCGTTGCCGGCGTAGTTGACGACGACGGCGTAGCCATCGTCGTCCAGGCGCAGGGCGATGGCGGCGCCGATGCCGCGCGAGGCGCCGGTGACGAGGGCGACTTGTTGTTCGGTGGGCTGGGTCATGGCGGGCTCCTTGAGTGAGTGGTTAACGATACCGCGTTTGCCGTATCCGTGAGGTACAGTATCACTCAAGGCCGTCCATGAATACATGGTGGTAATTTGCGATGACTATGCGGTTTTTTTATAATAATAGGCTGCAGGGGCACAAAAGAAAACGCCGGCATGGCGCCGGCGTTGCCATATCGTCGCGACCGCGCGTCAGTGCGTCAGCAGCGCGTTGATCGGACCGAGGTCGTCTTCCTTCAGCGTGCCGGCGGCCGCCTTCAGGCGCAGGCCGTTCATGATGGTGTCGTAGCGCGCCTTCGACAAATCCTTCTGGGTCGAGTACAGCAGCTTTTGCGCGTTCAACACGTCGATGTTGATGCGCACGCCGACCTGGTAACCGAGCTTGTTCGAGTCCAGCGACGATTTGCTCGACACTTCGGCCGCTTCCAGCGCCTTGACCTGGGCAAGGCCGCTGTTCATGCCGAGGAAGGCCTGGCGCGCGTTGAGCGAGGCGGTGCGGCGCGTCGCCTCGAGGTCGTTGCGGGCCTTGTCTTCGAGCGAGATCGCTTCGCGCACGCGGCTGGTGACGGCGAAGCCGCTGAACAGCGGAATATTCCACTGCACGCCGATGGAGTTGCTGGTGATGACGGCGTTGGCGGTCTGGTTCTGGTGCGAGCTGCTGGCGATGAAGGAGGCGGTCGGCATGTGGCCGGCGCGGTCGACCTGGATCTGGCGCGCGGCGATTTCCAGGTTCAGCTGGGCGCCGACGACGGCGTAGTTCTGCGTTTCCGCCGACGCCACCCAGGCGTCGATGGCGGCCGGCTGCGGCGCGTTGATGGTCACGCCCACGCGCAGCGGGGCCAGGCCGCCCGGCGCGACGCCGATGATCGCCTGCAACGCGGCGCGCTTGTTGTCGAGATCGTTGATCGCGGCGAATTCCTGCGCCACCACCAGGTCGTAGGCCGCCTGCGCCTCGTGGGTGTCGGTGATGGTCTGGGTGCCGACTTCGAAGTTGCGCTTGGCCGAGGCCAGCTGTTCGGTCGTCGCCACCTTCTGGGCTTGCGTGGAACCGAGGTTGTCCTCGGCCGTCAGCACGTCGAAATACGCTTGCGAGACGCGGGTAATCAAGTCTTCCTGGGCCTGGGCGAAGGTGGCTTCGGCGGTCGCCTGGACCAGCTTGCTTTGCTGGTATTGCTGCCAGGCGGCCCAGTTGTAGAGCGGCTGGCTCAGCGACACGGTGTAGCTGTTGATGTGGTAATCGAGGCTCTGGCTGATGGGCTGGGTGGTCGAACCACCCGCCACCTGGCCGCCGGTGAGCGCCGGATTGAGCACCTCGTTGCCGGTGTTGCGGGTGTTCGAGCCGCTGGCCTGCAACACCGGCAGCAGGCCGGCGCGGCCCTGCGTGATTTTTTCCTGACCGGCGGCGAATGCGGCGCGCGCGCTACCATAGGTGGCGTCGTTGGCCAGCGCCTGCTGATACACTTGGATCAGGTCGGCCGCCTGTGCCGCCGGTGCGTTCAACGTCAGGAAAGCGCTGGCGATCAGCACGGCGATAAGGGGTCTCTGCATTGCATTCTCCGTTGGAGTCGTCAAAAAAAATTACACGAATAAAAAGTCAAAGCTGTCCCCGGCCTGGTCACCGGCCATCGTGTCCCGCCGCCGCCAACGCGGACAGTCAGCGGCCTATCCGCGCTCAGTACTTCGCCATCGCCGGGTCGACCTGCACGGCCCAGGCGTGGATGCCGCCGGTCAGGTTGACGATCTTGCCGTAGCCGTTGCGCTCCAAAAAGGCGGCCACCTGCAGGCTGCGCGCGCCGTGGTGGCAGATGCAGACGATGGTGGCGTCTTCGTCGAGGTCGTCGATGCGGGCCGGTATGGTGTGCATCGGCATCAGGGTCGCGCCATCGATATGGCAGGTCTCGTATTCCCAGTTTTCGCGCACGTCCAGCAGCACCGGGCGGGGACGCGCGTCATCGGCCAGCCAGCCGGCCAGCTCCAGGGCGGTGATCTGCTCCACAGTCGCCCCGCTTAAAAGGTGAACGTCGACGGCGTCGTCGCGTGTTGCAGGTAGGCCACGTCGGTCTCGAACAGGGTGACGGTGTCGTAGCTGGCCTCGCCGGTGCGGGTAATCAGCTGGGCCTTCATGGCCGGCGCCGCGCCGACGATGGCGGCCAGGCGCCCGCCCACTTTCAGCTGGGTCAGAAAGGCATCCGGCAGCACCGGCAGCGCGCCGGAGATGACGATGACGTCGAACGGCGCGCCGTTGGCCCAGCCCTGGGCGCCGTTGCCCAGCTCGACCGTGACGTTGCCGACCGCGTTGGCGGCCAGGTTGCGTTCGGCCAGCAGCTTCAGTTCCGGCGCGATCTCGACCGTCGTCACGTGGCGGCCCTTGTGCGCCAGCAGCGCGGCCATGTAGCCGGAGCCGGTGCCGATTTCGAGCACGCTTTCATGTTTTTTCAGGTTCACGTCCTGTAACAGACGCGCTTCGATCTTCGGCGTGAACATGGCCGCGCCGCCGCCGAGCGGGATTTCGCTGTCGACGAAGGCCAGGTTTTTGTGCGCGGCCGGCACGTAGTTTTCGCGCTTGACCACCAGCAGCAGTTCGAGCACGTCGGCGTCGAGGACGTCCCACGGGCGGATTTGCTGTTCGATCATATTGAAGCGGGCTTGTTCGATATTCATGTTGGGGCTCGGTGGTGGTTAACTAATAATCCGCCATTTTATCGTTGAACTGAGTCTGAGCGCACATGTTAACGATAATGCCTGCCGACTGAGGGAAATTGCGACAGTCTGCAGTTTGGAGGGGTTGAAAGTACATATACGGCAACTTGAAGCGCGCGCGGGGCGCAGGAAGCCCCGGCGCTCACGCGGCGGCGGCGGCCAGGCCGCGCACGGCGAAGTCGATGTAGGCATCCATATAGGCGGCCGGGGCGATCTGGCTCATGGCGCAGCTCACCTGGGAATGGGTCCACATTTCCAGCATCAGCACGGGCGCCGTCAGAATCGGCGTCATCAAGGCCGTGTCGAGCCGGCGGAATTCGCCGCTGTCCATGCCGCGTTCGAGCACGCGCGTGATGAGGCCGTTGCCGCGCGCGATCACTTCTTCGTTGTAAAAGCGGGCCAGGTCGGGGAAATTGCCCGATTCGGCCATCATCAGCTTGGAGATGCCGGCCAGCTTGGTGGCGCCGATCTGGTCCCACCACGACATCAGGATCACCCGCAGCAGCGCGCCGCTGTCGCCGTCGTAGCCCGAGATGGTGTGCTCGGCCTCGCCGATCGGCAGCACGATGCTGTCGCGCACGACGGCCTTGAACAGTTCTTCCTTGTTCTCGAAATACAGGTACAGCGTGCCCTTGGAGACGCCGGCGCGGCGCGCCACGTCTTCCAGCCGGGTGGCCGCGTAGCCGCGCTCGACGAACTGCTCCAGCGCGGCGGCCAGCAATTCCTGCGGCCGCGCGTCCTTGCGGCGTTCCCAGCGGGGTTTGGTCTCGGTCGGGGATGACATCAGCGTCTCGTCTAATAACTTACTTTTAAGTCATTAATATAGTCGCGCACGCCGCCAGCGTCAAGGCCGGGTGTCTTGTTGTTACGTCCGATAGAACCTTGAATAGAAGAATAGAAGAATAGAAGAATAGAAGCTTGAATGGGTGAGTCGCAAGGACCGTCAGGCGGCGGACTTATCTTCGAATTCCATCACATGGGTTCGGATTCATCGAAGACGCGAACGGGACCGTTACGGCAATGCCCGCAAAGCGACTTCGCCGATCCGTAGTAGTTGATTCTTGCTAGCGCCGTCCCGAGCTTGCACCGACATTCCCTGCAGCACGCTGAAGTAAAACCCGGCCAGCGCGGCCGGGTCCGCATCTTTTGGCAAATCACCAGCCTTGCGGGCGGCTCGGAAGCGCGCCTCCAAGGCTTCGCGCGCAACACGTCTTAGCTCCGTAATATGCATGGCAACGCCCTGATGCTCGGGTGCGTATCCCAGCATGCCGGTGGCCACCATGCAGCCCCGCGCATGCGCCGGCGAGGAGTAAGCCGCAGCCGCCTCGCGCAGGAATCGCTCAACCACCTCGCGCGCCGTGGGCAAGACAAAGTAAATCGATGGATCAAATCCGACACCACTGAAATACAGTTCCAGCACTTCGCGAAATAAATTTTCCTTCGAACCAAAGGCAGCATACAGCGCCGGCGGCGTAACGCCCATTGCGCTCACCAATTCGGCGATCGAGGTGCCTTCGTATCCCCTTTCCCAGAACAATTCAAGTGCTTGTCGCAAGGCCACGTCTTTATCGAAAGAGCGTGGGCGTCCACGAGGACGGGCTGGGGCTTCGTCTATTTTAGTAGTCATCGCTATTTAATTCTTGTCTTCAATAAGGACATTGTATACCATAGCGATCACTATATAAATGAAGGAAATTCGCCATGCATACCATGCCTGTTTACCAAAACCCGTACCATGAATTTGATGGCGCCGCGCCCGCCGGACTGAAACTGCACCTGCTCGGCATCGCCAATCCTGAGGTGGCGAAGCTGGTGCCGACCCTGTCGCCGTTCTCGGCCAAGCTGAAAGCCTATCTCCGGTTCCAGGGCATCGCGCACCAGGACGTGGCGGAAAACGGGCTGGCGGGAGCACCGCGCGTGAAGGTACCATTCCTCTCCGCCGACGGCGTGCGCCTGGCGGATTCCGCCCTGATCATCGACCATCTGAAAGCGCTGTATCCGGACCCCGACGCTCATCTGACCGCGCAGCAGCGGGCGATTGGACTAATGGTGCAACGCGCGCTTGAAGATCACCTGTACTGGATTATCCTGTACTACGAATTCTTCGATCCGGCCGGCACCGCATGGTTCTTCGAGCAGCAGTTCGGCGCGATGGCGGGTTCCCTGCAGGGCTTGCGCGATGATTTCGTCAACCGCACCTACCTGCAGGGTATCAGCCGCTACTCACCGCAGGAGGTCATCGAGAAGGCCAACAGGGACCTCGACGCGGTGGCGGAAATACTTGGCGCGCATCGCTACCTGCTGGGCACCGACGAGCCGACCTCCTTCGATGCGGCAGTGTTCGGCATGACCGTGATCATGTTCCAGCTTAGCCCGATGCATCCAGAGATCACCGCCCATGCGCGCTCCCTGCCGAACCTGCGGACCTATATGGCCAACCTCCTGACTAACTTCTTCCCGGAATTGACCCTGGCGTTCGACGTTGGCACCGGACGGGAAATCGTATGAGTGGCGCCCTGAAAATCCGCGTAGGCCTCGTTGGTGTCGGAAACTGGGCCCGTTTCGGCCACTTGCGCGTCCTTGGCCTGCTGCCCGAATATGAGTTGAGCGCGGTCTATAGCCGGCGCAAGGAGGCCGCGCGGTCGGCCGCCACCGAATACGGCATCAAACACGTGGCGGGATCGCTTGATGAGCTGGTGAACCATCCTGAGGTCGACCTGGTGCTGGTGCTGACCACGGCGCAACAGCATGAGGAAGCGGTGCGCGCCGCGATCGCCGCCGGCAAGGACGTCTACTGCGAATGGCCGTTGACACCCAACTCGGCCACATCCCAGGAATTACTGCGCTTGGCCGACGAGGCCGGCGTGCGTACCATCATCGGCCTGCAGCGCGAATTCGCACCGGCGCTGCGTTACGCCAAGGATCAAATCGCGCAGGGCTTCATCGGCAAGATGCGTTCGGTGCGCATGCATGTCAGTGTCAGCGCTTTCGGCCCCGAGCGGCAGCCCTCTATCCGTTGGAGCACTCCCGCCGAAAACTTCATGAGCTCCGTCTCGATCTTTGGCGCGCACTTCATGGGACCGCTGTTCTCGCTGGTCGGACGGCCCCTAAGGTACTCCGCGGTGACCCTCAACCAGTTCCCGCAGGTGACAATCACCGACACCGGTGAGGTGTTGCCGTCGACCGCGCCCGATCAAATGATGTTGACCGGCACCCTGGAGAACGGGGCTGTTTTCACTGTCCATATCGAGGGCGGCAAGCGCAACGGATCGGGCGTGCAAATCGATATTACCGGGCATGACGGTGACCTGCGGATTACCAACGTGTCCGCGTTCGGCGGTGCCGATGAGCATTACCAGGTCAGTGGCGCCAACGATGGCAACGGTGGTTTGCTGGCAATGCCGGTGCCGGCGTCGTACGTTTGGCTACCGCCGTCCGCTATCCAGACCGGCGCGCTGGAATTAGGCGACTTGTATGCCGCCTATTTGCTCGACCGTGAACATGGCAGCCATCGGGTGCCAAGCTTCAACCATGCTGTATTCATTCAGCGATTGCTTGAACAGGCTACCAAGCAACAAGCTTAGATGGCGAGGGCATTGAGCCGGTCCACAGCTACCGATGCAATCTGCTTGCAGTATCGGTGGCTGACCGGTTCGCGATATCGCCATGCCAGCGTTCCCATGACCCAGCACGTTCGACGAGAGCTGAATGGCGGTGAGGAGATCCAAGCGCGGGCGCCGATGTGTGCGCGCTGCCGCTGTCTCATTTCGCGCGGCCCGAGGGTGCTTTTCCTTGGGCCGCCGGGTATGGCTTAATTCGTCGCCGGTGCGATGCGTGCGCCGAACCACTCTTCCCAGGTCCAGTCGGTTTTGGCCTGGGCGTGCAGCTTCCAGAACAACTCGGCGATATCGCGTGAGTCCTGTGAATCGGCGCCGATCAGCTGGTTGACGGTGACGGTGGCGATATGGATGTTGTCGGCGCTGAGTGGTTCGAACAGCGCTTGCGTCATGGACCGCAGACCGGCCTTGGAGACGCTCAGGGTCAGCTGATCGGCACGCGGACGCAGGGCGACGCCGCCGCCGGTGATCAGGATCGAACCCTTACCGTGGCGCTTCATGCCCGGCAGCGCGGACTGTATCGCCACCAACGCGCTCGACAGGTTGATCTGCATCGTGGACGTCAGCATCTCTGTCGACTGTGTCTCAATCGGCTGCGGCACCAGGATGCCGTCGGGCTGGAAGACCAGCACGGCGGTGTTGTAGTGCAGGACCAATTCGCCGCCGTCCGAAATCGCGCCGGCCAGCGCGGCCACTTGCTGCGCATTACTGGTATCGACTTGCTTGATGGTCACGCCGACGCCGGTGGCGCGCAAGGCCTCGGCATGCTGCTGCAAGGCCGCCGGATTGCGCGACGACAACACGATGTCGTAGCCCTCGGCCGCGAACCGACGGGCGGTCGCCAGACCGATGCCGGGGCCGGAACCGATGCTCAGAAATGTTTTGCTCATGATGTATTCCTTAGTGGATGGGGCGGAGGCAGGATTGCCGCCGCCATGAAGAACCGTTGTTGGCGCCGCGGCGCACACTCGCCTCATGCAGTGGAAATTGATCGCTAACGAACGCAAGGTTTCAAGCGCGCTTTTTTCTCTTATTTAATTAACTAGTGATCGCTATCATAAGCAATCACAAGCAGCTGCGCAACAATTAAATAATGATGGCTACGAAAATAGAGGTGCTTGCTTCTCGACCGCGCGGCCGGCCCCGCACCTTTGACAAACAGGAAGAGTTGAAGCAGGCGCTGGCACTGTTCTGGGAGCGCGGCTACGAAGGCATCGCCGAGTTGGTCGGCGCGATGGCGGTGACGCCGCCCGCGCTATATTGCGCCTTCGGCTACAAAGTGGGTTTGTACGGCGCGCTGCTGTCACTGTATTCCGGTGGTCGGTATCGGCGGCGATCCGGACGCGCATTTAAATTCCGACGTACCATTCCTTGTCAGGGCAAGGTATCCGGGGTGGCATGTCCGGCCAGTTGCGCGACGCGGCAGGCTATCGCGGGAATCGCCATAACTGTTATGGCGATTCCTGCAACATTGTTTGACCGCCACCGGTGCTTGTAGTGCACAATACCGCCGTCCCCGCCCACTCTCCCATATTCTCCCGATACATGACTTCTCCGCGACTCGAATCTGACTCCGCCGCCGGCACCGAAGCCGGCGTTTACCGCACCTTGCTCGAATCGACCCGCGCGATTCCCTGGCGGATCGACTGGGCCACGATGCAGTTCACCTACATCGGCCCGCAGATCGAGGCGCTGCTCGGCTGGAGCCCGTCGAGCTGGCTGACGGTGAACGACTGGGCCGACCGCATCCATGAGGATGACCGCCAGAAGACGGTCGAGTTTTGCGTCTCGCAATCGCAGAAGGGCGTCGACCACGAGGCCGACTACCGCGCGCTGACGGCCGACGGCGACCATGTGTGGATACGCGACGTGGTGCACGTGCTGCGGCGCGACGATGGCAGCGTCGAGGCGCTGGTGGGGTTTATGTTCGATATCACCGGGCGCAAGCAGGCCGAAGACAAGATTTTGCAACTGCAGCGCGAACTGGAGGTGCTGTCCTACCGCGACAGCCTGACCGGCGTGGCCAACCGCCGCATGTTCGATACCCTGTATCCGGTCGAATGGGCCAAGGCGCGCGCCACCGGCGAGCCGTTGTCGCTGGTGGTGATCGACATCGATTACTTCAAACAGTACAACGACCATTACGGCCACGTGCGGGGCGACGAGTGCCTGCGCCGCGTGGCCCAGGCCCTGGACACGGGCGCGTCCCGTTCGCGCGACCTGTGCGCGCGCCTGGGCGGCGAGGAATTCGTGCTGCTGCTGCCGGCCACGGACGAGGCCGCCGCGTGCAACGTGGCCGAACGCTGCCGCAAGATGCTCAAGCAGAAGGAACTGCCGCACGCCCGCTCCGACGTCGGCCGCCTGGTCACCGTCAGCATGGGCGTCGGCACCATGCTGCCCGGCGCCCATGACGCCCCGGACGTCTTCCTGGACCGCATCGACCGCCGCCTCTACCGGGCCAAGGCCGCGGGGCGCGACCGGATCTGCGACGCCGACGCTTGAAGCCGGCGCCAAGCCCGGCGACCTTGTACGTGTCGAAGACGATGCCGGACGGGAATGCCGGCGTGCCGGCCCACTCGAATGAGCGAGGCGCGCCGCCGTCCGCAAAGCAGCGCTTCCCCGGACCCGGCACGACTGGATAGCTTGCGCCGTTGGTTGCAACAACGCCACCGGCTTGCCGAGACCCTCCACCCCGCCCGGCTTAACGGCCAGCGGTGCTGACGCTGCCGACCGGCTTGGCGTCGGCCACCGGCGCCGTCGCATCCCAGCCGCCGCCCAGCGAGCGGATCAGCGCCACCGTGGTGACGGCGCGGCTGCCGCGCAACTGCACGGCGCTGCGCTCGACGGTGGTCAGGTTGCGCTGCGCTTCGAGCAGGTCGAGATAGCTGGTGCGGCCTGCGTCGTACAGCAACTGCGCCAGCTGCGCCGACCGACGGGCCGAGACCACGGCCTCGTCGGTCTGCTGGGCCTGTCCGGCCAAAATCCGCAAGCCGGCCAGGTTGTCCTCGACTTCCGAGAACGCCACCAGCACGTGCTGGCGATAACTGGCCACCGATTCTTCCAGCACCGCTTCGCTGCGCTTGACGTTGTTCTTGTTGCGGCCGCCGTCGATGATGGGCATGGACATCAGCGCGCCCAACACCCAGGAGCGGCTGCTCCACTTGAACACGTCGGCGAAGCTGCCGCCCTCGCCGCCCGCCGCCGCGCTGATGTTCAGCGCCGGGAACATCGCCGCCCGCGCCACGCCGATGCGCGCGTTCGACGCTTCCATCGCCCGTTGCGCGATGGCGATGTCGGGCCGCCGTTGCAGCAGCGTCGACGGCAGGCCGGCCGGGATTTGCGGTAGCGAGGCGATGTCGTTGAGCGGACTGGCGCTGGCCGTGAAGTTCGACGCCGGTTTACCGAGCAAGACCGCCATCGCGTGCTCGTTGGTCGTGCGCTGCTGCTGCAGGGCGATGGCTTCGGCGCGCGCCGTCGACAGTTCCGTCTTGGCCCGCGACAGATCGAACTCGCCGATGTCGCCGAGGTCGTAGCGGCGCTGCGTCACATGCACGCTCTGCTCGCGCAGACGCACCGTTTCGTTGAGCGTGGCCAGTTCGGCGTCCGTTTCACGCAGCCGGAAATAGGTCTGCGCGACGTCGGCCTGCAAGGACAGCAGCACCGAGCGGAAGGTCGCTTCGCTGCCGGCCGCGTCCGACTTGGCCGCGCTGACGTTGGACGAGACGCGGCCGAACAGGTCGACTTCGTAGCTGGCCGTCAAATTGGCCTGGTAGATCGTCTGCGGATGCACCGGCGTGCCGGCCGGCAGGCCCAGCGACAGCGGCGAAGCCTGGTTGCGGGATGCGCCGACGTTGACGCCCACTTGCGGAATCCGGTCCGCCTCGGCGATACCGGCGATGGCGCGCGCCTGCTTCAAACGGGCGGCGGCCTCGGCCAGGTTGTTATTGTTCGTGGTCGCTTCGGCGATCAGCGCGGTCAGCGCCGCGTCGTCGAAGGCCAGCCACCACTGGCCGCGCGGCTGGGCTTCGGCCGCTTTGGCCTGCTGCCAGCGGGTGCCGTCGGGCGCCGTCACGGG
>NZ_JANXMI010000245.1 GCF_025354735.1 Rugamonas sp.
AGCTGGCCATGGTGGTTCCGGGCTCCGGGCTAGTGAAGGACCAGGCTGAGCGCGAGGGCCTGCACGAAATTTTCAAGGCTGCCGGCTTTGAATGGCGTGAACCCGGCTGCTCGATGTGCCTGGCGATGAACGCCGACCGCCTGGAACCGGGCGAGCGCTGCGCCTCCACCTCCAACCGCAATTTTGAAGGACGCCAAGGCCAGGGCGGACGCACCCATCTGGTGTCTCCCGCCATGGCGGCGGCAGCCGGTATCGCCGGCCATTTTGTCGACGTGCGCACGCTGCGTTGATGTCTTAACCATCCCGAGAGACCCAACATGAAAAAACTATTCGCCCTGTCCATCATCGCGCTGATCCTGACCGGTTGCAACACCGTCAACGGCTTCGGCAAGGACGTCAAAAAGGTCGGTGAGTCGCTGGAAGGCGCCTCGACCAAAAAATAAACCGCAGCACGGCGGGCCGCGACGGTCCGCCGTCGCACAACCCGAACGAGAATCATGGATAAATTTACGATCTACGAAGGACTGGTGGCCCCGCTGGACCGCGCCAATGTCGACACCGACGCCATCATTCCGAAGCAATTTTTGAAGTCGATTCATCGCACCGGCTTCGGTCCCAACCTGTTCGACGAATGGCGCTACCTGGACCACGGCGAGCCGGGCCAGGACAACAGCGTGCGTCCGCTCAATCCGGAGTTCGTGCTCAACGAGGCGCGCTACCAGGGCGCCTCCATCCTGCTGACCCGCAAGAACTTCGGCTGCGGCTCCTCGCGCGAGCACGCGCCGTGGGCGCTGGACCAGTACGGCTTCCGCGCCATCGTCGCGCCGTCGTTCGCCGACATCTTCTTCAACAACTGCTACAAAAGCGGCTTGCTGCCCATCGTTTTATCCGAAACGCAGATCGACCATCTGTTCAATGAAGTCAAGGCCTTCCCCGGTTACCGTCTGGTGGTCGACCTTGAGCAGCAGCGCATCGGCACCAGCAACGGCGGCATTTCCTATCCCTTCGAGATCGACGCCTTCCGCAAATACTGCCTGATGAATGGACTCGACGATATCGGCCTGACGCTGCGTCACGCCGACGCCATCCGCGGCTTCGAAGAGCGCCATCTGGCGAACCAGCCCTGGCTGGCGAATGTCATCTAACGCCGTCTAATCGAAAATAAATTCAATATGAAAATTGCTATCCTCCCGGGCGACGGTATCGGTCCGGAAATCGTGGCCCAAGCGGTCAAGGTCTTGAACGTCCTCGGTGAAAAATTCGAGCTCGAAAGCGCGCCCGTCGGCGGCGCCGGCTACGCGGCCCACGGCCATCCGCTGCCGGAAGCCACGCTGGCGCTGGCGAAAGCGGCCGACGCCGTGCTGTTCGGCGCCGTCGGCGACTACCAGTACGACAAGCTGGAACGGTCGCTGCGTCCCGAGCAGGCCATACTGGGCCTGCGCAAGCAGCTCGGCCTGTTCGCCAACCTGCGTCCGGCCATTCTGTATCCGGAACTGGCCGGCGCCTCGACGTTGAAGCCGGAAGTGGTGTCGGGCCTCGACATTCTGATTATCCGCGAGCTGACCGGCGACATTTACTTCGGCCAGCCGCGCGGCGTGCGCGAGTGCCCGGACGGCCCGTTCAAGGGTCAGCGCGAAGGCTTCGACACGATGCGTTACGCGGAAGGCGAAATCCGCCGCATCGCCCCCGTCGGGTTCCAGGCCGCGCAAACGCGCGGCCGGCGCCTGACCAGCGTGGACAAGGCCAATGTGCTCGAGACGTTCCAGTTCTGGAAGGACATCGTCACCCACGTCCACCAGGAATATCCGGACGTCGCGCTCGAGCATATGTATGTCGACAACGCGGCCATGCAGCTGGTGCGGGCGCCGAAAAAATTCGACGTCATCGTCACCGGCAATATGTTCGGCGACATCCTCAGCGACGCCGCCGCGATGCTGACCGGCTCCATCGGCATGCTGCCATCGGCCTCGCTCGACGCCAACAACAAGGGCTTGTACGAACCGTCGCACGGCTCGGCGCCCGACATCGCCGGCAAGGGCATCGCCAATCCGCTGGCGACAATACTGTCGGCGGCGATGATGCTGCGCTTTACCTTCGGCCGCGCCGAACAGGCCGATCGCATCGAGAACGCCGTCAAGCGGGTGCTGTCGCAGGGCTTGCGCACGGCCGACATCCACGAAGCCGGCACCACCAAGGTCGGCACCGAAGCGATGGGCGACGCCGTGGTCAAGGCGCTGGCGTAAATAATATAAACAATATAAACGATATAAAAAGTATTTGAGGGAATGACGATGAAACTAGTAGGCTTGGTAGGCTGGCGCGGCATGGTCGGTTCGGTCCTGATGCAGCGCATGCAGGAAGAGGGCGATTTCGCCGACATCGAACCGGTCTTCTTCACCACCTCGAACCCGGGCGGCGCCGCGCCGGCGATGGCGAAAAACGAAACCACGCTGAAAAGCGCGAGCGATATCGACGCGCTGAAAAAGTGCGCGATCATCATCTCCTGCCAGGGCGGCGACTACACCTCCGAGGTCTTCCCCAAGCTGCGCGCGGCAGGCTGGAACGGCTACTGGATCGACGCCGCGTCCACGCTGCGCATGGAGCAGGACGCCGTGATCGTGCTCGATCCGGTCAACCTGCACGTCATCAAGGACGCGCTGGGCAAGGGCGTGAAGAACTACATCGGCGGCAATTGCACGGTGTCGTGCATGTTGATGGGCCTGGGCGGCCTGTTCCAGCACAATCTGATCGAGTGGATGACGTCGATGACCTACCAGGCCGCGTCCGGCGGCGGCGCCCAGCACATGCGTGAATTGCTGACGCAGTTCGGCACCATCAACGGCTCCGTCAAGGCGCTGCTGGACAATCCGGCCTCGGCGATTTTGGAAATCGACCGTCAGGTGCTGGCCGCCCAGCACGGTTTAACGGCCGAGGAGACCAAACAGTTCGGCGCGCCGCTGGCTGGCAATTTGATCCCGTGGATCGACAAGGACCTGGGCAACGGCCAGTCCAAGGAAGAGTGGAAGGGCGGCGCCGAGACCAACAAGATCCTCGGCCTGGGCGCCGACTTCGGCTCGGCCGCGATTCCCGTCGACGGCCTGTGCGTGCGCATCGGCGCCATGCGCAGCCACTCGCAGGCGCTGACCATCAAGCTGAAAAAAGACGTGCCGATCGACGAGATCCACGACATCATCGCCGCCCACAACCCGTGGGTGAAAGTGGTGCCGAACACGCGCGAAGCTTCGGTGCGCGACCTGTCGCCGGCCGCCGCCACCGGCAGCCTGACGATCCCGGTCGGCCGGCTGCGCAAGATGAGCATGGGCGACGATTACCTGTCCGCGTTCACGGTCGGCGACCAGCTGCTGTGGGGCGCGGCCGAACCGCTGCGCCGCATGCTGCGCATCGTGCTGGAGGCTTAAGCCGCAAGCGCGGCGCGCCTTAACGTCGGGGTCGGACCACAGTTTCGAGAGCTTCATTCGAAACTGTGGTCTGAGCCACGGTCTTGCCCCGATTTCGCTGCGGCGACCCACCACGATCCTAGCCCCGCGCCCTCATAGGTAAAATCACTTGCCAAGCTGTCGTTTTAAGCTCAAATTAGGCATAGAGGTTACATATCCTCCTCTACAGGGAGTCAAAGCGCTCGCAAAGCTTGCGTGCTCCTGTGCATGATGATATGTTGGGACCTCCGGGAAAGTAACATTTTTCCTCTGACAACCAAATGCCGCCCACTATGCCTGTAAATACCCGCTCCAGCTCCGTTTCGTTCGCATTGAAAACCCTGGCCAGCGCCGTCGCCTGCGCTTTGTTTTTCTCCCCTGCAGCAAACGCCGCCGGGCTCGGCAAGCTGACCGTCCTGTCCTCGCTGGGCCAGCCATTGCGGGCGGAAATCGAGCTGACCGCCGTGTCCGCCGATGAAGCCGGCGCCCTCGTCGCCAAGCTGGCGCCCGCCGATGCCTTCCGCGTCGCCAATATCGATTTCAATCCCACGCTGCTGTCGCTCCATTTCGATGTCGAGCAACGCGGCGGCCGCCAGGTGATACGCATCACGTCCGGCCAGCCGGTCAACGAACCGTTCGTCGACATGCTGCTGGAACTGAACTGGACCGGTGGCCGTCTGGTGCGCGAATACACCTTCCTGCTCGACCCGGCCGAAATGCGCAGCACCCAGTCGGCCCAGGTGGCCGCGCCGGTCGACCTGCAAAACCGCAACGCCGCGCCGGCCTCCGCCCCGACCGCCACTCAGGCACCGACGCCGGCGGCGGCACCGTTGCCGCCACCGGTGGCGGCCCGTCCGTCCCGCGCGCCGGCCGACGCGCCCGTCAGGCCGCAGCAGCAGGCGCAACAGTCGCAACAGCAGCAGTACCAGGTCAAGCAGGGCGATACGCTGGGCCGCATCGCCGGCCAGCTCAAGCCCACCGACATTTCGCTCGACATGATGCTCGTCGCGCTGTACCGCGCCAATCCGGAAGCGTTCGTGGGCAATAATATGAACCGCCTGAAGTCGGGCCAGATCCTGTCGGTGCCCGATTCGGACGCGATCCGCGCCTCCGGCTCCGACACCGAGGCCCACGGCGTCGTCGTCGCGCACGCGGCCGATTTCAGCGCCTACCGCAGCAAGCTGGCGGGGCAGGTGGCGCAGAGCGCGCCGGCCAAGGACGCCGAACCGGCGCGCCAGGCCGGCGGCAAGATCACCGCCAAGGTCGAGGAACACGCCACGCCGGCCAACGCCGCCAAGGATCAGCTGAAATTGTCCAAGGCCGCGCCGTCCGCGTCGGCCAACGGCCAGGCCGTCGTCGCCGTCGAGGACAAGATCGCCAAAGAAAAGCAGATGGCCGAAGCCGCCTCGCGCGTCAAGGAACTGGAAAAGAACGTCAGCGACCTGGAAAAGCTGATGGCGGTGAAGAGCAAGGCGGCCGTCGACCAGAAAAAAGCGTCGGCCTCGGCCGCCGCGTCGGTGCCGGTGATCGCACTCGACGCTTCGGCCACGGCCGCCGCCGTGCCGGCGCCCAAGCATGTGGCGCCGCCGCCTCCAGCGCGTATCGCCGAGCCTGGCCTGGTCGATACGCTGATGGACAACATCACCTATGTCGGCGTGGCCCTGGCCGCGCTGCTGGCGGGCGCCGGGCTGATCGTGTCGCGCCGCCGCAAGCAGATGGTGCTGCCGCGCGCCGAGACCAGCGTGCTCGGCGATCCCGGCACGCAAGCCCATTCCATGTTCGCCCACACCGGCGGCCAGAGCGTGGACACCAATAACAGCGTGTTCAATTCCAACTTCGCGCCGTCGGCCAGCCAGCTCGACACCAACGAAGTCGATCCGGTGGCCGAAGCCGACGTCTACATCGCTTACGGCCGCGATGCGCAGGCCGAGGAAATCCTCAAGGAAGCGCTGCGCACCCATCCGGAACGTCATCCGGTGCGCCTGAAATTGCTGGAAATTTACGCCACCCGCAAGGATGTGCGCGCGTTCGAAACCCAGGCGTCCGAGCTGTACGCGCTGACCAAGGGCCAGGGCGAGGAGTGGGCCCAGGCCAGCGCCATGGGTTTGAGCATCGACCCGCTCAATCCGCTGTTCTCCGGCGCGCCCGCCCATGATGCCGGCGCCGCTTCCCATTTGGCGGCGGAAGCGGCCGCCGGTGTCGGCCTGGCCGCCGTCGGCGCCGCCGCCTTCGCGGCCGAACATGAGGCCACGCACACGGAAGACCTCGGCTTCGAATCCGAGCCGGCCGCCGCCGACAATGGCGGTCTCGACCTGGACCTGAGCCAGGACGCCGCGCCGGCCACCGACGACCCGGGCATGGATTTCGGCTTCGACGACGACATGAAAACGGCCTTGCCGGAAGTGCCGACGCCGGCCGCCATGGCCGATGCCGACGCCGAACATTTCCTCGACTTCGACCTGGGCGGCCTGAACATCGAAGAGACGCCCGTTGCCGCCGCGCCGTACGCGGCGCCGGCCGATGCCGGGCTGGACATGGACTTCGATGCGCCGGCCACGGCCGCGCCGCCGGCGGAAGCCAAGCCGGTCGCGCCGGCCGCCGCTCCAGCGGACGAGCCCGACTTCAGCATGGACTTCGGCCTCGACTTGCCGGACGACGTGACGACGGCGACGGCAACGGCGGAAGCGCCGCGCCAGCCGCCGCGCTTGACCGGCGATCCGCTGGACGACTTGAACATGATGGACTTCGACATTCCGGCCGTGCCGGCGCCGGCCGCAGCGCCGACGGCCGACGAACTGTCGCTGGACGACGACTTCGGCTTGACGGATTTGCCGCCGCCAGCCGCGCCGGCCAAACCGGCCGCCGGTGAACTGGCGCTGGACCCGGACTTCGGCTTGCCGGAACTGCCGCCGGCGCAGGCGGTCGCGTCCGAGTCGGCGCTGCCGGAATTCGACCTGTCCGGCATCGACCTGGACCTGGACATGCAGAAGGCCGCGTCCGGCGCGCCGGCGCACGTGAGCGAAGAGGAATTGTCGGCGCTGCACATGGAGATGGATACCAAGCTCGACTTGGCCATCGCCTACCAGGAAATCGGCGACAAGGAGGGCGCGCGCGAGCTGCTCGACGAAGTGCTGCGCGGCGGCAGCGACGACCAGATCGCCAAGGCCCACACGATGCGGGCCCAGCTGGCCTGAAACCGCAGCGGGCGGCGCCCGAACGGCGCCGCCGCCCGACCGCGCCGCCGCGGGCGCGCCCATCAATGCGATAATGCGCTGATGCAGACTCACAGATCGGGCAGCAATTGAAACGGATAGCAATCGGCGTCCAGTACGACGGCAGCGCATGGCACGGCTACCAGAAACAGCAAGACGGCCAGACCGTGCAGGACCAGCTGGAACTGGCGCTGGAAAAATTCGCCAGGGTGCTGCTGGCGACGACCTGCGCCGGCCGCACCGACACCGGCGTCCACGCGCTGGAACAGGTGGTCCATTTCGACACCGACCTGAGCCGCGACACCCACTCGTGGGTGCGCGGCGTCAACGCCTTCCTGCCGCCGTCGATCGCGCTGCGCTGGGCCAAGGAGGTCGAAGGCGACCCCAGTGTCGACAATTTCTTCCACGCCCGTTTCAGCGCCCGTGCCCGCACCTATCACTACGTTTTATACAATAATCCGACCCGCTCGCCGCTGCTGGAAGGGCGCGCCGGTTTCTACTTCCGCCCGCTCGATATCGCGCTGATGCGGCAAGCCGTCGCGCCGCTGATCGGCTGGCACGACTTCACGGCCTTCCGCGCCGCCCAGTGCCAGGCCAAGTCGCCGGTCAAGCTGATGCATGAAATCAAGATCGAGCGGCGCGGCGAGCTGGTGGTGTTCACCATCACCGCCAACGCCTTTTTGCACCACATGGTGCGCAACCTGGTCGGCTCGCTGGTCTACATCGGCAGCGGCCGCCAGCCGCCGCAATGGCTGGGCCAGCTGCTGGAAGCGCGCGACCGCCACGAAGCGGCGCCCACCTTCATGCCGGACGGCCTGTATCTGGCCAAGATCGATTACGACCCGAAATGGCAGTTGCCGCTGGAAACGAGCAGCGCGCTGCCGTGGTTTTGAATCACGCCGCCATTTTAATGGCGAGATTTTAAGGACGAGACCATGCACCGCACCCGCATCAAGATTTGCGGCCTGACCCGGCCCGACGATGTGCGGGCCGCCGTGGCCGCCGGCGCCGACGCCATCGGCTTCGTGTTCTATCTCCCCAGCCCACGCTACGTGACGCCGGCGCAGGCCGCCGAGCTGATCCGGTCGATGCCGCCCTTTGTCACCTGCACCGGCCTGTTCGTCAACGCCAGCGCGGACGAGGTCGCCGCCGTCGCGCGGATCGCGCCGCTGGGCCTGATCCAGCTGCACGGCGACGAGACCGTGGCCGACAGCGCCGCCATCGCCGCCGCCTGCGGCCGCCAGTTCCTGCGCGTGTTCCGCATGCGGCCCGACACGAGGCCCGCCGATTTGCTAGAATACGAACAACAGTGCCGCGCCGCCAGTCCCTTGTTTTCGAGCCTCTTGCTCGACACCCATGTGGACGCCTACGGTGGCGCAGGAAAGGTTTTCGATTGGTCTCTCATTCCAAAAGAGCTCGCGCCTCGGGTCGTTTTAAGTGGTGGCTTGAGCGTACACAACGCGACTGACGCGGTGGTCCGTGTACGGCCCTACGCCGTCGACATCAGCAGTGGTGTGGAAGCGGCCAAGGGGATCAAAGACGCCCGCAAGATCGCCGATTTCATCGCGGCGGTGCGGGCCGCCGATGCCATCATAGAAAGAGAAACACACCATGAAAGTCCTGCCTGACAGCGGCCGCGCGACAGCCGCGCCCTTATTCCACGCCACCGATTACGCGCTGCCCGACGCCAGGGGCCACTTCGGTCCCTATGGCGGCGCCTTCGTCGCCGAAACGCTGAGCCACGCGCTGGCCGAGTTGAACGAGGCGTATGCGCGCTACAGTATAGATCCCGAATTCCTCGAAGAGTTCCGCTACGAGTTGAAGCATTTCGTCGGCCGGCCGTCGCCGATTTATCACGCCAAGCGCTGGTCCGGCATGGCCGGCGGCGCGCAGATCTACTTCAAGCGCGAAGACCTGAACCACACCGGCGCCCACAAGATCAACAACGTCATCGGCCAGGCGCTGCTGGCCAAGCGCATGGGCAAGCCGCGCATCATCGCCGAGACCGGCGCCGGACAGCACGGCGTGGCCACGGCCACCATCTGCGCCCGCTTCGGCCTCGAATGCGTGGTCTACATGGGCAGCGAGGACGTCAAGCGCCAGGCCCAGAACGTCTACCGCATGAAGCTGCTGGGCGCGACCGTGGTGCCGGTGGAGTCCGGTTCCAAGACCTTGAAGGACGCGCTCAACGAGGCCATGCGCGACTGGGTGACGAATATCGAAAACACTTTTTACATCATCGGCACCGTGGCCGGACCGCATCCGTATCCGATGCTGGTGCGCGACTTCCAGTCGGTGATCGGCGAGGAATGCCTGGTGCAGATGCCGGAGATGACGGGGCGCCAGCCCGATTATGTGGTGGCCTGCATAGGCGGCGGCTCCAACGCGATGGGAATTTTCTATCCGTATATCGACCAGAAGGACGTCAGGCTGATCGGCGTCGAGGCGGCCGGCGAGGGGCTGGACACGGAGCGCCACGCGGCGTCGCTGACCAGGGGTTATCCGGGCGTGTTGCACGGCAACCGCACCTATCTGTTGCAGGATGAGAATGGCCAGATCATCGAAACGCATTCGGTCTCGGCCGGACTCGATTATCCCGGCGTCGGACCGGAGCACGCCTACCTGAAGGACAGCGGCCGCGCGCAATACGTGTCGATCACCGATGACGAAGCCTTGCAGGCTTTCCACGATTGCTGCCATATCGAGGGCATCATCCCGGCGCTGGAATCGTCGCACGCGCTGGCCTACGCGGCCAAGCTGGCGGCGACGCTGCCCAGGGACCAGATCATCCTGGCCAACCTGTCCGGCCGCGGCGACAAGGACATGCACACGGTGGCGCAGCGGATGGGGCTGAATTTCGGCTGATTGCTGGACAGTCCCCCAGCAAGCGACGCGGCCCCGCAAACCATCGCGGGGTCGGGCCACGGTTTCGGGAGCACCATCCAAAACCGTGGCC
>NZ_JANXMI010000274.1 GCF_025354735.1 Rugamonas sp.
GAAGGACTTCAGCAATCCACGCAAGGCCGGCATCATCGCGGTCGACCTGGACGAGGGCGACTTCCTGATCGGCGCCGCGCTGACCGACGGCCAGCACGACGTGATGCTGTTCTCCGACGCCGGCAAGGCGGTGCGCTTCGATGAGGAGGACGTGCGTCCGATGGGCCGCAACGCGCGCGGCGTGCGCGGCATGAACCTCGACGAAGGCCAGCGCGTGATCGCGCTGCTGGTGGCCGAGAACGAGCAGCAGTCGGTCTTGACGGCCACCGAAAACGGTTACGGCAAGCGCACGCCGATCACCGAGTACACGCGCCACGGCCGCGGCACCAAGGGCATGATCGCGATCCAGACCAGCGAGCGTAACGGCCGCGTGGTCGCCGCCACGCTGGTCGACACCACCGACGAAATCATGCTGATCACGACCGGCGGTGTGCTGATCCGCACCCGCGTGTCGGAGATCCGCGAGATGGGCCGCGCCACCCAGGGCGTGACGCTGATCGCGGTCGAAGACGGCACCAAGCTGTCCGGCTTGCAGCGCGTGGTCGAAACCGATATCGACGAAGTCGAACTCGAACCGGGCCCGGACGGCAAGCCGGTCGCGGCGCCGCAAGACGCTCCGGCCGATGCATCGTCGGACGAGACTCCGCCAGAGTCCACGCCTGAATAAGGCGAGCAGCGACAGCATGTTCCGCTTCGAGGCTTGAAGCGGAACCGGCGGGACCAGGGTTCTTTGCGCGGAATGATGCGACAATAACACTGGCCCCGTTTTTTATTGGCGCGTGAAAGACATGCGGCCATTCATGAACAGACTAAGGATCGTACCGTGACCCCGATCTACAACTTCTCCGCCGGCCCGGCCGTGCTGCCGAAAGAGGTGCTGGCGCAGGCCGCCGCCGAAATGCTGGACTGGCATGGCAGCGGCATGTCCGTCATGGAGATGAGCCATCGCGGTCCCGAATTCGTCTCGATTTATCAGGCGGCCGAACGCGACCTGCGCGAGCTGCTGGCCGTGCCGGACAATTACCGCATCCTGTTCATGCAGGGCGGCGGCCTGTCGCAGAACGCCATCGTGCCGATGAACCTCGTCGGCCGTGTTGGCGCCGCGCAGCCGGCCACCATCGATTTCCTGCACACCGGTTCCTGGTCCGGCAAGTCGATCAAGGAGGCGGCCAAATACGCCAACGTGAATATCGCCGCGTCGTCGCAGGCGGGCGGTTTCAAGGCCGTGCCGCCGCAGTCCGAATGGCGGCTCACGCCGGGCGCCGCCTATCTGCATATGTGCACCAACGAGACCATCGACGGCGTCGAATTCGACCTGACGCGCCTGCCGGCGCAGTTGGACGGCGAGTTCGCCGCCACGCCCGTCGTGGCCGATATGTCCTCGCACATTTTGTCGCGCGTGATCGACGTGGCGCAGTACGGCCTGATTTTCGCCGGCGCGCAAAAGAACATCGGCCCGGCCGGCGTCACCATCGTCATCGTGCGCGACGACTTGCTGGGCAAGGCGCTGGCGGTGTGTCCGTCGGCCTTCGACTTCCAGCTGATCGCCGACGCCGGATCGATGTACAACACGCCGCCGACCTATGGCATCTACATCGCCGGCCTGGTGTTCCAGTGGCTCAAGCGGCAGGGCGGCGTGGCCGAGATGGAGCGGCGCGCGGTCGCCAAGGCGCGCCTGCTGTACGCGGCGCTGGACGCCGACGATTTTTATGAAAACCGCGTCGAGCCCGATTCGCGCTCGCGCATGAACGTCCCGTTCTACCTGAAGGACGAAAGCAGGAACGAAGCATTCCTGGCCGGCGCTAAAGAGCGCGGCCTGCTGCAACTGAAGGGCCACAAGTCCGTCGGCGGTATGCGCGCATCGATCTACAACGCGATGCCGATCGAGGGCGTGCAAGCCCTGGTCTATTATTTGAACGAGTTCGCGGGCCGCTGATTTTGATTTTTAAAGATGATGCGACGCGCGGCTAATCGGGGCCTTGACCCGCGGTCTTGACCCACGGTCTTGACCCGCGGTCTTGACCCCGACGTGGCGGCGCCGGCTGATCGCGGCAAGACCGCGTTCGACCGGAATTCCATGCATATCACTGACAATATACGCAGAACATGACAGACAAACTGACCCCCTTGCGCGTGCAGATCGATGCCATCGACGCGCAAATCCTCGACCTGCTGAACCGCCGCGCCAAGGTGGCGCAGGAGGTCGGCCACGTCAAGGCGCTCACCAACGCGCCGGTGTTCCGCCCCGAGCGCGAGGCGCAGGTGCTGCGCGGCGTGGCCGAGCGCAATCCCGGACCGATGGCCGACGAATCGCTGCAAACCATCTTCCGCGAAATCATGTCGGCCTGCCGCTCGCTGGAGCGGCGCGTCACCGTGGCCTTCCTCGGGCCGGCCGGCACCTACAGCGAGCAAGCCGTCTACCAGCAGTTCGGCAACGCGGTCGACGTGCTGGCCTGCTCGTCGATCGACGAGGTGTTCCGCGCCACCGAAGCGGGCACCGCCGATTTCGGCGTGGTCCCGGTCGAGAATTCGACCGAGGGCGCGATCGGCCGCACGCTCGACCTGCTGCTGCAAACGCCGCTGACGATCAGCGGCGAAGTGGCCATCGCCGTGCGTCACAGCCTGCTGACCGGCACCGGCAATATGGACGGCATCACCGCCATCTGCGCCCACGCGCAGGCGCTGGCGCAGTGCCAGATCTGGTTGAACAATAACTATCCCGAGATCGAGCGCCGCGCCGTTTCGTCCAACGCCGAGGCGGCCCGCATGGCGCGCGACGACCACGGCATCGCGGCCATCGCCGGCGAGCGCGCCGGTGTACGCTATGGCCTGGGCACCGTCAAGGCCAACATCCAGGACGACCCGCACAACCGCACGCGCTTCGCCGTGATCGGCCACTTGCAGGCCGGCCCCTCGGGCCACGACCGCACCTCGCTGGCGCTGGCCGCGCCGCACAAGGCGGGCGCCATGTATCGGCTGCTTGGCTCGCTGGCCCAGTACAACGTGTCGATGACGCGCTTCGAATCGCGCCCGGCCCGCACCGGCACCTGGGAATATTATTTCTACGTCGACGTCGAAGGCCATGTGCAGAACGAGGCCGTGGCCAAGGCGCTCGAGGAGCTGCAAAGTAACGCGGCCTTCTTCAAGGTGCTCGGATCGTATCCGGTCAGCCTGACTTAACCTTCAACCAGAATCCGAGAGACTCCATGTCCAACCACTACGGCCCGGAATACGTCCGCGCCATCGCTCCCTACCAAGCCGGCAAACCGATCGCGGAAGTCGCGCGCGAATTCGGCCTCGACGAGGCCTCCATCGTCAAGCTGGCGTCGAACGAAAATCCCTTCGGCGTGCCCGAATCGGCCCGGCAGGCCATGCTGGCCGCCGCCGCCGACCTGGGGCGCTACCCGGACGCCAACGGCTTCGACCTGAAAGCCGCGCTGGCCAAGCGCTATGACGTGCCGGCCGACTGGATCACGCTCGGCAACGGCAGCAATGACATCCTCGAAATCGCCGCCCACGCCTTCGTTGAAAAAGGCCAGGCCGTGGTCTACTCGCAGTATTCGTTCGCGGTGTACGCGCTGGCCACGCAGGGCCTGGGCGCGCGCCACATCGTGGTGCCGGCCGCCGACTACGGCCACGACCTGGCGGCGATGCTGGCCGCCGTCGACGCCGACACGCGCCTGATCTTCGTCGCCAATCCGAACAACCCGACCGGCACCTTCATCCCGGCCGCCGAGATGGAAGCCTTTTTGCAGAAGGTGCCGGCCCACGTGGTGGTGGTGCTCGACGAAGCCTACAACGAATTCCTGGCCGCCGAAAACCAGTTCGAATCGGCGCAGTGGGTGAAAAAATATCCCAACCTGCTGGTCTCGCGTACCTTTTCCAAGGCCTATGGGCTGGCAGGCCTGCGGGTCGGCTTCGGCATCGCGCAACCGGCGCTGACCGATCTGCTGAACCGCATCCGCCAGCCGTTCAACGTCAACTCGATGGCGCAGGCGGCGGCCATCGCGGCGCTCAACGACAAGGAATTCTTGAGCCGCAGCGCGGCCAACAACGCCGCCGGCTACCAGCAGTTCGTCGCCGCGTTCGAGGCGCTCGGCCTGGAGTACGTGCCGTCGTTCGGTAACTTCGTGCTGGTCAAGGTCGGCGCCGACGCGGACGCCGGCGCGCGCGTCAATCTGGCGCTGTTGCAGCAGGGCGTGATCGTGCGCCCGGTCGGCAATTACGGCTTGCCGCAATGGCTGCGCATTTCCATCGGCCTGCCGCAGGAAAACGCGATCCTGATCGCGGCGCTGACCAAGGCGCTGGCCGCGTAAGGATAGGGGAAGCCGTGCTCGATAAAATCGTCATCTTCGGTGTGGGCCTGATCGGCGGCTCGTTCGCGCTGGCGCTGAAAAAGGCCGGCGCGGTGCGCATCGTCGTCGGCATGGACCGCTCGGCGGCGTCGCTGGCGCGGGCGCGCGAGCTGGGCATCATCGACGCGGCCGGCGCCGACATGGCGGCGGCCCTCGATGGCGCCGACCTGGTGCTGCTGGCCGCGCCGGTGGCGCAGACGGCGGCGATTTTGTCGGCGCTGGCGCCGCATCTGCAAGCGGGCACCGTGGTCACGGACGCCGGCAGCACCAAGGCCGATGTGGTGGCGGCGGCGCGGCGCGCGCTGGGCGGAAAAATCGCGCAGTTCGTGCCCGGTCATCCAATCGCGGGACGCGAGAGCAATGGTCCCGAGGCGGCCGTCGATGATCTGTATGCCGGCAAGAAGGTGGTGCTGGCGCCGCTGGCGGAAAACAGCGCGGCCGACGTCGGACGCGTGGCGGCGGCGTGGTCGGCCTGCGGCGCGGTGATTCGTCATTTGTCGCCGCAGGAGCATGACAAGGTGTTCGCCTCCGTCAGCCATCTGCCGCATTTGCTGGCGTATGCGCTGGTGGACGATATCGCCAACAAACCGCATGCCGATTTGCTGTTCCAGTACGCGGCCAGCGGTTTTCGCGATTTCACCCGCATCGCCGGGTCGTCGCCGGAGATGTGGCGCGACATCAGCCTCGCCAACCAGTCGGCGTTGCTGACCGAGCTCGATGCGTATCTGGCACAATTGACGACATTGCGCGCGCGGCTGGCCGCCGGCGACGGCGCCGCGCTCGAAAGCATGTACGCCAACGCGCAGCGGGCCCGCCATCAGTGGATCACGGCGATAGAAACGGCGGAGGCGCCGCTGGTGCGGGACAAGGCTGAGTGATGCGGCGACCTGCCCGGATGAGCCGGCGCCCTGGAGCCGGGGTCAAGACCGTGGTCTGCCCCCGAAGTGGCGGCAGTGTCCAGCCCTGATTTCGGCCTTGGCTTTTGCAAGGGCCGCCAGCGCGAACGGCGCCGGGACTTCTCTTTTTAGAACGGAATTTTATGAGCAGCGAATTTATTGATCTTCAACCGGTCGCCCATGTGGAGGGCGTGGTCCGCCTGCCGGGATCGAAGTCCATTTCGAATCGCATCCTGCTGCTGGCGGCGTTGTCGCAGGGCGCGGTCGATATCGTCGACCTGCTGGCGTCGGACGACACGGCCGTCATGCTGGCGGCATTGCGCGCGCTCGGCGTGCAGTGGTCCGAAGAGCAAACCGCGACCGGCACCGTGCACCACGTGCAGGGCGTGGCCGGCGTGTTCCCGAACCAGTCGGCCGATCTGTTCATGGGCAACGCCGGTACCGCCATCCGTCCGCTGACGGCGGCGCTGGCCGTGATCGGCGGCGACTACACGCTGCACGGCGTGCCGCGCATGCATGAGCGGCCCATCGGCGACCTGGTCGACGCGCTCAACGCGGCCGGTACGCAGATTGAATACACCGGCAACGCCGGCTTCCCGCCGCTGCACATCGGCCGCGGCCAGATCCACGCGCAGCGGCTGTCGGTGCGCGGCAATGTGTCGAGCCAGTTCCTGACCGCGCTGCTGATGGTGGCGCCGCTGATGGCGCGCGAGCACGCGATCTCCATCGACGTCGTCGGCGAGCTCATTTCCAAGCCCTACATCGAGATCACGCTGAACCTGATGCGCCGCTTCGGCGTCGTCGTCGAGCAGGATGGCTGGCAGTCGTTCACGCTGGCGGCGGGCCAGGTTTATCAAAGCCCGGGCACCATCCACGTCGAGGGCGACGCCTCCTCGGCCTCCTACTTTTTGGCGGCCGGCGCGATCGGCGGCGGTCCGGTGCGGGTCGAGGGCGTGGGCCGCGACAGCATCCAGGGCGATGTCCGCTTCGTCGCCGCGCTGGAACAGATGGGCGCGCGGATCACCATGGGCGACAACTGGATCGAGGCGCGCGCCAACGGTCCGCTCAAGGCCATCGACGCCGACTTCAATCACATTCCCGACGCGGCGATGACGATCGCGATCGCCGCGCTGTACGCCGACGGCACCAGCACGCTGCGCAATATCGCCAGCTGGCGCGTGAAGGAAACCGACCGCATCGCGGCGATGGCGACCGAGTTGCGCAAGCTGGGCGCGGTGGTGGAGGAGGGCGCCGATTATTTGCGCGTGACGCCGCCGGCGGTCATCACGCCGGCCACCATCGACACCTATGACGACCACCGCATGGCGATGTGTTTTTCGCTGGCGTCGCTGGACGGGATGGCGCGGCGCGGCAACGCGATGCGCATCAACGATCCCAGCTGCGTGGGCAAGACGTTTCCCGATTACTTCGCGGTGTTTGCCGGGATCGCGCGTTCATAGGGCCGGCGGCGTGACTTCGGGGTCTGACCCCGATTCCGGACCCGGGCGTCGCGCGCAAAACCTGGCGCCCGCCTTTTAATTTTTAGCTGACTTTTTGATCTTATGCCGACCTCTCACATTCCTGTCATTGCCATCGACGGCCCCACCGCTTCCGGCAAGGGCACGGTGGCGCACCGCGTCGCCGACAAACTCGGCTACCACTATCTGGATTCCGGCGCGCTGTACCGCCTGACGGCGCTGATGGCGATCCGCCGCGGCACCGACCTGGCCGACGAGCACGCGCTGGCCAAGCTGGCCGAGCACCTTCCGTGCAGCTTCGTGGGCGGCGACGTCATCCTGTCGCAGGAAAACGTCAGCGACGCCATCCGCGCCGAGGAGGTCGGCAACACGGCCTCGAAGATCGCCGTGTACCCGACCGTGCGCCACGCGCTGATCGGCCTGCAGCTGGGCTTCCGCAAGGCACCGGGCCTGGTGGCCGACGGCCGCGACATGGGCTCGGTCATCTTCCCGCACGCCCAGGTCAAGGTGTTTTTGACGGCAAGTGTGGCGGCGCGCGCGGGGCGCCGATATAAGCAATTGATAGACAAGGGTTTTTCTGCTAGTATGGAAGACCTTCTGATGGATTTGCAAGCGCGCGACGACCGTGATACTCAACGGGCGATAGCGCCGCTACTGCCGGCGGAAGGGGCGCATGTGCTCGACACGTCCGATATGACGGCTGATGAAGCCGTCGATGCGGTCTTGAAATGGCATGCGTCCGCCATCAAGTAATGGCGCCTTCAAGCAGTAAAGCAGTGCCGCCTTTTCAATATTGCAGCTGATATCGACAAGCGCGCTGCCGTTGGTGCCCGCCGCCGGCAAGTGCCGGTTTCGGGCGTATTGCAACCCTAACCCAGTTTAAGTCGCATAGTGCGATCTCTGCTGGATAACCATTTGTGAACCCCCTATGTCTACAGCTACCACTGGTATGGAAAGTTTTGCAGCGCTCTTCGAAGAGTCGTTGTCCCGTCAAGATATGCGCTCCGGCGAAGTCATCTCCGCTGAAGTCGTGCGTCTCGACCACAATTTCGTGATCGTGAACGCTGGTCTGAAATCGGAAGCTTTCATCCCTGTTGAAGAATTCAAGAACGACCACGGCGAACTGGAAGTCAAAGTTGGCGATTTCGTTTCCGTGGCCATCGAATCGCTCGAAAACGGTTTCGGCGACACCATCCTGTCGCGCGACAAAGCCAAGCGTCTGGCTTCGTGGCTGGCACTGGAAAAAGCCATGGAATCGGGCGAGATCGTCGTCGGTACCGTCAATGGCAAAGTCAAGGGCGGCCTGACCGTTCTGACCAACGGCATCCGCGCCTTCCTGCCGGGTTCGCTGGTCGACACCCGTCCGGTCAAGGACACCACCCCGTTCGAAGGCAAGACCCTCGAATTCAAGGTCATCAAACTGGACCGCAAGCGTAACAACGTCGTTCTGTCCCGCCGCGCCGTCATCGAAGCTTCGATGGGCGAAGAGCGTCAGAAACTGATGGAAACGCTGAAAGAAGGCACGGTCGTGACCGGCGTCGTCAAGAACATCACCGACTATGGCGCCTTCGTGGACCTGGGCGGCATCGACGGCCTGCTGCACATCACCGATCTGGCATGGCGTCGTGTGCGTCACCCGTCGGAAGTGCTGACGGTTGGCCAGGAAATCACCGCCAAAGTCCTGAAGTACGATCAGGAAAAGAACCGCGTTTCGCTGGGCGTGAAGCAGCTGGGCGACGATCCTTGGACCGGTCTGTCCCGTCGTTACCCACAAAGCACCCGTCTGTTCGGTAAAGTCACCAACCTCACCGACTACGGCGCCTTCGTTGAAGTCGAGCAGGGTATCGAAGGTCTGGTCCACGTGTCCGAAATGGACTGGACCAACAAGAACGTCGCTCCTAACAAAGTCGTCCAGCTGGGCGATGAAGTTGAAGTGATGGTTCTGGAAATCGACGAAGAGCGTCGCCGTATTTCGCTGGGCATGAAGCAGTGCAAAGCGAATCCATGGGATGACTTCGGCGTGACCCACAAGAAGGGCGATAAAGTCCGTGGCGCCATCAAGTCGATCACCGACTTCGGCGTGTTCATCGGCCTGGCCGGCAACATCGACGGCCTGGTGCACCTGTCCGACCTGTCGTGGACCGAGACCGGCGAAGAAGCCGTGCGTCGCTTCAAGAAGGGCGACGAACTGGAAGCCATCGTTCTGGCCATCGACGTCGAGCGCGAGCGCGTTTCCCTGGGCGTCAAGCAACTGGAAGGCGACCCGTTCAACAACTTCGCCGCCATGAACGACAAGGGCGCGCTGGTCACCGGCACCGTGAAATCGGTCGAGCCTAAAGGCGCCGTGATCCAACTGTCCGAAGAAGTCGAAGGCTACCTGCGCGCTTCCGAAATCTCCCGCGACCGCGTGGAAGATGCCGGCACGCACCTGAAGGTCGGCGATTCCGTCGAAGCCCTGGTCATCAACATCGACCGCAAAGCTCGCAGCATCCAGCTGTCGATCAAAGCGAAAGACAACGTCGAGACCCAGGAAGCGATGCAGAAAATGGCCGCGACCGACAACAACGCAGCTTCGGGCACCACCAGCCTGGGCGCGCTGTTGAAAGCCAAATTCGATAACAAGAACTAAGACACCGGTTCAGTAGATGACCAAGTCCGAGTTGATTAACCGCCTGGCTGAGCGTTATTCTCAGCTGGTGGCCAAGGATGCGGAGTACGCGGTCAAGACCATACTTGATGCGATGACCAATGCTTTATCGACTGGTCAGCGCATCGAGATCCGTGGTTTTGGCAGCTTTGCTCTGAACAGCCGGCCGCCGCGTATCGGGCGCAACCCAAAGTCGGGCGACAAGGTGATGGTGCCGGAAAAACGGGTGCCGCACTTCAAGCCGGGCAAGCAGTTGCGCGAGCGGGTCGACGCGATGGTCGGGCAACCGATCATCGAGGACTGAAGCGTCTACCACTGATGGATGTAAAAAAGCGGCGTCCCTGGATGCCGCTTTTTTTGTTTGGATGGCGCTGTCCACCATCGGCATCGCACTCCACGGTTTGACGACCACTTTTTTTGATATAAACGGTTTCTTGTGCCACACTGCGCACTTGGAAATCCAGAACAGGAACTAGGCTGATGAAATTCATA
>NZ_JANXMI010000313.1 GCF_025354735.1 Rugamonas sp.
GGCGCCTCGGTGCGCACCGAGGCCGCCGCCGCGCAGGCGCGCGCCCGGACGGTGCAGAGCATCGCCGACGCGGCGGCGCTGACGGCGGCTGAAAACGCCGCCATCACGCAGGCTGCGGCGGCCCAGTCGCCGCAGGCGGCCACGGAATTGGCCGTCGCCGCGGCCATCGCCAACGCCCAGGCCGCCATCGACGCGGTGCCACAACCGGTGGTGCTGGCCAATCCGGCCGCGCAGGACAACGCGCCGGCCAACAACGGCGCCGGCGCCGTCGATCCGCTGGCCGTCAATCCGGCGTTGGCGGCGGCGATCGCGGCCTACCGCCTGGGCGGCGCGCAGGCGGCGGTGGAAAGCCGGCCGGCCGCGGCGCCGCCACGACGGCCGGAACCGGTGCCCAAGGTCGCGCCGGTGCAGCCGGTCGACAGCGCCAGCGACGCGCCGCCGAGTTAGCGGGATGGCAACGGCGGCCCGCATCCGAATTAAATTCGGAGCGGCGTCCGTTTCCAGGTCGGCCGGCCCCAAATAAAGCCCGGCCCGGCCGCAACTAACACGATAATATTTTCCGATATTGGCGATAATTGCCGTCTTTGCCGCGCGCCGCCGCCGCGCCGTGGCCATCCATTATCGGGAGATCGTATGCAATTGAAGCACATCGCCGGCGCCGTCGCGCTGCTGGCACTGGCCGGCGCCGCCGCTGCGGACGAGCTCGTGGTCCAGATCGGCCACAGCGGCCCGCTGTCGGGTCCGCAAGCCTTTTCCGGCAAGGACAATGAAAACGGCGCCCGCCTGGCCATCGAGGAGCTGAACGCCAAGCCCATCACCGTCGGCGGCAAGAAGGTTAAATTCGTGCTGATGTCGGAGGACGACCAAGGCGACCCGAAAGCCGGCGTGGCGGCGGCGCAAAAGCTGATCGACCACGGCGTCAAATTCGTCGTCGGCCCGTACAACTCGGGCGTGGCCATCCCCGCCTCGCGCGCCTACAACGACGCCGGCGTGCTCGTCGCCACCGTCGCCACCAATCCCAAGATCACGCTGCAGGGCTATCCGGGCCTGTTCCGCGTCAACGCCAGCGACAGCCAGCTGGGTTCGAAGATGGCGCTGTACGCGGCCCAGGTGCTGAAATTCAAGACCGTCGCCGTGATCGACGACCGCACCGCCTTCGGCCAGGGCGTGGCCGAGGAATTCCAGAAGCAGGCCAGGGCCTCCGGCATGACCGTGGCCGGCCACGAATTCACCAACGACAAGGCCTTCGACTTCAGCGCCATCTTGACCAAGCTGAAGGGGAAAAAAGTCGACGCCATCTTCTTCGGCGGCTACGCGCCGCAGGCCGCGCCGATGGCGCGCCAGATGCAGCAGCTGGGCATCACGGCCAAGCTGCTGGGCGGCGACACCATCTGCACCGCCGAGATGGGCAAGCTGGGCGGCGACGGCGTGGCCGACAACGTGCTGTGCTCGCAGGGCGGCGCCATCCTCGACAAGGCCGGCGCCGGCCCCGCCTTCAAGGCCAGGTTCAAGCAGCGCTACCACCAGGACGCCGACGTCTACGCCGCCGCCTACTACGACGCCACGATGTTGTACGCGCAAGCCATGCAAAAGAGCAATTCGGTCGACCCGGCCAAGGTCGGCGCCGCCATCGCCGCCGGCAACTACGCCGGCGTGGCCGGCAGCTACGCCTTCGATCCCCACGGCGACATGAAGCAGTCGCCCGTGACGATCTACACCTTCAAGGGCGGCCAGCCGGTCGCGCTGACCAGCTACTAGCAAGAAAGGTGGGCGTTGCTGCAAAGCAAATTCTTCTGTGGTACATTCGCCACCAGGGAGAATAGTCAATGCGCATCGCACCATATGTAGCGGCCGGCTTGCTGGCGCTCGGCCTGGCGCTGCCGGCGCGCGCCGCCACGGTCGCGCTCAAATTCATCGTCCCCTCGGGCGCGACGGCTGAATCGTCGCGCCTGTATTACAACCTGGCCCACGAATTCGAGCGCCAGCAGCCCGACATCCGGGTCGACTTCATGCCGCTCGGCCAGTGGGACGATGTGATCGCCAAGCTGCGCCAGCTGCCCGAGGGCGGGCGCGCGGCCGTGTTCGTGGCCGAAGTGTCGGAGACGCTGGAGCTGGAACAGATGGGGCTGATCGAGCCCTTCGGCGAGGCGCTGGCCCGCTACGGCAACGAAAAAGCCTTCCTGGCGCCCTTCCTCCCCGAATTCCTAGGCAACAGCTACTGCCGCGGCGGCAAGCTGTGCGGGCCGCCCTTCGTGCGCAGCACGCCGGTGGTGCTGTACAACCTGGAAAAACTGCGCGATGCCGGCCTCGGCCAGGACAGCCTGCCGGCCGGCTGGGCCGATTTCGAAACCGTGCTCGGCAAGCTGCACGCGCGCTCGCACCAGGCCCCGTTCTGCCTGGGCGGCGACTGGTACGACTATCTGTTCGAGGCCATGGTGCGCCAGAGCGGCGGCGCGCTGATGGACATGGAGCACGGCCGCGTGACGCTGGCCACGCCGGAGGCGACCGAGGCGCTGGCGTTCTGGAAGCGGCTCAAGGACGAGCACTACCTGGTGCGCATGAACACATGGAAGGCGACGCTGAACGGCTTCGTCGGCGGCTATTGCGCGGTCAGCTATTATTCCTCGGGCGGGCTGGAAACGGTGCGCGCCCACGCCCGGTTCGCGTGGATGGCCGACATGCTGCCTAAGAATAAAAACTATGGGGTGGCCGTCGGCGGCGGCAATCTGTATCTGGCCAAGGGCATGAGCGCGGCCGAGCAACAGGCGGCGCTGAAGCTGGCGGCGTTCTTGTATCAGCCGTCGGTGCAAGCCCGCATCAGCGTGGCGACCGGCTTTTTCCCGGTCGTCGCCGGCGCCTTCGCCGACACCGCGCTGGCCGCCCGCTACGCCCGCGAAGAACCGTTCCTGCGCGTGCGCGCCCAGCTGAAATACGCCAAGCCCAAGCTGATGAGCACCAACAATATGCGGCTGCGCACGGTGCTCAAACAAGCCATAGACCGCGTGCTCGACGAGGGCATGGACCCGGCCGCGTCGCTGCGATGGGCGCAGCGCGAGGCGGACCGGCTGGCGCCGCCGCTTCAGTCGCCGCCGCCCTGAGGCGCGAGGCCGGCCGACAGCAGCGCCGGCCGGCCGCCCGGCCCCGTCTTTTTGGCCCCCGGCAGCGGGAAGATGCTGCTCATTTCCTGCGGCGAGTAGAGCGCGCGGGCGCGCGCCAGGATGCTGTCGTCGGCGCGCAGCGCCAGCAGTATCGCCGTCACTTCGCGCGCATCGGCCGGCGACAGTTTTTTCGACAAATAGACGCCGCTGGTCGACGCGGGAATGCCGTCGAGCCGCGTGTACTGGAACGCGCCGCGGCCGGCGCCGTCGACGCCCAGCGCGTCGAGCGCGCCGGCGAAGGTGTTCGACGGCATATAACTGTAATCGACGCGGCCGGCCAGCATCTTGGCGGCCACCGTCTGCGCGTCCGGCACCAGTTCCAGCTCGCCGCGCTGCTCCAGGGCATCGAGCATGGCCTGATAGCGGGCGCCGAAATTAAAGCCGCGCACGGCGTTGAAGCGCACGCCCGTCAGCGCCGCCAGCGCGGCCACCGTCGGCGGCGCCGGCGCGCCCGCGCGCGAGATCAGCATCCACTCGGTGCCGACCATGGGAATATAGTCGCCCCACTGGCCGCGCTCGGCCACCGGCGTGGCCGCCAGCAGCAGGTCGGCCTGGCCGGTGCGCAACATCATCTCGGCGCGCACGCGCGGCACCACGGGAAAGGCGAAGACGCAGCCGGCCTTGCGGCCCTGCTCGCGCAGCAGATCGGGGTAGATGCCGGAGACGGCGCCGCTCTCCTTGTCGATGACGATCATCTTGCCCAGCGCCGACGCCGGCACGACGATGGCGCGCGTGCAGCCGGCCCGCGCCGGCGACGGCGCCAGCGCCAGCATCAACCAGCATGTCGACAACGCGGCGAGCGTCGCCGGTCTGAACTCGGCCAGCATGTTTTCCTCCAGCCCCGGGCGGGGCGATGTTAGGATCTAAGCGCGCGCAATACCGCGTCGCGACGAATTTGCTACGATCTTGCCACATTATTGATATCCCGTTGGCCCGCCGCCACCGACTCCGCGAAAAGGTAAGACATGGAAGAAGAATATGAAGTCCCCAGCCCGCACGAACACGCGGTCGAAGAAGCGTCCGAACACGTCGGCCTGGCGCAGAAGATCGCGCTGATGACGGCGGTGCTGGCCACCATCGGCGCGCTCATCAGCTACCAGAGCGGCAGCGCCCAGAACGAGGCCATGTTCCTCAAGAATGAAAGCATCCTGATGCAGGCCAAGGCCAGCGACCAGTGGGCCTTGTACCAGGCCAAGTCGACCAAGGGCCACATCGCCGAGGCGACGGCGGCGCTGACCACCGACGCCGCCGTCAAGACCAAATTCCTGGCCGACGCGGCCAAGGAGCAGCACGACAAGGAAGGCGTCAAGGCCGAGGCCAGCAAGCTGGAAGCGGAGTCGCGCGAACTGGGCGAGCGCTCGGAAGCGAAGCTGCGGCCGCACGAGCGGCTGGCGCTGGCGCTGACCTTCATCCAGATCGCCGTGGCGCTGGCCGCCATCACCGTGCTGACGCGCAAACGCTGGCTGCTGTGGGGTTCCTGCGGCGCCGCCGTGATCGGCATCGCTACCGCGCTGTCGGCCTTTTTCTAGGCGACGGCCGACCAGCGCCGCTGGCCGGCGCGGACCGGGCGGCGCCGGCTCACTCGCCCGTGCTGAGCGGCAGCGGCCTGCCGGTCGACAAATGCAAGCTCGATGGCTTGGACTTTGTCTTCGGCGTCGCCGGGTGGCTGACGATGCCGGAGTGGTCGATGTCGTCCATGCTGGCGGAGGACGGCGGCGGGACGGCGTTCATCGCTACGCCATCGGCATAAACCAGCACGCTGGCATTGCCGGCCAGACCGCCGCGCACGGCGTTGGCGTTGGCGTTGGCGTTGGCGTTGGCGTTGGCGTTGGCGTTGTTGTTGGCGTTGGCATTGACATTGGCGTTATTGTTGGCGCCGACGTTCGGCGCCGCACCGGTGGCCGCTATCTGGCCGCCAACGCCGCCTCCTTGCGCGGACGGCTTGCCTGCGCGAATGGCACCCGGCTGGGCCGCAGCGGCCCGCGCGGTCGCCGCAGCCGTCGCGGCCAGCACGCCCTTGCCGGCGATCAGCCTGCCGCTACCGGCGACACCCGGCGCGACCGTGTCGGCCCGCGCCGCAACCAAGCTCACGCCCATCATCACCACCATCGCCATCGCCCATACGGCAGCACCCTGCTTGCGCATCCCGTTCTCCCCGGCCCGACGCCGGGCCTGCCAGCTCAGGCTACACGCTGCGCGATGGCGGTTCAAGGACTATTTCAACCGGGAATCGGCAACTCCCTTACAATCTCGGCTCGCCGCACCGCGCCAGACCCGAAAGACCCACCCATGCCTTGCCGATTTAACCGCCGCCACGGCGCCCTCCTGCCGCTCGCCACATTGCTCACCGCGCTGTCCGCTCCCGCCCACGCGCAGCAGGCCGACGCCGGCGCCACGGCGGACTATCCCTCGCCGATGCGTTTGATCGGCGACATCGGCCTCGGCGTCGACAACGCGCCGCCGGTCGGACGCGGCCAGTCGCACGCCGTCAACGCCATCCCCTACGCCAATGCCGACTACGGGCGCGCCTTCGCCCGCATCGACACCGTCGGCCTGCGCGTGCTGCCGGCCGGCTACGGCTATCTGGAACTGGTCGGCAAGTTCAACGAGGATGGCTACACGCCGCTGCGCACCGCGCTGGGCCGCTTCGACCAGCGCAAAACGTCGGTGCCGCTGGGACTGGGCACGCTACAGGTGACGCCGGTCGGCGCCTTCTTCGTCAACGTGTTCCGAGACGTCGGCCGCTCCAAAGGCAATCTGGCGGACCTGATCTACGCCGCCGAAATCGATGCCGGTCCGCTGGCGATCTACCCGCAAGCCGGCCTGGAATACCAGTCGAGCGCCTACACCCGCTATTTCTACGGCGTCTCCGGCGACGAGGCGCGCCGCACCGGCGTGGCGGCCTATCAGCCGGGCGCCGCCACCAATCCCTTCGCCGCGCTGTTCATCGAAGCCCACGTCGGCGGCAACTGGTACGTCAACGCCAACCTGCGCCGCACGTGGCTGGGCGGCAGCGTCGGCGCCAGCGCGCTGGTGGCGCGCCATACGGCCGACACCGGGCTGGTCGCGCTCAGCTACCGCTTCAAGTAAACGATATAAACGATATAAACGATTTACTTCAATCGGTCGCCAACGGGCCGCCCGGCCGCCGGATCGAATACTGCTGGGTCGACGGTTTCAACACGGCGTCGAACTGCACCAGCTCGGCGGCCGGATCGGCCCGCAGCCGCGCGCGGATAACGATGTTGACCCGGTTTACCAGCACCCAGCCACCTGCAAGGCGGCGCTGACCGCGTACAGGCGCGGCTCGTGGCGCTGGACGGCCAGCTCGACGGCGGCGCAGATTTTTTTCTTGTCCTCGTCGCTGGTCAGGCACAGGCCGGCGAAGTCGATCAGGCCGTAGCTGAGGATGGATTTGCCGACTTCCGGAAAGGCGGCCAGCACGCTGTCGGACAAGGCGGCGCGGGTGTTGAACAAATCTTCCAGGTCGCGCGCCACGGCGTCCTTCAGCTGTTCCAGCGACCAGCCGGCGTTGGCGCCGCGCTGCTCGTCCATCAAGCGGTCGAACAGGCCGGGGGCGTAGCGTGGGGTCATCAGTTTCTCCAAGGGACATGGCGCGCGCCGGCGCGGAGCGGCCATTATCGCGGCGCCGGCGCCGGCTCCCCATGCGGCGGCACAAGGCGCGGTATCGGCGCCCCGCCCCGGCGGCCATCAACGACCATAAGCGGCCCCCGGCTGCGCCGCATCAACCATGCCGGTCCGCGCCCATTGCATGCTACGGAACTGCGCGCGACGCGCGTCCATCACCGGGAGAACAGCATGAGCTTGCCATCCAAAATCCTCTGGTCCGAAGGCTTGACGCTGGGGCCGCAACAACTACAGCAGCTCGACCGCTATCACGAAGGCCGCTTGCAGCGCGTGGCCGCCGCCCTCAATCCGCACCTGTGGGGCGTGAGCGAATTGAAATGGAACCGCGACGCGCTGGCCAACAACGTGCTGAGCGCGGAAACCATGTCGCTGCTGTTCCAGGACGGCGAACTGTACGAGGCGCCGCTGTCGGACCCGCTGCCGCTGGCGGTCGACCTGGGCAAGCTGGCGCCCGACCAGCAAAGCTTCACCTTCTACGCCGCGCTGCCGGAACTGAACGCCCACGGCGGCAGCCTGGCCGGTCCGCGCAGTGCGCAGGACGGCACGCGCTATACCCGCGCCGCGTCCGAAACGGCCGACCTGTACACGGACGCCATCAGCGTCGACGTCGAATATCTGCACAAGACCGTGCGGCTGATGTCGCAGTTCGAGTCGCGCAACGCCTACGTCAGCTTCCCCGTGGTGCGGCTGCGGCGCCTGGTCAGCGGCGGCTTTGAAATCGACCCCGACTTCATCCCTCCCAGCCTGTCGGTCGCGGCGGCCGGCCTGCAAACGGCGCTCGATAGCCTGCTCGGCAAGCTCAACGTGAAGATCGAGGCGCTGTACGCCCGCCACCGCCAGCCCAGCAAGCACGCCATCGAAGTGCACAGCGGCGACATCGCCTCGTTCTGGATGCTCAACACCATCAGCACGGCCGGCGCCGCGCTGACCCACTGCACGCGCTATCGCCTGCACCATCCCGAGCAACTGTTCGACCGCCTGATGACGCTGACCGGCGGCCTGATGACGTTCTCCACCAAGTACGCGCTGGCCGACCTGCCGGCCTATGTCCACGAGGACGCCGCGCCCGGCTTCGCCCGGCTTCGCCCGGCTCGACCTGCTGATCTGCGACCTGGTCGACACCGTCATCTCGTCGCGCTACTTCACCATCGCGCTCAAGCTCGACGAGCACAAGAGCACGCACTACCACGGCCGCCTCGACGCCACCCGGGTCGACAGACAGACCGCGCTGTGCCTGGCCGTCAACGCCGACATGCCGGCGCTGGAACTGGTGGCCGTGGTGCCGCTGCGCTTCAAGGTCGGCTCGCCCGACGACATCGAACGCATCGTCGGCCTGGCGCTGCCGGGCATCGAGCTGGTCCACATGGCCCAGGTGCCGGCCGAGGTGCCGGTGCGGCCCAACACCTATTATTTCTCGGTCGAGAGCAAGGGCGCGCTGTACGACAATATGATGAAGGCCGAAGCCATCGCCATCTATGTGCCGAACGGGATGAAGGGCTTGAAGCTGGAACTGTTCGGCATCACGACTTGACGGTCGCCGGGCGCGGCGGCGGCGCCGTCACCAGCCGAACTTCAATTCCACGCCGACGTAATCGGCATTGGCGCCGCCGGCCTGGCGGAGCGTGTCGCCGACCTGGAAGTGCACCGCCTCGACCGACGCCGTCAGGTTGCGGTTGACGCTCCAGTCGGCCCGCGTCTGCGCGTAGGCGCCGGTCCAGCGCCGGCCGCGCCCCATCGTACCCGGCACCACGGCCGAGCCCTGCGCGTAGACGGCATCGGCCGTGGTCTCGCGCCATTGCAGGCCGAGCGCGGCCAGCAGCGTCAGGCCGGCGATGGGTTTGAGCGTCAGCGACGGCTTCAGGTGGATCAGATTGGCGTAGCCGGTGTAGCCGGCCAGGCTGAAATAATAGCCATTCGGGAACAACGGATTGAAGGTCCCCACCCGGCCGTCGCCGGCATGGTGGTCGCCCGAGGCGGCGTCGAACTGCAAGCCGGCGCGCGGCTTGCCCGCCAGCTGCGGCCAGCCGTAGCCGATGATGGAGCCGAGCGCCCACGCCCGTATCGAGCGGGCGCCGACCTGGCCGCTCTGCGCCATCGTTTCCACGTCCCAGTCGAAACGCGCCGTCTTGCCGGAATAACGCACATCGAACACGTTGCGGCCCTCGTCGCCCTGGCCGTCGAGGAAGCGGGCGCCGTCGCGGCGGTAGCGCGAGTAATAGGCCGACAGGTCGCCGCCGCCGATGTCGTTGCGTTCGACGCGCAAGCCGTTGAAACTCAGGTGGCCGTTGGAGATGTCGTCGAAGTGGCTGGCGTCGCGGTACTGCACCGGCTGCGTGAGATAGGCGATCCAGCGCATGTGCGGCGTTTCCCAGTCGGCCCACAGGGCGTCGAACGATTGCCGCACGTTGGGGCCGTCGCGCACGGCGATGAAGCGCTGCAAGTCGAACGCCATTTCTTGGCGGCCGGCGCGGGCCTTGAACCAGCCGTCGTCGAGCCGGCGCACATAGGTGACGAAGGCTTGCTCCAGGTCGAGCTGGTCGCGGTCGACGGGGCTGACCGCGTCCTTGTGGAAGGGCCGCGCGTCTTCCAGCTGGACGAAGGCTTGCCACTGCGGGCCCAGCCGCAGGTCGGCGTGCACCTCGGCGCGCTCGATGACGTAAGTGTCCGCATGGCCGCCGGCGCCGATGCCGAAGGACGGCGCATCGTTGTGCTCCATGCGCTCGCGCAGGTTGGCGCCCAGCGACAGGTAGGACAGGCCGTCGTCCGACAGTGGCAGGTATTTGAGGCCGTCGAAGGGCGCGCGCGGCACGCAGGGCTGGGCCAACACCGACCAGTTCTCGCTCCAGCGGTTGAAGTTGATGGCCGGCCGCGCGGGACACGCGGCGGCCGGTGCCGGTGCCGTTGTCGAAGTCGAGACGGAGGCCGGCGGCGTGGCATCCTGCGCCAGCGCGCCGCCGGCCAGCGTCAGGCCCGCCGCCAGCATCATGCGCGGCAAGCGACTGTGCTGCGGTAAGCGCGCCCCGCTATTTGCGGACATCATGAATCTCCGCGATGTAAGCACCGGGAAATTCAATGATGGCGCTGCGGCCCTCGGCCATCGTGTACGGCGGCGACAGCAGCTTGGCGCCCGAGGCGACGGCCTTGGCGATGGTGGCGTCGACATCGGCCACCTGATAGCCGGTCGTTTCGCGTCCGTAGGGATACGGCAGCTTGCCATCGGTGACGAAGATCGCCATCTTGCCGAAGCCCGACTCCAGCTTGATCTGGCGGAAGGTGGTGCCGGGCAGGCCGATCTGGCCGCCGTCGGCCTTCAGTTGGTCCAGCACCACCTTGCCGTGCGAGAACGCCAGGAAATGCTGGATAAAGTGGTCGGCCGCGTAGCGCGACAGATAGACCCGGTTGTCCGGCACCGTCAGCAAGGGCGCGTACTGCGGTGCCTTGGTGTGCCAGTACAGCTGCATCTTCAGGCCGCCCGGCCACGCGATGATGGCGTCCTTGCCGATGGGATCGTCGAAACTGTCGACCATGACGTCGGCGCCGGCCTTGAGCGCGGCGGCGACGGCGCTGTCCATGTCCGTCACCAGATAACCGGTGCGCTCGTCGCCGAAGGGATAGGGCACCGGCGTCTGGAAGGCGAACACGGACAACATGCCGACCGGGGTCTGGATGTATTGCGAGGCCGTCTTGCTCGGCGTCGGCGTGACCGTGAACACGGCGCGCGGCGAGGCCTTGCCGTCGAAGGTGGCGACGAAGCTGGCGACGAAGGCGTCGATGGTGTCGCTGCTGACGTAGACGTGCGTCGTATCGTATTGCGGGCCGACGGCGACGCTGGCGCCGGCGGCCAACGGCGCGGCCGCCATGGCCGGGCCGGCCACGCCCAGCACCAGGGCGGCGGCGGCGACGGCCGGGCGCAGCAGGGAGAATAAACCCATCGATGGGCCGCGCATCAAGAGCTCACTTTGGCGGGCACCGGCTCGAGCGTCTTGTGCGCGCCGGTCGCGCGCGGCGGCGCCTTGTGGACCATGGTGTAGGCGTAGTCGACGCCCATGCCGTAGGCGCCCGAGTGCTCCCTGACGATCTGCATCACGGCCTCATAAGTCTCCTTGCGGGCCCAGTCGCGCTGCCACTCCAGCATCACCTGCTGCCACGTGACCGGCACCACGCCGGCCTGTATCATGCGCAGCATGGCGTAATCGTGCGCCTCCTTCGAGGTGCCGCCGGAAGCGTCGGCCACCATATAGATTTCATAGCCGCCTTCGAGCATGGCGCACAGCGCGAAGCTGTTGTTGCAGACCTCCGTCCACAGGCCCGACACCACCACCTTCTTCTGGCCGTTGGCGGCCAGCGCGTCGCGCACCTTCTGGTCGTCCCACGAGTTCATCGACGAGCGCTCCAGGATGTCGGCGCCGGGGAACACATCGAGCAGCTCCGGGTAGGTGTGGCCGGAAAAGGCTTGCGTTTCCACCGTCGTGATAATGGTCGGGATATTGAACGCCTTCGCCGCCTTGGCCAGCGCCACCGTGTTGTTTTTCAGCGCCTGGCGATCCATAGACTGCACGCCGAAAGCCATCTGCGGCTGCTGATCGATGAAGATCATCTGACAATTGGTTGGCGTGAGCACTTCCAGTTTCACGTTGTTCATGAGCGTATCCCCCTGTTCAATGGCTGAAGTAACACGATGCCGGCCTGCCGCATCGCGACCAAAGCCAATGTTACTGATTTTCGCCGGCCACGGCCATCACCCAATCGTGTAAATTTTCGGCGAGTTCCGCCGGCGCGACCGACTCATCGGCCATCGCGCTGTGCGCGACGCCTAACAGACAAGGCGCGCCGCCGGGCGCACTATCGAACCATCCCCAGTCATGGAGTCGGCAAAATGGACACGATACAAATCGGCACGCTACAAAAAGCCCCCGTCGTCGGCATCATCACCCCGCGCCTGGGCACACCCACGCGCGCCGCCCCGGCCTCGCTCGCCGGCTTCCCCCGCCCGCCGCTGCGCGCGGTCGGCCGCCCGGACAAGAGCACCGCCCTGCGTATCGACGCCGGCTTGGCCCGCTCAGCCCAATGCAGCCGGCTGGAAGCGTTCAGCAAGCTGGTGGCGGACGGCATACCGGTGCAGACGGCATCGCGCGTGGTGTGGAGCTTGCGGCGTGATTGACGGCGGGCATGCGCTTCCGCGCCGACCAACATAAAACTACGGCAGAAAATGGCATCGCTGATGCGGCGCAATGCGCAGCCTCGCCGCTAACGTAAATTGGCCGTTCGAACCCCGGTCAAATTCGCTAGCGGAGGCAAAAATGTTACCCGACTCAGCGCCACTCAATTCCACGATGAAGCTCAGTTCCACCGCACGCACCAAGTTGCGCGAGCGCGAAAAAGAAATCCTCAAATATTACGACGATATGGGCCCCGGTCGAGGCAATTGCACTTGGGGCAGCGGAATGCTGGCCCATCGTGGCATCTGGATGCCGTTACCAATGCCGACATTTTCGGCCGCTGGACCACAATCGGCATCCTCGATACCGCAGACGTCGCGGGTATGTCCGCCCGTCAAGCCCACAAACTCTTGGGAAAACACCTGGAAATAGGCACTGAAGCGCTCACCTTTGATGGCGAAAACTGCGAATCCCCCACCTATTCCAGAGAGCTACGTGAACCGGCAAAATATCTGAGGGAGGAATGGCATACAAGGGCTGGCAAGCTGCAATTGCCGAATCCCGTGACCGTAATCGATGCCAAATGCACAGATCTTTTCCTGACTGGAAAAGGCAGCATGGTCTTTAACTGGAATGGCTTCTTTTTAAGCGCGAAGAAGAATTAGATCGCCAACACATCTTTCGGTTCCGCCAATATCCCCTCCGTCCTACTTATCTACATTTGGATATAATCGGATCATGCCACCGCTCAGGCCATTGCTCTGGATGGGATTTTGAACTAGCAACATAACCACCAAAAAATGTTGGTATGTCATGCTACCGACTGCAATGCGTTGAGACAACAAAAAACCCGCACTCCCTATGAGGGAGGCGGGTTTCAAGAGTGCCTAATACTGCCTGACACCAAAGTTCTGGTGCCGCTTGCCGGAATCGAACTGGCGACCTTTTCATTACGAATGAACTGCTCTACCAACTGAGCTAAAGCGGCGAAGTCCCATATTCTAGCAAACAAGTTCGCCCGCTGGCTAGTGTTGAAGCTAAACTTTTTATCAGTCCTGACAAAATATCATTGCTTTTCCGCCGCCAGCGGCTTGTCCTCAGGCGCGATGGTAGCTGGTGACCACTTCCACTTCGTCGCGCGAGCCGAGGAACACCGGCACGCGCTGGTGCAGCTTGTGCGGCGCGATGTCCATGATGCGCATGGTGCCGTCGGTGGCCGCGCCGCCCGCCTGCTCGACGATGAAGGCCATCGGGTTCGCTTCGTACATCAGGCGCAGCTTGCCCGGCATGGCCAGGTCGCGGGTGTCGGCCGGATACATGAAGACGCCGCCGCGGTTGAGGATGCGGTGCACGTCGGCCACCATCGAGGCGATCCAGCGCATGTTGAAGTTGGCGCCGCGCGGGCCGGTGTCGCCGGCCAGCAGTTCGTTGACGTAGCGCTTGACCGGCTCGTGCCAGTGGCGCGCGTTCGACATGTTGATCGCGAATTCCCGGGTCTGGGCCGGAATCTTCATGTCGCGCTGGATCAGCACCCAGGAGCCCATCTCGCGGTCCAGCGTGAAGCAGTTGACGCCGTTGCCGGTGGTGAGCACCAGCATGGTCTGCGGGCCGTACACGGCGTAGCCGGCGGCCACCTGCTTGCTGCCGGCCTGCATAAAGTCGGCCTCGGTCGGCTGGCCCATGCCCTCGGGCGCCTTCAGCACCGAGAAGATGGTGCCGATGGAGACGTTGACGTCGATGTTGGACGAGCCGTCCAGCGGGTCGAACAGCAGCATGTATTCGCCCTTGGGATAGCGGTTCGGGATAGGGTGGATCGATTCCATTTCCTCCGACGCCATCGCCGCCAGGTGGCCGCCCCACTCGTTCGCTTCGAGCAGGATTTCGTTCGAGATCACGTCGAGCTTTTTCTGCACTTCACCCTGGATATTTTCGGTGTCGGCGCTGCCGAGGACGTCGCCCAGCGCGCCCTTGCCGACCGAGTGGGCGATGGTTTTGCAGGCGCGCGCGACGACTTCGATCAGCAGGCGCAATTCGGCCGGGATGGTGTTGTTCTGCCGCTGTTCTTCGACCAGGTATTGCGTGAGGCTGATGCGTTTCATGAATTCCCTAAGATTTTAAATAAACGATATAAACCATACAAACAATATAAACGGTATAAATTATTTAGTTGGCGAGCGCCTTGCTGACCACTTCCAGCACGTCGTTCGACAGCCTGGCGCTGGCCGCGACCTTTTCCAGCGCATGGCGCATATGCACTTGCAGCGCCGGCGCGTAACGGCGCCAGCGGTCCATGCTGCGCGCCAGCCGCGCGGCCACCTGCGGGTTGAGCGCGTCGAGCTTGATGACATGCTCGGCCCAGAAGTCGTAGGCGCTGCCGTCGGCGGCGTGGAACCGCGATGGATTGCCGTTGGTGAAACTGAAGATCAGGCTGCGCGCGCGGTTCGGGTTCTTCAGCGTGAAGGCCGGATGCTGCATCAGCGCGCGCACGGCGGCGACGTCGGTGGTCGGCGCGGCGGCCTGCATGGCAAACCATTTGTCGATGACCAGCGGGTCGTGCTCGAAATCGCGGTAGAACGCCTGCAGGTGGGCGCCGGCGTCCTTGCCGCTGTGGATCAGCGCGACCAGCGCGGCGGCGCGGTCGGTCATGTTGGTGGCGCCGTCAACCTGCTTCTGCGCCAGCTTCAGCTCGGCCGCCTGCGGCGCGATCAGCAGGTAGGACAGGGCCAGGTTTTTCAGCGCGCGCTTGCCGGCCGACGCGGCGTCCGGGCTGTAGGCGCCGGGCGTCTGGTTGGCGTGATACGCGGCCAGCAGCTCGGTCTTGAGCGCGGCGCCCAGCGTGCGGCGCATGAACTGGCGCGCCGTGTGGATCGCCTGCGGGTCGACCACGTCCATCTGCTCGGCGACGATGGTTTCCGACGGCAGGATCAGGGCCAGCTCGCGGAAGGCCGGGTCGAGCGTGGCGTCGGCCAGCACGGCGCGCTGGGCCTCGATGAAGGTGTCGTCCAGCGCCAGCCTGGCGCCGCCGGCGACGGCCGCCGTCAGCTTCAGCAAGCGCGCCATGGCGAGGCGCTGGCCGGCTTCCCAGCGGTTGACCGGGTCGCTGTCATGACTGAACAGGTGCAGCAGGTCGGCGTCGCTGTAGTCGTAGTGCAGGACCACCGGCGCGGAAAAGTCGCGCAGCAGCGACGGCGTCGGCTTTTCGGCGACGCCGGTGAACACGAAGCGCTGTTCGGCTTCCGTCAGTTCGAGGATCAGCGTGGTCGCGCCATGCTGGTAGCCGTCCAGCGCCAGCGCCATGTCCTGGCCGGCGGCGTCGAGCAGGCCGACGGCGACCGGGATGTGGAAGGGCAGCTTGGCGGTCTGGCCGGCGGAGGCCGGGCAGCTCTGGCTCAGCACCAGCTCGAAGGTCCGGGCGGCGGCGGCGTAATGCGTGACGGCGCTGACGACCGGCGTGCCGGCCTGGCTGTACCAGCGCTCGAACTGCGTCAAATCGCGGCCGTTGGCGTCGGCCATGGCGGCGCGGAAATCGTCGCATTCGACGGCCTGGCCGTCGTGGCGCTCGAAGTACAGGTCCATGCCCTTGCGGAAGCCGTCGCGGCCCACCAGGGTCTGATACATGCGCACCACTTCGGCGCCTTTTTCGTAGACGGTGACGGTGTAAAAATTATTGATCTCGACGAAGGAGTCGGGCCGCACCGGGTGCGCCATCGGTCCCGCGTCCTCCGGGAACTGGGCGTTGCGCAGCGTGCGCACCTGGTCGATGCGGGTGACGGCGCGGCCGCTGTCGGTGCCTATCATGTCGGCGGAAAACTCCTGGTCGCGGAACACGGTCAAGCCTTCCTTGAGCGACAGCTGGAACCAGTCGCGGCAGGTGACGCGGTTGCCGGTCCAGTTGTGGAAGTATTCGTGGCCGACCACCGCTTCGATGCCGGCGTAATCGACGTCGGTGGCCACGCGCGGATTGGCCAGCACATACTTGGTGTTGAAGATGTTGAGGCCCTTGTTTTCCATCGCGCCCATGTTGAAGTCGCCGACGGCGACGATCATGAAGCGGTCCAGGTCGAGTTCCAGGCCGAAGCGTTCCTCGTCCCAGCGGATGGAATTTTTCAGCGACTGCATGGCGTAGTCGGTCTTGTCGAGATTGCCGTCCTCGACCCACACTTGCAGCAGCACTTCGCGGCCGGACTTGAGCGTGTAGCGCTCCTCCTGGCACACCAGGCTGGCCGCGACCAGCGCGAACAGATAGGACGGCTTCTTGAACGGGTCCTCCCATTTGGCGTAGTGGCGGCCGTCGCCGAGGTCGCCCTCCTCGATCAGGTTGCCGTTCGACAGCAGCACCGGATAGAGTTTTTTATCGGCGCGCAACATCACCGTATACTTGGCCATCACGTCGGGACGGTCGGGGAAATAGGTGATGCGGCGGAAGCCCTCGGCCTCGCACTGGGTGTAGAAGCTGCCGTTCGACACGTACAGGCCCGACAGCGTGGTGTTCTGCACCGGCGCGCACAGCGTTTCGATTTCCAGCACCACCTCGGCCGGCGCCTTGCGGATCGTCAGCGTGGTCTCGGTCAGCTGGTACTGGCCCGGCTTGAGTAGCTTGCCGTTCATGCGCAGCGCCACCAGTTCGATGGCCTCGCCATGGAGCACGATGTCGCCGCTCTTGCTGGCCCGGTTGCGGCGCAGCGTGACGCGGCTGGCGACGACGGTGCGCGCCGGATCGAGGTCGAAACCCAGTTCGACGGTATCAACCAGGTAGCTGGGCGGGAGATAGTCCTTGCGGAATATCGTTTGTGGGCTGCTGTCTGTGCGCATGGGAGCTCGATGGGGGCGAAGGCAAAGGGCTATTTTACCAATATCGGGGCGGCGCGACGCGCGATTTCCCTGCGCCAGAACAAATTGCATGCTCGCGGGAACGGAACAAAGTCGCCCCGTTCACGTCCCCGGTAACAATCTGTAATAATCGGGGCTGGTTAACGTGTTCGTCGTAGACTTGTGATAAGTATAATCTGCCTGACTATTGGGAAAGATCAACACCATGACTAAAATCCCCGCCCTATTGGCCGCCGCCTGCCTCGTGCTGGGCGGCTGCGCCACGACGATACACAGCGACGTCACCGCCTTCAACGACTGGCCGGCCGACCTGAGCGATAAATCCTATGTCTTCGACGCGCCCGCGCCGCCCGAGGACACGCTGGAATACCGCAGCTATCAGCAACTGGTGAGCAACGAACTGAGCCGGCTCGGCTTCACGCCGGCCGCCGATCCGCGCGGCGCCAGGCTGAAAGTCGGCATGCACTTCCGCACGGTCGACCAGGCCGTGCATGTGCTGCAAGCCTACGATCCGTTTTGGGGCGGTCCCGGCTACTGGGGCCGCGGCTCGTATTATCGCGGCCCGTTCCGGCCCTACTACGACCCTTTCTTCTACGGCCCCACCATGGTCGACGAAACGATCCAGCATATTTATGAGCGCCAGCTCAACGTGACCATCAACGCGGCCGACGGCAAGAAACTGTTCGACGCCACCGTGTCCAACGCCAGCCACGTGAGGGCGACGCCGCACGTGATGCCGGCGCTGGTGCAGAGCGCCTTCGCCGGTTTCCCGGGACGCAGCGGCCAGCCTTACCGCATCGACATCAAGATCGATCCGAAGATGGATGAGCAGCCGGCGCCGGCCAAGGTGGCTGGCGACGCCAAAAGCTGAGGCGCCGACGACTTCGGGGTCAGCGGCAAAGTCTCAAGGCAGCAGGATCGACGAGCCGGTCGTCCTGCGCGCCTCCAGATCGATATGCGCCTGCGCCACGTCGGCCAGGTTGTAGCGCTGATTGATCTCGATCTTCACCGCGCCGCTGCCGACGACGCCGAACAGCGACGCCGCCGCCGCTTCCAATTCCTCGCGGGTGGACATGTAGCTCATCAGCGAAGGCCGCGTGATGAACAGCGATCCGCGCGACGCCAGCTCGCCCACCGAAAACGGCGGCACCGAGCCGGAGGCGTTGCCCAGGCTGACCATCATGCCCAGCGGCGCCAGGCAATCGAGCGAGCCGATGAAGGTATCCTTGCCGACCGAATCGTAGACCACGGAGACGCCCTTGCCGCCCGTGATCTCGCGCACCCGCTCGACGAAATTCTCGCTGTTGTAATTGATGACGTGGGCCGCGCCGTGCGCGCGCGCCAGCGCCGCCTTTTCTTCCGAGCCGACGGTGCCGATCAGCGTCACGCCCTTGACCCTGGCCCACTGGCAGGCGATCAGGCCCAGGCCGCCGGCGGCCGCGTGGAACAGGATGGTGTCGCCGGCCTTGAGCGCGACGGTGCGGTGGAACAGATACTGGATCGTCAGCCCCTGCAACATCATGCCGGCGGCCGTGTCGAAGCCGATTTTATCGGGCAGCACCAGCAGCACGGCGGCCGGCATATTGCGCGCCTGCGCATACGCGCCGTTGGGCCGCGCGGCATAGGCGACGCGGTCGCCGGCCTTGACCACGGTGACGCCCTCGCCCACCGCCTCGACCACGCCGGCGCCCTCCATGCCCAGGCCACCGGGCAGCGCTTGCGGGTACAGGCCGCTGCGGAAATAGACGTCGATGAAATTGAGGCCGACCGCCTCGTGCCGCACCCGCGCCTCGCCCGGACCCGGCGGCGCCAGGTCGACGTCGACGTAGTCCATCACTTCCGGTCCGCCATTCCGATTGATGCGTATCGCCTTGCTCATGCCCTCCTCCCGTGCCGTGTCAGTAGATCAGTGGATCAAGCCTGCGCCGCGCGCAGCCGCAGTTGCGACAGTACCAGATGTGCCGACGTGACGTTGGTCGCGCACGGGATGTTGTGCACGTCGCAGGCGCGCACCAGGGCGTTGATGTCCGGCTCGTGCGGCTGCGGCGTCATCGGGTCGCGCAGGAAGATCACGCAGTCGATCTGGCCCTCGACCAGCAGCGCGCCGATTTGCAGGTCGCCGCCGAAGGGGCCGGAATGCTTGCGCGTCACCGTCAGTCCCAGCTCGTCGATCAACCGCCCGCCGGTGGTGCCGGTGGCGACCAGGTCGCAGGTTTTCAAAAAGGCGGCGTACTCGCCGGCGACGGCGATCATGTCGTCTTTTTTCTTGTCGTGGGCGATCAGGGCGATGCGAGTTTTCATGTCAGCTTCCGTTCTTTAAAATGTTGGACTATTTTTTCGACAGCAGATAGATCCCCGCCAGCACCAGCGCGGTGCCGGCCAGCTGCCAGGCGGTGATCGGCTCTCCCAGCACCAGCGCGCCGAGGAACAGCGTCGACACCGGACCTATCATGCCGGCCTGCGAGGCGACGCCGGCGCCGATGCGCTGCACCGCGAACATCGTCAAGAACACCGGCATGACGGTGCAGAAGATGCCGTTGACCAGCGACAGCGTGTAGACCGGCATCGGCTGGACCAGCATGGCGGCCGGCCGCAGGATGAAGAACTGGGCGATGCAGGCCACGCTCGACACGCACATCGCGTACGACACCAGCCGCAGCGCGCCCAGACGCCGCACCATCTCGCCGGTGAACAGCAGGTAGACGGCGTAGGCGCTGGCGGACCCCAGCACCAGCAGTGAGCCGAGGGCCACGTTGCCGGCGCCGCCGCGCAAGTCGTGCACGAACACCAGCACGATGCCGCCGTAGGAAATGAACAGCGCCAGCCACTGCCGGCGGCTGATGTGGCGCTTGAGGAAGACGGTGGTCATCAGGAGCACGAAGGTCGGCGTCAAAAACAGCAGCAGCCGTTCCAGTCCGACCGTGATGTATTGCAGGCCGAGGAAGTCGAGAAAACTCGACAGGTAATAGCCGATCAGGCCCAGGCCGACCAGGCGCCAGCGGTCCGCCGCCGACAGCGGCGCGCCGACGCGCATCTGCCAGACGGCGACGACGGCGAACACCGGCAGCGAGAACAGCATGCGGAAGGCGATCAGGGTGACGGCGTCGATGTGATAGCGGTACAGCAGTTTGGCGACGATGGCCTTGGTCGAAAACAGGATGGCGCCGCCGACCGCGATCGACAGCCCGCCCACATAAGCGGCGCGCGCGTTGTGCGCGTTGTGCGGGTCGGGCGCGTGGCGCGGGTCGGTGCTTGCGGTGGCGGTGGCGATTTTTTCCATGCCTGAATTGTAAGGGCAAATGTCGGCCCTCGCCCAGTTGAGAGACCAGGGCGCCCGATCGCGTCGCGCGTGATGCGCCGCAAATCAAAACTGCTAAACTGGAAATACCATCGCACGATGTCCGCCATCGTCCAAGAATATATACGCGCCGATCAGTCGAATCCATTTCGGCGCTGGTTCGATGGCCTCGATATTCAGGCGGCGGGACTGGTCGCAAAGGCCATACTCAAAATGAAGCAGGGCAATACATCCCACATCAAGCCGCTGGGTGGAATCAGTGAGTATGTGATTGATTGGGGGCCGGGCTATCGTATTTACCTGGCCCAGGAAGGCGCCACGCTGATACTGTTATTCGGCGGCGGCACGAAGAAGCGCCAGCAAGCAGACATCGACCGAGCCAGATGGCTGTATCGGGAATATAAGCAGCAAAAGAAAGCAAGGGGAGGCGCACCATGACACTCGCACGCGATGCCAGCCTGACCATCATTGAACGCATGGAGCGAGAACCTGCGTTTGCCAAATTGATGTTGGACGAAGCCGCTTCAGTGTTTTTGAACGGCGAACCGAATTTATCACGCGCCATTTTGCACATGCTGGTGCAAGCAACCGTCAGCTTTCAGGGGCTGGCCGAGCTGACCTCAACGCCCATCGACAGGCTTCATGACTTTCTATCCATGGATGGCGATCCCGGCATGGGCATGGACTTGATGGCATCCATTTTCACCGCCATCGGCCGCCACCTCGGCGTGACCATGCAGGTGCGCAGCGTCGCCGCCGAAACGCGGCGGGCCGGGTTGGAAGCGATGACGCAAACCCGGCCCGACGCCGCCTGACTTACTTTGCCGTCAGCTGGTGATCAGCTGATGGCGACGGCCACCGTCCCCGCCGTCACCGTCGCCGTCGTCACGCGCGCGATCACCGTCGAGGGCGCGTTGCCGCCCACCAGCTTGTTGACCTGCTTGAATTGCGTGACCATCTTCCCCGGCGTCAGCGTCACCACCGCGTAGCCCTGCGCGTCGGTGTTGACGTGCTTGAGCCACGGGTTGTTGCCCAGCGCGGCCAGCTGCTGCGCGAGGCCCAGCAGCGTGACGCTGAAATCGCTGCTCGCCCGCAGGCCCGTTTGCAGCGCCGCCACCGTCGCGTCGAGCGCCGCTTCCGGCACGCCCTTGGCGGCCAGCGCGCCGCGCAGCTGCACGCGCAACTGGTCGAGCAGGCCGTCGAGCGTCGGCGCGGCCTTGCCCATCGTGTAATCGAGCAGGTCGATGTTGACGTTGACCGTGCCCACGCCCGGCACCGGGATCGCCAGCGGATACGTCACTAGCGCCGCGATATCGCCCAGCGCCGCCGCCGCGTCGCGGATGTAGCTGAAGAAGGAGTCCGAGCTGATGCCGGCCGTGACCAGGTCGACCATCACCGGCGTGCCGCCGCCGGCCGCGTCGAAGTCGTCGTTGACGGTGCCGGCGAAGAAGGCGTGGATGTCGCCGGTGATGGCGACGACGTTGCCGACGCTGTTGGTCTTCAAGTGGTTCATCAGCGTCTTGCGCTCGGCGTTGTAGCCGTCCCACTGGTCGCAGTTGAGCAGGAAGCGCGTGAAGAACGGCGCCAGCGCGGCCTGCTGTCCGGAAGCGGCGACGAACTTCGACGCGTCGCCGTTGGCCAGCACGTCGGCCTTGATGTAGCCGAAGGCGATGGTCTGCGCGCCCGCCCCCGCCTGCGCCGCCGGGCCGGCCGCCGCCGCCGCCAGCGCCGCGTCGAAGGCGGCGACGGCGATGCCGGCCTGCGCCGCGCTCA
>NZ_JANXMI010000011.1 GCF_025354735.1 Rugamonas sp.
AGCAGCGGCGCAGCCTTAAACAGCTCCACGAGGATCTATTGGAATTGGGATTCGGGGGGTCTTACGATCGCGTGGCGGCGTTCGCCAGGCAATGGAGGGAGGGTCAAACGGAGTGGGTCAATTCAGCGCGCAAACGAACAACCCCAGTAAGGCCAATCAGCAGCAGCGGTTGTTAAACCGAGCCGGGATATCCATTGGTCCTTAGGCATGATCGCGTGCGAAATACACATCCCGGCGGACATGGCCGATGGCGCGTCAAGCGTCAGATACATCCCTAGGCAGACACGACTATAGACGTCGATAGCCAGTGTAATCCAGGCTCGGCGAATAGATTTACGATGAACGTCGTCAACGATGATGACCGGCAGTAAGGTGTGATCGATTTGAACCAGGGCAAGTGGCCAGTCGGCATCGGGAATCACGCCCTTGATTGGATCAAATTGGTCGTGGGCTGCCGCTTCACCCTTGCGACTTTTCACGCGCTCGCGGCCGTTAGATTGGTCAATGCGTATGCGAATTGTATTGAGCGCAGGCAAGCGGAGATTGGCATTGGAACAGCGCCGTCTGATCTCTTCCACTGTTTTTGCAATGGATCTGTTTTGCTCGGTATCGTGAAAGTTCTCAATACAATCCATTATGATCGCGTCTACCTCGGCGGGTAGTCTACCCTTGCCCTTGCCGCCTCGGGCACTGAGACTAGGCAATAATGAAGAGAGCAAACCGGTTTCGCGAAACGCTGCTACCCACCGATAGACTGTGGCCCTGCTGACACATGCTTCTGCTGCAATCTTATCGGCTTTGGCGCCAGAGTGTTGATAGACGGGATTACCTAGAAGAGGCGCGATCTGGCGCCTACGCTCTTCGGCAACGCGCCATTCCTCGTCAGATATTTCCCACAGATCCGGCTTAGGTGTAGGAGTATTTTCCGGAGTACCAATTTTCCTCGGTGGCCCTAGGTCGCCAATTCTGAGCAGCACCTTCTCACCGGAAGCCACCTCCTTGGCGAGCACCAGGTTGAGGTCTGCCAACGCCACAATGACATATTCCCGACCATTGTCGACTACGGTGGCGCCTTCCTTCAGCCAAAGTTGCGTTGGTTCTTTGTTTTTGTTGCTCATGCTGTTTCCGGCAATTTGAATAGGACGTCGCTGTCGATCGCGGCGTCCAGATTAATAATTAGCCGTCGCATGAGTACCAGATTCCAGATAATCGGGAGCCAGTACAGCTGTTCTTCATCGTTGACGGCCAAGCGCAGGAGCATGCGCTGAAGGGACGCTACACCGTCCATCTCGTCGACGAAATCAAGGATTTTTATGCAGCTCTCATCGTCGGGGAAGATATTGCGATACTCCCTAAGAAATTTGAGATTGGTTAGTCGGACAGTGCGGATTTCCATTTCAGTTGTGAGCCCGAACTCCCAGTTGCGTTCGGCGGCGTACTGTTCTGCCGCCGCAAATTTGGGCGCGTATTTTTCAGCGTTTTTCTTGAGATCATCCGTATGTTTGATTTCGGTAAGAAAGGGCTTGCGAACTTGTCCAGTGGCGGCGTTTGCATGAAAATGCACGAGGACATCAGGGGTATAGCCTCTTGGTACACCAGGTACAGGAATATTGACCGGCTGCTCCTCAAAACTTTCGACTGCATCATCAAAGTCCAAGAGCATCATGTATTCCTTCTCCAATAGAGATTCGAAGCTGCCCATGCTTCCGTTTTTGCGGCTGGCGAAGCTGCCGGTGACGGTCAGGTGATTCTTGGGTATTTTTCGAACTGGCATACGGTCATTTATCGTATTGATGTAGCGGAGATTATTGTCTTCTCAAACCATTCAGCGAAATTCTCGATTTCGGAAATTGCCGTCGACAACTGCTCCTCACTCACGTGTACGGTCGCGGGGATCATCCAAGATTTATCGCCGTCAATGTCTGCGAATAAGGCAAACTCCGTTTCGCTCACGAAAAATGGGCTACGCAATTTTTTGAAATCCGAATTCGAGTACTGCGCGCGATGGGTAGTAATAGATGATGGATGGGCTATGCTGTTACGTGCAAGTATGACCTCTTCTAGTAACTGGACGTTGGCGGGGCTAGCCGTGAAATCAATCTGAAAATTATCGAAAAAATGAGCGCCATATCCGCCGAGCCATCCGTTCTTGAATGCTACTTTTCTCGTTGTGGCATTGATGGGAACACGGCTCTGCCGTACCCAGGATTCGAGATACAAATGGAGCGCAGAGGCAAGCATGGAAATGCATGAATATGCCAGCACATGAAGGGACTCATCGGCTTCAGTCCACTCATCAAGAAATGCGGGTTCGCCATCTTCGCTATACGGTGGTACAAACTGCCCCTCTTGAGAGTTGATCAGTCGCTTGCGCTCAACATAAGGTGTAGATGCGGTGTCGTAAAATTGGCGAACGAAATCCACGCGCGATTTAAAGAAATAATAAATATCCATCAGCGCCTCCCTTTTTGTCTTTCCGCCGCAACGTCAATGAAATCGTTTGAGGTTGGCGGCTTGAATATACCTATCATAGGGACCCCAGGCGAAATTGTTGTTGATCCGCATCCACCTGGTAGCCCATCGCTCGGTAACCTCGTCGCCGCTTTTCCCACATCCTGTAGAGCTGTGGATGATCCAGCTCTACATAGTCGTAAATCAGGATATCGGTTTTATTCGCATGGTCGCGATGCAAACGGCCCGCATACTGCTGCAGTGTCCCTGTCCACGAGATTGGAAGCGTCAAGATCAAGGTATCCAAGGGCGCATGGTCAAAACCTTCGCCGACCAGTTGAGCACTCGCCAGTAATATGTGGGGTGCATCTTCGGGCAGTTCCGCCAAGGCTTTGATGATCGCCTGGCGCTCCTTGGCCTTCATGCGCCCGTGTAGCACGAAACATGGGTATTCGACATTCGCAAAATGCGCACTCAGTAGGTCGAGGTGTTCTGTTCGTTTGGTCAGTAACAATACCTTCCGTCCATTTTTCAACGCGCTGATTGCGTCGGCGACGATGCGTGCGTTTCGATCGCTGTCCTCGGCCAGAAGTCGTATGACTTCCTGAATACTGGCGTGCGGTGAAATCGATGGCGTTGGAAGATGACGGACGCGGACCATGAGTTGATCCGGGACATGTGCTGGACTCTTGGCGATATGCCTGACGGGGCCGGATTGCATGAAGATGATCGGGTGGTGGCCATTGCTGCGAACAGGGGTGGCGCTGAGCCCGAGGACATAGCGTGAGCTAGCCTGCTTCAAGACTGCTTCGAACGTTTCTGCGGTTAAGTGGTGTGCCTCATCGATGATAACCTGCCCGTATTGGCTGAATAGCTCAGGAAGGTCCTCGCGGCGCGCAAGGCTTTGAATGACCGCGATGTCGAGTAATCCTGTCGGCTTCTTTTTGCCCGCTCCGATAAGGCCAATCTTCTTGTCGTCCAATCCGATGAAGCTTCCAAGTCGCTCCTGCCATTGCCGCATCAAGTCGGCGCGGTGGACAATGACCAAGGTGCTCACTTTTCTCTTGGCAATAATGGCCGCTGCGGTGACCGTCTTTCCAAATGCGGTCGGCGCAATCAGCATGCCGAAATCATGTTTTACGACTGCATCGAGCGCTTCCTGTTGATCTTGGCGAAGTACCCCTTGGAACGTTGCGTTCATTGGCTTTCCCGTCGAGCGTGCGTCGCTCAGACGGAGTTCAATTTTGTTGACGGCGAGCAGAGCCTCAACATCGCTTAGACAGCCTCGCGGCAATGATACGAACTTTTCATGGTTCTCTGCGCGACTGATAATTCGAGGCGTATTCCAGGTGGACCTGAGCGTTGCCTGAAGCTTGTAGAAGTCGGGATTTTGAAACGCCGCAATCCGAATCAGGCGGTTCATCAGCGATTGCGGCAGGCCAGCTTTTTCAATGAATAATTGCGCGGCGATTGTCGCCTTGATAGCTTTCGGCATGATGCCGCTAAGTCTGACATCAGGCTTGGCAGGGCGGACCCATGGCGCATCGGCATTCTCTTCCGGTACCTCGGCGTAGGCGATGTCCAGCGGGTGGCGGTCGCCAACGAGTTTGGTCAACGCCGTTTCGATGCTGCTTTGTGGGAGTGGCTTGATGTTTTCCAGAAATGCCCATTGATCAGGGAGCTGCTGCAAGTCCGCATCGACAAAGACACTACGCCCGAGATCGCGGGGCTCCTTTTGCAGCGGCAAGGCAATTAGGTTGCCAAATCCGCCTTTCGGCATGGTGTCTTGATTTGGGAAAAGACGGTCATAAGATTTTAGAGTCAACTGCCGGGTGCGTGCGCAGGTCGCGCTAATTAGTGCGGCTCCGAGCCGCCGCACGTCCCTTGCTGGCGTCGCGTTCGCAAAGAAAAGCCAAAGATGTGCGCCGGAGCCGGAGCGTGAAATTTCCAATGCCGCAGGGAGATCGTTTTCAACGCAGGTTTTCAGTACCGCGCGCGCGTCCTCGCGCCAATCTGCGTCGTCGAAATCGATAGCAAGAAAATAGCATCGGTTATCCAGCAGAAGCGGATAGACACCGGCAGTGATCTCACCCCTGAGATGTCGGAAGACGACGTAGTCGGTGACGGGCGCAAACAAGCTATGGCTGCACTCGCTGCATTTTATTCTTGGCTTTTCGCAAACACCGCGACGCCATTCATTTGCACAGACGGGAGAATATCCGGGTTTTTCCGTCGTCTTGCTTATCCAGCGGACCGGGTAGATATCCTCCCGACCACGAAAGAGCCGTCGGAAGAGCTGGACCTTCGCCTCGGGCGATAATTGGCTGGAATCACGTTGGATCACCGGCGCGGCGGCCACCATTGCGGGCGGCGCCGCAATACCATGCATGGCCAGCAGCGCTTTCAGTGCCGCATTTTCAGCGCGTAGCTGAGCGATTTCCGCATCGATCTTTGACATGCGAGGCTAGTTTTGCGACGATGGACATAAACGCCCGGCCGAACAATTAACGTCAACGAGGGAGCGTTCCCAGGCGCTGGCACAACATCATGAAAATTGTCTCATCAACTTCTGATAATTGTCTCACCAACTTCTGGATGAATATACGCCAAAATGGCCAAATTGTCTCATCAACTACTGATTGTTCACAGCGCCGCTGTAAGTTTGATCCCGCCAGGCAAGCGGCGCCCGCCGCTTGCCTCCCAACCGCCACCCCTCACTCCAGCGGTGAAATGGGCAGGGGCGCTTGCCGCGCCGCGCATAAACGCCAATTTTCCAGCAATTCCGCCTGATGCAATTCGGTCCAGTCGAGCACCAGGTCCAGCGCCCGGCGCGGCAGGGCGCCGCCGAGCAACTCCATTTTGTTGATGTCGATGCTGGCCGTGTAGTCGCCATAGGCGACCCGGAAGTGGGGCGGCACGTGGTCGCGGAAACACATCTGGATCAGCATTCCGTAGAAGGCGCTAATGGTCGGCATCGATTTTCCCTGGTGAGTATCGCGCGCGGGCGCTGCCTTAAATTATAGCGAGGATCGGCCGGCCGGGCCGGCGGCGGCGGCTGAGAATTGCAAAATAAACCATCTAAAAATTGCTATCATCGCGGCCATCACGGCCCAGCCGGGTCGGCCTTTACAGAGATGACGCATGGACGCCAGCAAATTTACCCCGGAATATTTCAACCAGTTCGGCAAGGGCAATCTGCCTGAGCACATGGGCATCACCATCACCGCCGTCGCCGAGGGCGAGGTGCGGGCGCAATTCGAGGTGACGTCGAACTTGCTGGCGCCGAACGGCTTCTTGCACGCGGGCAGCGTCGTCACGCTGGCCGACACCGCCTGCGGCTACGCCTGCGCGGCCCACTTGCCCGAAGGCGCGGCCAATTTCACCACCATCGAATTGAAATCGAACCACCTCGGCACCGCCCGCAGCGGCACCGTCGTCGCGATCGCGAAAGCCGTTCATCTGGGCAAAACCACGCAAGTGTGGGATGCCACGGTCATCCATCAGGAAACTGGTAAAACGATAGCGTTGTTCCGTTGCACGCAAATGGTTTTGTATCCCAAATAAAAGCGGAATTTTGCTCTGCCGGCGGAGTGATCTGATAATTTATTGGGAATGTGGCCCTAAATCAATGCGAAGGCACAATATGATGAAATTGAAGATACTCTGCGCCGTCGCCGTGCTGCTGGCCAGCTCGCTCCCGGCCCCGGCGCAAACGCCGTACACCGACGATGCGGTCTATCAGGGACTGGGCGGCAAGGATGGCATCGCCCACATCGTCGACACCTTCATTCCCATGCTGCTGGCCGATCCGCGCATCAAGGACAGCTTCGCCGATTTCGACATGAAGCAGTTGGCCGTGCGGCTGGGCGAGCAGTTCTGCGAGTTCAGCGGCGGTCCCTGCAAGTACCGCGGCCAGCACCGCGACAAGACGATGGACGGCGTCGGCACCGTGCGCGACATGACCACCGTGCATCAGGACATGAAGATCAGCAACGCCCAGTTCAACGCGCTGACCGAGGATTTGCAGGTCGCCATGGAGCGCAACAACGTGCCGTCGAGCGTATCGAACAAGCTGATCGCCAAGCTGGCGCCGATGCAGCGCGCCATCGTGACCAAATAAGCGGGGAGCGCAGATGAAGAACAACAAGAAGCTCATCCACCGGACCGGCGCGCTGCTGGCCTTGGCCACCTTGGCCGCCATCGCCGGCCATGCGCGGGCCATGGATTACACGCCGGACATGGGCAAGTTCCTGGCCACCGGCGGCGTGGCCGAAGTCGAGGGCGCGGGCGGCGGCGGCATCACGCCGTGGGCGCTCATCAGCGGCTACGGCTCGCGCGACAGCTGGGGCGCCAACGCCCACTACACCTATCTGAAGACGCAGGATTATTCGCTCGGCAGCTACGGCGTGGCCGTCGGCATCGCCGACCGCGTCGAGCTGACGCTGGCGCAGCAGCAATTCGAAGGCAGCCTGGCGCCGCTCGACCATTTGAACATCAAGCAGGATATCGTCGGCCTCAAGGTGCGCGTGGCCGGCGACGCCGTCTACGAACAGGATAGCTGGATGCCGCAGGTCGCCGTCGGCGTGCTGTACAAGCGCAACAAGTGTGTCGGCGGCCTCGGCGCGCTGGGCGTGAGCAAGGTGACGCAGCTGGGCGCCAGGGACGATCACGGCTATGACTATTATGTGTCGGCCACCAAGATTTTGTTCGAGCAGAGTCTGCTGCTGAACGGCACGCTGCGCGCCACCAAGGCCAACCAGATGGGCATACTCGGCTTCGGCGGCGACCAGAACGGCGATGTGCGCCTGATGCCGGAAGCGTCGGCCGCCTATCTGATCAACCGTAAGCTGGCGCTGGGCGCCGAATACCGCAAGCAGCCGCACAACCTCGGCGCGGACGCCAATGCCAAGACGTATTACGATGTTTTCGTGGCTTATTTTCCGACCAAGAATGTGTCGCTGACGGCGGCGTATGTGGATCTGGGGCAGATCACGATTTTCAACACCAAGGATCAGAAGGGCTGGTATCTGTCGCTGCAAGCTGGATTTTGATGCGCGGGTAGCGGCGGCGGCTACTTCGGGGTCTGCCCCCGGTCTTGATTCCGGGCGATTATCCGTGCAGCGCCGTTTCCAGCAATTTGTGCAGCGACGCGAATTCCGGCTCGCCGACGTAGCGCTTGATGATCCTGCCGTCGCGGCCGATGACGAAGGTGGTCGGCGTCAGCGCGACCTGGCCGTAGGCGCGGGCGGCCTCGCCGTTGGTGTCGATCGCCACCTTGAACGGCAGCTGGCGCGTGGCCGCGTAGTTGACGACGTAGTTGGGCGCGTCCGATTGCAGCGCGACGGCGACGAATTCCAGCCCCTGCGACTTGTATTTATTGTACGTTTCGACCATCTTCGGCATTTCGCTGACGCAGGTGGCGCACGAAGTTTCCCAGAAGTTGACCATCACGACCTTGCCGCGCAGGCTGGCCGGCGTGATCTGCTCGCCGTGGATGCCGAGGAAGGTCACTTGCGGCGCGGCCGGCCGGCTGTTGAGCGTGAAATACGCGGCCGTGCCGAGCGCGGCGATGATGCCGGCAGCCAGCGCGGGCTTGATCCAGGCGGTCGAGGAAGGGGAGGCGGTGGCGGTCATGGCGGTGTCGGCGTTGATGGTCGGTCTTGCGATTATAGGCCGATCCGTCCGCGAGCGCCGGCCGGCCCTTATCCGTTGCTGGCCGTGGCCTGGGTCTTGGCCGGCTGGTACTGTTTCAGTTCCTCGTCGCTGATGTATTCGAACATCTTGACCACTTTCTGCACGCCGCTGACGCCGCGCGCCACGTCGGCGCCGATGCCGCCTTCGCGCTGGGTCACGCGGCCCATCATGTAGACGGTGCCGCGCTCGGTGACCACCTTGAAGGAGTTGGCCGAGATTTCCTTCATGTCGATCAGGCTGGCCTTGACCTTGGTGGTGATGAGGGCGTCGCTCGAGCGCGAGGTGTAGCTCGACGGGCCGGCGATCTCGAGCTCGTTGATGACCGTGGCCACGCCTTCGATGGCGCCGATGTCGCGCGCCACGGTGGCCTTCATGGCCTCGTCGCGCACTTCGCCGGTCAGCAGCACGCGGCGGTTGAAGCTGTTGATGTTGACGTGGCCGGCGTCGCCGACCAGGCCCGGCAACTTGACTTCGGCCTTGACGCCGATGGCCTGGTCTTCCGTCTGCGCGCCCAGCGTGCGGCGGTCGGCCGCGGCCAGGCCGCCGGTGACGGCACCGCCGATAATCAGCGGAAAGCAGCCGGACAGCGTGGTCAGCAGGGCGCCGCACAGCAGGCCCAGCGCCAGCGGCCGTCGCACGCGGGCCAGCAGCGCGGGCGGGGTGAGATGGTGGGTGGACTTAATCATTGGCGTCGCCTCCGAACAGGGCGACGTCGATGCCGTCGCAGATGCAATGTATCGTCACCAGATGCACTTCCTGGATGCGGGCGGTGCGGTCGGCCGGCACGCAGATGTGGACGTCGGCGTCCGTCAGCAGCTTGCCGATGTCGCCGCCGCCCTTGCCGGTCAGCGCGACGATGCGCATTTCGCGCTCCAGCGCCGCCTCGATGGCCGCGATGACGTTGCCCGAGTTGCCCGACGTCGACAGCGCCAGCAAGATGTCGCCGGCCTGGCCGAACGCTTGCACCTGCTTGGAGAAAATCTCGCGGTAGCTGTAGTCGTTGGCCACCGCCGTCAGGATCGAGGTGTCGGTCGTCAGCGCCAGGGCCGGCAGGGGGAAGCGCTCGCGCTCGAAGCGCCCGACCAGCTCGGCCGCGAAGTGCTGGGCGTCGGCGGCCGAACCGCCGTTACCGCACACCAGAATCTTGTTGCCGTTCGACAGGGCCGCGAACATCAGCTCGATCGCCGCGGCGATGGGCGCGGCGAGCACGGTGGCGGATTGGATTTTGATTTCGGCACTTTCGTGGAAGTGCGCCAGGATGCGTTGATTATTCATAGGTGCTGATTATAGTGCAGTGTCCGGGTTGTACGGACAAGCGCCGTTAAATTAAATGCTTACAATTCAAGCACATTGCGCAGCCACGTCAGCTCGCCGCCGTCGATGGCGACGACGTCGAAGCGGCACGGCGGCAAGCGCCGATAGCGCAGCAGGAACAATTGCGCCGCGTGGACCATGCGCCGCTGCTTGGGTGGCGTGATGCTGGCGGCGGCGCCGCCGTGGCGCCGGTCGGCCCGCCGCCGCACTTCGACGAAGACCAGCTGGGCGCCGTCGCGCATGACGAGGTCGATTTCGCCGCCCTTGCACAGGAAATTGCGCTCCAGCAGATGCAGGCCGTGGCCGCGCAGGTGGGCCAGCGCCGCGTCCTCGCCCTGGCGGCCGAGGCGCTGTTTGTCAGTCAGCGCCATCGCTCACGGCGCGACCGGCAGCGCCACGCCGTTTTGGTAGACCGTCATCTGCTCGATGCGCTCGAAGCTGGCCGGGCCTTCGCCGAAACTCACTTTCAGCTTGCCGGTCACGCCATCCATGTCGAACCGTGCGCTGCGCTGGCGGCCGATGCGGCGCGCCACGCGGTAAGCGTCGATGCCGAGCGCGTACAGCCGCTCCAGGTCGGCCGTGCCCGGCTTGCGCGGCGCCTCGCCGCCCAGCGGACGGGGATAGACCATCACCGCCGGATGGTCGCGCTGCACCTGCCACGGCAAGTCGAGCAGGCGCACGCCGTCCAGTTCCGGCAGCGCGCCGTCGCCGGGATTGAGGGCCGAGGTGCCATACATCGGCAAGCCGGCGCCCAGCGCCGCCCGCAACTGCCGGGCCTCGGCGGCGCCCAGCGCGGCGAACAGCAGCTCGGCCGGCTGGGCCGTCAGGCTGGCCTTGAGCGCGGCCAGGTCGCCCTCGCCCAGTTCGCCGTTGAGCGCGCCCAGCTCGGCGGTGCGCGCCGGCAGGCCCAGGCGCTGCCACTGGGCCGCGTAGGCGCCGGCGATGCGGCGCTGCCACGCCGTGCCGCCGCTGACGATGAGCGCGCTGGCGTGGGGATGGTCGGCCGCCGCCCACAGCGCCGCCTGGCGCGCCTCTTCCTCGATGGACAGGCCCATCACCAGCATGGCCGGCGGCAGCGGCTGGTCGGCGCGGCCTTCGGGCGAGTTCAGCGCGATGGTGGTCTTGCCGACCAGGGCGCTGCCGGCCACCGCCGTGACGGCCGAGCGCGCCAGCGGGCCGACGATCACATCGTGCCGCTCCCCGGCCGCCGCGTAGCTGGCCAGCACGTCCTGCGCGGCGTCGCCGGTGTCGACGACGTCGACGGCGAAATTGTCGCGGTCGCGCTCATAGCCGGCCAGGAAGCCGGCCTTGAGCGCCTCGGCGGCCGGGCCCAGCGCCTCCGAATGCAGCGGCAGCAGCAGCGCGATGCGGACCTGGCCGGCCGGCAGGTCGGCGCCGCCCGCCTCCACCGTGCCGCCCGCCTCGACCGAGCCGCTCGACAAGTCGACGGCGAAGGTCTGGGCCGGCTCCGGCGGCGGCAGTTCCGATAGGCGCTTGGGCAGCGGCGGCGGCGGTGCGACGGGCGCGGCCGGCCGCAGCGGTGCGGGCGCCGGCGGCGGCACACTTGTAATTGACGAGATAGGCGCGCACAATCGGCCGGGCGCGTCGCAGGGCGCGCTGCAAGCGCTGACCAGCGCGCTCAGCGACACCACCAGCAGTACTTTCTTCCCATTTAGAGCCAGCATCCCACCTCCATGACAGTCCCCGAATCAGTCCCCGCCAGCAATGTCGCCAACGTCCTCGCCAACCTGCCCGTGATGGGCGACCTGGCGCATCAAAGCTATCCTAGCGCAACCTTGTACGTCGTGGCGACCCCGATCGGCAATGTCACCGATATTAGCCTGCGCGCGCTGCACGTCTTGAGCCTGGTCAATGCCGTCGCCTGCGAAGACACCCGCAACACGGCGCAGCTGATGACCCGCTTCGGCCTGCACCAGCCGCTGATCGCCGCCCACCAACACAACGAGCGCGAAGTGGCCGAGACCCTGATCGCACGCCTGCAAGCGGGCGAGCGGATCGCGCTGGTGTCCGACGCCGGCACGCCGGCCGTGTCCGATCCTGGCGCCCGCATCGTCGACGCCGTGCGCGCCGCCGGCCTGCGCGTGCTGCCGCTGCCGGGCGCCTCGGCGGCAGTGACGGCGCTGTCGGCCAGCGGCCTGGTCAATGACCAGTTTTATTTCGTCGGCTTCCTGCCGGCCAAGGCCAAGCAGCGCGAAAACGTCTTGCAGACGCTGCGCGCGGTGACGGCCACGCTGGTGTTTTACGAAGCGCCGCACCGCATCCTCGATTGCGCCGCCGCGCTGGCCGCCGTGTTCGAGCCGCAGCGCGTGGTGGTGTTCGCGCGCGAGCTGACCAAGATGTTCGAGGAAATCCACCGCTGCCCGCTGTCCGAGGCCGAAGCGTGGATCAAGGCCGACCCGCACCGAGAAAAAGGCGAGTTCGTCGTGCTGCTGGCCGGCGCGCCGGCGGCCGAGGAGGAGCAGGATTTGGAGGCCGAGCGCATCCTGAAAATTTTGCTGACGGAGTGCTCGGTCAAGCAGGCCGCCAACCTGGCCGCGCAAATCACCGGCCGTAAAAAGAATGCGCTGTACGACCGCGCCTTGCAGATGAAGGCTGAAGACGGGCAGTGAGCCGGCACGGTCTTGCCCCCTGTCGGGAGACATGGGTAACACCTTTTATGATGATTGCACCCCCATAAACCGGAGCGTGCAATGCCTTGGAAGAAGCCGCATCATCCACCGCAACCTGCGCCACACCCCGCCGCTCGCCGCCAGCGCGCAGGGCATGGCTGTACGCGACAGCCAGGGCAAACGCTATCTCGACGCCAGCGCCGCCGCCGTCTCCTCGCTCGGCCACGCCCATCCCGACATCCTCGCCGCGATGCACGCGCGGATCGAGCGCAACGCCTGCGCCCACGCGGCCTTCTTCACCACCGACGTGGCCGAGGAACTGGCCGAACACCAGGCCGAACACGCTCCCGGCGATTTAAATCACGTCTACCTGGTGTCGGGTGGCTCGGAAGCCATCGAGGCCGCGCTCAAGCTGGCGCGCCAGT
>NZ_JANXMI010000039.1 GCF_025354735.1 Rugamonas sp.
CGCCACCGCAGGCCGTGCTGCTCAATGTCAACGGCCAGGACCATCAGCTGACGCTGGAGCCGCGCGTGACCCTGCTCGACGCGCTGCGCGACACCATGCAGCTGAACGGCAGCAAGAAGGGCTGCGACCGCGGCCAGTGCGGCGCCTGCACGGTGCTGGTGAACGGCCGCCGCGTCAATGCCTGTTTGACGCTGGCCGTGATGGTCGAGGGCGACCGCATCGTCACCGTCGAGGGCCTGGCGCGGGGCGAGCAATTGTCGCCGCTGCAAGCGGCCTTCATCGAGCACGACGCCTTCCAGTGCGGCTACTGCACGCCGGGCCAGCTCTGTTCGGCCACCGCCCTGCTCGACGAAATGCGCGCCGACCGCGCCAGCGCCGTCACGCCGGACGTGCGCAAGCAGGCCGTGGCCTGGAGCGACGACGAGATCCGCGAGCGCATGAGCGGCAATCTGTGCCGCTGCGGCGCCTATCCCAACATCGTCGGCGCGATCCGCAGCGTCGCCGCCGGCCACGGCTGAACGGGGGCGCCATGCAAGCCATCCACTACGACCGCGCCACCGACGTCGCCCACGCGCTGCGCCTGGCGCAGCAGCCGGGCGCCATGTACATCGGCGGCGGCACCAATCTGCTGGACCTGATGAAGGGCGACGTCGAACGGCCGCGGCGCCTGGTCGACATCACCCACATCGGCCTCGATCAAGTCATCGAACTGCCCGACGGCGGCCTGCGCATCGGCGCGCTGGTGCGCAATAGCGACTGCGCCGACCATGCGCTGGTGCGCCAGCGTTATCCGCTGCTGTCGCAGGCGCTGCTGGCCGGCGCCTCGCCGCAGCTGCGCAATATGGCGACGGTGGGCGGCAATCTGCTGCAACGCACGCGCTGTCCGTATTTCACCGACACCGCCTTCGAGCACTGCAACAAGCGCATGCCCGGTTCCGGCTGCGGCGCGCGCGAGGGCTACCACCGCATGCACGCGATACTGGGCGCCAGCGAGGCCTGCATTGCCGTCAATCCCTCGGACATGAACGTGGCGCTGGCCGCGCTGGAGGCCGTGGTGCGGGTGGCGGGGCCGGGCGCCGAGCGCGCCATCGCGCTGGCCGATTTCCACCGGCTGCCGGGCGCCACGCCGCAGATCGACACGCTGCTGCGGCCCGGTGAAATGATCGTCGCGGTCGATCTGCCGGCGTCGCCGTTCGCGCGCCACTCGCATTATTTAAAGGTGCGCGACCGCGCCAGCTATGCGTTCGCGCTGGTGTCGGTGGCGGCCGCGCTGGAGCTGGAGGGCGATGGCGTCACCGTGCGCCAGGCCCGCATCGCGCTGGGCGGCGTGGCGCACAAGCCGTGGCGGGTGGCCGCCGCCGAAGCGGCGCTGGCGGGCCAGCCGCTGAGCGACGCGCGCAGCCGCCAGGCCGCCGCGCTGCTGGTGGCCGGCGCCCAGGGCCGGCCCGACAACGCTTACAAGATCGAAATGGCGCAGCGCGCGGTGGTGCGCGCGTTGCGCAATGCGGCCAACGCAGACAATGCAGCCAGCACGGGAGAGCGCGCATGAGTAACGCCAACATGAGGGGCGGCTTGGCCGCCGCCGACGCCACAAGCGGCGGCACCACAACCGGCGGCGCCGCCCGCGTCGCCGGCGGCGACATCATCGGCCAGCCCATGGACCGCACCGACGGCCGCCTGAAAGTGACGGGCGCGGCGCCGTTTTCGGCCGAGCGCGCGCTGCCGCGCATGGCGCACGCGGTGATCGTGCAGTCCACCATCGCCCACGGCCGCATCGTCGCCATCGACACGGCGGCGGCCTCGCGCATGCGCGGCGTGCAGCTGGTGCTGACGCACCTGAACGCGCTCAAGCTGCCCAAGCCCAAGCCGCCCGGGCCGGGCGAGCAGCCGCCGCAGCCGAAACTGAGTCTGCTGCAAGACGATGTGGTGCTGTACAACGGCCAGCTGATCGCGCTGGTGGTGGCCGACACGCTCGAGCACGCGCAGGACGCGGCGCGCGCCGTGCGCCCGCGCTACGAGCGGGCCCCCGCGCAGCTCGATTTCGAGGCCGCCGCCGCCACCGCGCGCAAGCCCAGGCCGCAGCCGGAGCGGCCCAGCGAGACCAGTCGCGGCAACGTGGCCGGCGGCTGGCAGCGCGCCAGCGCCCGCGTCGACGCGGTCTACCGCACGCCGTTCGAGAACCACAATCCGATGGAGCCGCACGCCACCGTCGCCAGCTGGGACGGCGACAGCCTCACCCTGTACGACGCCACCCAGCACGTGTCCGGCGTGCGCAAGACGGCCGCCCACACCTTCGGCATCGCGCCCGACAAGGTGCGCGTGATCTGCCCCTACGTGGGCGGCGGCTTCGGCTGCAAGGGCACGACGTGGTCGCACGTGATGCTGGCGGCGCTGGCGGCGCGCCAGGCCGGCTGTCCCGTCAAGCTGGCGCTGGAGCGCACCCAGATGTACGGCCCGGTCGGCGCGCGCCCGCAAACGCGCCAGCAGCTGCGCCTGGCCGCGCTGGCCGACGGCACGCTGACGGCCATCGAGCACCACACGGTGTCGAGCACGGCCTTCCTCGACGACTTCACCGAGCCGTGCACGGCGCTCACGCGCATGCTGTACGCGTCCGACAGCCTGCACACGACGCAGCTGCTGGCCACGCTGCACCTGGGCGTGCCGACCTTTATGCGGGCGCCGGGCGAGTCCAGCGGCAGCTTCGCGCTGGAGTCGGCGATGGATGAACTGGCTTATGAACTGCACATGGACCCGGTCGCGCTGCGGCTGAAAAACTACGCCGAGCGCGATCCCGAAAAAGATTTGCCGTGGTCCGAGAAATCGCTGCGCGACTGCTACAAGATGGGCGCCGAGCGCTTCGGCTGGGCCCGCCGCACGGCCGCGCCGCGCTCGATGACGGCCGGCGGCCAGCTGGTCGGCTGGGGCATGGCGACGGCCACCTATCCGGCCAACCGGCAGGGCGCCAAGGCCTCGGCCACGCTGCTGGCGGACGGCACGGCCGTGGTGCGCAGCGGCTCGCAAGACCTGGGCACCGGCACCTACACGGTGATGACGCAGATCGCGGCCGAAACCCTGGGCCTGCCGGTGGCGCGGGTGCGCTTCGAGCTGGGCGACACGGCGCTGCCGGAGGCGCCGGTGTCGGGCGGCTCGCAGAGCGTGGCCAGCGTCGGCCCGGCCGTGCAGGCTGCGGCCCAGGCGCTGCGCGCCAAGCTGGTGGCGATGGCGAGCGCCGACCCCGCCTCGCCCCTGCATGGCGCGCCGGACGCCGAGGTCGACATGGACCAGGGCTGGCTGCTGCGGCGCTCCGGGTCCGGCGCAGCGGCGCAGCGCGAACCGCTGGCGGCGCTGCTGGCGCGCCACGGCGGCCAGCCCGTCAGCGCCGACGGCGGCGCCCAGCCGGGCGACGAGAAAAAGCAGTACGCGCTGCATTCCTTCGGCGCCGTGTTCGTCGAAGTCCACGTCGATCCCGACCTCGGCACGGTGCGGGTGCCGCGCGTGGTCGGCGTCTACGACGTGGGCCGGCTGATGAACCGCAAGACCGGCCATAGCCAGCTGATGGGCGGCATCGTCTGGGGCCTGGGCATGGCGCTGACGGAGCAGACGGAGCTGGACTGGAACGCCGGCCGTGCCGTCAACGCCAACCTGGCCGACTACCACGTGCCCGTCAACGCCGACATCGGCACGCTCGACATTTCCGTGCTGTACCGGCCCGACCCCCATGTCAATCCGCTGGGCGCGCGCGGCATCGGCGAGATCGGCATCGTTGGCGTGGCCGCCGCCGTCGCCAACGCCGTCTATCACGCGACAGGCAAACGTTTGCGCGCCTTGCCTATAACGCCAGATAAATTGATTTGAGGCCTGTCACGCAAATGTAACAATTTGTATTTTGGCGACACAATTACATGCAAAGTTGAAAATAAGTTTTTGCCAATTGGCAAAAACAATCCAAATTTAAACCGTTTGCGCGGCCCGATTTCCCAACAAAATACCGTCGCTGGCGCCATTGCGGCGGTTTTACTTGTCCATCCTTAAAAAACACTTAAAACACACAATTTTTACATTCTTTATTTCCCCTTGTTGTTTTGTTTCCACGTCGTTGACACGGTTTCCAGCGTTGTGTTTTTATGACGGTCGAGTCCGCATATCCACGAGGTGATGCGGGCCGTGGGACTAGCCGCCTACCGAGCGGTTGATTATTAGATTGGCAAACGCACGACAAAGCAAGACGAGTACTGGTTCAGTTGCAAGTGTAGGCCGTGAGGTTAGCTTTGCTGAAACACGTAATAGTTTTACTCCAGCATAGCCAACACCATCCGGAACGACCGCCACGCGGCGTCCGGCTTACCTTCAATTAATCGGGACTTTAATCATGACCAAAGAAAAAATTCTGTCGCGCTCGCTGCGCCTGATGTTCTCCAGCAGCGTCGTGCTGGGACTGGGCGCCATCTCGGTGGCCCAGGCACAAACGGCCGACACCGCCGCTCCTTCGATGCAGCGCGTCGAAGTGACCGGTACCTCGATCAAGCGCGCGCAAGCCGAAGGCGCGTTGCCGGTACAGACCGTCACCCACGAAGACATCCAGAAACTGGGCGTCACCTCGACCGATCAACTGCTCAATTCGATCACCGCCAACACCAGCGTCGGCGCCGTCAACGCGGCCCAGGGCGCCGGTTCGTCGACCTACGGCGAAGCGACCGCCTCGCTGCGCGGCATCGGCGCCAGCAAAACGCTGGTGCTGGTCAACGGCCGCCGCCTGGCCAACTACGCCACCGACGGCACCGCCGTCGACGTCAACTCGATCCCGCTGGCGGCAGTCGACCACGTGGAAATCCTGAAAGACGGCGCCTCCGGCGTCTACGGTTCCGACGCCATCGGCGGCGTCATCAACTTCATCCTGCGCAACAACTTCAATGGCGTGGAAGTGAACGGCTACTCCAGCGGCACCAAGGATGGTGGCGGCGCCAACAACAAGGCCAGCATCCTGGTCGGCTTCGGCGACTTCGACACCGACCGCTACAACATCACCCTGTCGGCCGACGTCAGCAAAGACAAGGCGATCTACGGTAGCCAGCGCGGTTACGCGCGTAACGGCTGGGACAACGGCGGTCGTTACGACCACAGCGCCACCCCTAGCGGCAACCTGACCACTTTCGTGCCGACCACCGCCACCAACAGCACCGGCTATGTGCCGCACTCGCTGGGCAACCTCGGTTCGTCGATCGGCAATCCGCTGTCGGCCAACAACGGCGCCAATTGCAACGTCAATGGCAGCGCCTACGACGCCAACACCGGTTCCTGCCGCTACAACTCGTCCGATCTGGTGCCGCTGACGCCGGAAATTTCGCGCCAGAACCTGGCCGGCAGCCTGCGCTTCAAGCTCGACGAGAACAATGAAGTGTTCATGGAAGGCTTCCATTCGCACCAGAAGACCACCACCAACGAGCAAGCTTCGCCTTACAGCAACAGCTTCCTGGAAACCGACACCGCCTTCGCCAAGTCGAATGTGTACCCGTCGATCATCCTGTCGCCTAGCAGCCCTTACTACCCGGCCGCCTACATCGCCGCCCACAACCCGGCAGCGGCAGGCCAACCGGTCAGCGTCAGCTACCGCGCCTTCGACGCCGGCGGCCGCGCCCACGAAGATATCGGCAACAACACCCACCTGGTGATCGGTGCCCGCGGCACGGTCAAGGGCTACGACTACGACGTCGCCTACACCCACAACGTCAGCGATGTGACCGAAAGCACCCAGGGCGGCTACCAGAACCAGGTCGCACTGGTTTCGCTGCTGAGCAACAACCCAGCCTTCAACCCGTTCGCCGCGACGCAGTCGCCGGCGCTGGCCGCGCAAATCCGCGCGACCAACTACAACGGCGAGATGATCAACTCGACCCTGACCAACGACGCACTGAACGCCCGTATTTCCGGCGATCTGTACCAGTTGCCAGCCGGTATGGCCAAGTTCGCGTTCGGCGGCTCGCTGACCGACGAGAACCTGAAGTTCGACCCGTCGGTCGCCTATCAGTCGGGCGACATTTCCGGCTACGGCGGCCAGGCGCTGCCGCTGTCGGCATCGCGCAACTCGTCGGCCCTGTTCGGCGAAGTCAACGTGCCTATCCTGAAGACGCTGGAAGCCGATCTGGCGGTCCGTACCGACCGTTACCCATCGGCCACGGCGACCAATCCGAAGATCAGCCTGCGTTACCAGCCGCTGCAGCAACTGCTGCTGCGCGCATCGTATGGCAAGGGCTTCCGCGAAGCGGCGTTGCCTGAGCTGTTCACGCCACAGTCGTCCGGCACCTCTGCCACCTTCAAGGATCCGGTCACCGGCACCGTGGGCCAGTTCACCCAGACCACTGGTGGCGCCGCCAACCTGAAGCCTGAGAAGTCCGAGCAGTCGTCGATCGGCTTCGTGGTCGACCCGGTCAAGGGCCTGTCGATCGCCGTCGATTACTGGAAGATCAACGTCAACAACCTGATCACCAGCTACGACCCTGAGCTGCTGGTCGACAAGGCTGCCGCCGGCGATGCCGCCTACGCCAAGTTCGTCAGCCGCGACTCGGCCGGCAACATCACCAACATCGACGCCACCAACATCAATGCCAACTCGCTGAAAACCGAGGGCATCGATCTGGACGTGCGTTGGGCCATCCTGAAGAGCGCCACGCTGGGCAATTTCAGCGCGCGCCTGAACGGCACCTACGTCAACAAGTATGACGAAACCCTGATCGACGGCACCGTGCAGCACAGCGTGGCCTCGACCATCGACGGCGAAGGCAACAAGCTCAACGCGGTCGCCGCCGGCGGTGTCATCTTCCGCTGGAAGCACCAGCTGACGCTGGACTGGAAATACAAGGAGTTCGGTGTCGACGTGATCCAGAACTACCAGTCGGGCTACTATGACAGCGCCCGTTTCGATTCGGCCACCGGTACCGATGCCCAGCACGTGGGCGCGTTCACGACCTGGGATCTGCAAGGCTCCTACTCGGGCGTGAAGAACCTGACGCTGCGCGTCGGCGTGAAGAACCTGTTCAACCGTGCGCCGCCTGTGGCGATCACGGCCGGCCAGTACTTCCAGTCGGGCTACGATCCTAGCTACTACGATGCACACGGCCAGACCGGCTATGTCAGCGCGACCTACAAGTTCTAAGTTGAACGCGTAGTCAGTAGCAACTTAAAAGACCCCATCGGCCCCGAGCGCGTTGAAAATCGCGTTCGGGGCTGGTGGGGTCTTTTTTTTGTGGCGGGAATTGAAGCGGGGCTGCTGCTGGTGCTGGTGCCGCGGAGAGTCGCGGCGCGGAAATAGCGGCCAACGCCGCAGCTGCCGGCGCGGTTTTAGGCCAGCACGCGCTTGAGCCAGGCGCCGATGTGGACCACTTCGTCCTGGCACAGCGAATGCTGCATGGGATAGTCATGCCATTCGACATGGTAGCCGAGCTGCTTGAGCAGGTCGCGCGACTGTTCGGCGCGTGCCAGCGGGATCACCGGGTCCATGCGGCCGTGCACCATGAAGATGGGCGTGGCCAGGCTGGCGGCCGTGTGTTCCTTGATGGCCAGGTCGGCGATCGGCACGTAGCCGGACAGGCACATCATGCCGCCCAGCTTTTCGGGGTGGCGCAGGCCGGTCTGCAAGGTCATGGCGCAGCCCTGCGAGAAGCCGGCCAGGATGATGCGGTCGGCCGCGATGCCGCGCGCCTGTTCGCGCGCGATCAGCGCTTCGACTTTCAGCTGCGAGGCGCGCAGGCCGGCGGCGTCTTCCTGGCGGCCCAGGTCGGTGGCGACGATGTCGTACCAGGCCCGCATCACGTGGCCGCCGTTGATGGTGACGGGCATGGCGTCGGCGTTGGGGAAGATGAAGCGGATCGGCGGCAAGCCGTCCAGGTCGAGCTCGTCGACCATGGGCAGGAAGTCGTTGGCGTCGGCGCCCAGGCCGTGCATCCAGATGATGGCGACGCTCGGCTTGGCGCCGCTTTCTTTTTCGATGGTGTGCAGCAGGGTGCTCATGGGTGTCCTTTTAGCGGGAAGATGGGGGGAGGCGGCATCGGATGAAGACGATGAGGATGACGATGGGGACGACGATAAGGATGACGCTGAGCGGGCCGGCGCGGCGGCGGCCGATGGCGCGGCGGCGCGGGACCAGCCCATGCGGCCGCCGCCCGTGGCGAGCGCGGCCAGTGCCAGCACGCAGGCGCGCCGGCGCATGGAATCAGGCGGCCGGCGTCGGCCGCAGCGCCGACTTGGGCCGGAAGGCCTTGCAGACGGCGGCATCGGTTTCGATGTAGGGGCCGCCGATCAGGTCGACGCAATAGGGCACGGCGGCGAAGATGCCGCCCACCAGCGAGGCGCCGGCTGCGTCCTTCAAGCCTTCCAGCGTTTCCTTGATGGCTTTGGGCTGGCCGGGCAGGTTCAGGATCAGGGCCGCGTGGTCGGGCGTCTCGCGGATCACGGCCAGCTGGCGCGACAGGATGGCGGTCGGCACGAAGTGCAGGCTGATCTGTCGCATCTGTTCGCCGAAGCCGGGCATTTCCCGCGTGCCGACGGCCAGCGTGGCTTCGGGCGTGACGTCGCGCCGGGCCGGGCCGGTGCCGCCGGTGGTCAGCACCAGCGCGCAGCGGGCCGTGTCGACCAGCTCGATCAGCGTCGCTTCGATCTGCGCGCGGTCGTCGGGGATGAGGCGGGTTTCGACGCGGAACGGCGTCGTCAGCGCGGCGCGCAACCAGTCGTGCAGGGCCGGGATGCCCAGGTCCTGGTAGGTGCCGGCGCTGGCGCGGTCGGACACCGACACCAGGCCGATGACCAGTTCCGCGTCGGCGGGGCGGGCGCTGTTACTCGTCATCGCCTTCGTGGCCGTGGCCGGCGCCGCCGTCGTGGTCGCCATCGTCGAGGTCGGCGTCATCGGCGGCCGGCTTGTTCTTCTTGGCGTCGATCTGCTTGAGGATCTGGAAGATTTCGCGGTAGGCTTTCGGCGGCTTCTTCTCGGCCTGCTCCTTGCGGGCGTTGCGGATCAGGGTGCGCAGGTGCTGGGCGTCCAGTTCCGGGTTCTCGGCCAGCAGCGTGGTCAAGACCTTGTCGTCGGCCAGCAACTTGTCGCGGCGCCGTTCCAGCGCGTGCATGGCGTTGGTGTCGGCCTTGGACAGACCCTTCCAGCTGTCGATGGCGCGCTGGATGGCGGCCACTTCGGCCTCGTCGAGCGTGCGCATCTTCTTGCCCACGTATTGCAGCGCGCGGCGGCGGCCTTCGTGGTTGGTGATGAGCTGGCATTCGAGGATGGCGTCGCGCACGTCCTCCGGCATCGGCACGCGCTTGACGCGGTCGCGCGGCTCGGCGATCAGGGCCGCGCCCAGGTCTTGCAGGGCGTTGACCTGGCGTTTCATCTCGGATTTCGAAGGGCGCTCGTACTCTTGTTCGAACTCGGTGGAGCTGAAGCCGACGGCGCCGCGGTTTGGATTGACCATAATATTAACTCTCTGCCGGGGCGTGTAGCCAACCCCTGTAAACTGTAAACGACTGCTATGATAACTGTTTTAGCGGCCATCCGAAGAAAACAGCCCATGAGCGACTCCGTTTTTACCCACAGCCAGGACCAATTGCGACAACTCGCACGCGACGTGCTCACCTTTGCCAAGGAGATGGGCGGCAGCGACGCGGCCGTCGAAATCAGCGAAGGCAGCGGCCTGTCGGTGTCGGTCCGTAAAAGCAAAATCGAAACCATCGAGCAAAACAAAGACAAGGGCATGGGCGTGACGGTGTTCATCGGCCAGCGCCGCGGCAACGCCAGCACCTCGGACTTTTCCCCGTCCTCGCTGCGCGCGACCGTCGAGGCGGCCTACAACATCGCCCGCTTCACGGCCGACGACGACTGCGCCGGCCTGGCCGACGCCGACATGCTGGAAATGGCGCCGCGCGACTTGAAATTGTTTTATCCGTGGACCATCAGCACCGAGGAGGCCGTGGTGCTGGCGCAGCGCGGCGAGGCCGCCGCCTTCGACGTCGACCCGCGCGTGACCAACAGCGACGGCGCCGGCGTGCACGTGCAGCAGTCGCACTTCGTGTCGGCCAACTCGCGCGGCTTCGTCGGCGGCTATCCGTATTCGCGCCACACCATTTCGGTCGCGCCCATCGTCGGCAAGGGCGCCAAGATGCAGCGCGACGACTGGTATTCCTCGGTGCGCGACCCGAAGAAAATGTCGACGCCGGAAGCGGTCGGACGCTACGCCGCCGAGCGCGCGCTGGCGCGGCTGAACGCGCGCACCATCGACACCCGCACCTGCCCGGTGCTGTTCGAGGCGCCGCTGGCGGCCGGACTGCTGGGCGCCTTCGTGCAGGCGACGTCGGGCGGCGCGCTGTACCGCAAGTCGACCTTCCTGCTCGACTCGCTGGGCACGGCCGTGTTCCCCACGCACATACAGATCAAGGAAGACCCGCACGTGGTCGGCGCGGTCGGCTCGGCGCCGTTCGACGAGGAGGGCGTGCGCACCGTCAAGCGCGACGTCGTCAAGGATGGCGTGGTGCAGGGTTATTTCCTGTCGACCTATTCGGCGCGCAAGCTGGGCATGCAGACCACCGGCAACGCGGGCGGCTCGCACAATCTGACCATGACGTCGAGCAAGACCAAGAAGAGCGACGACTTCGTGGCGATGCTGAAAAAAATGGGCACCGGCCTGCTGGTGACGGAGCTGATGGGGCAAGGCACGAATTACGTGACGGGCGACTATTCGCGCGGCGCGTCGGGCTACTGGGTCGAGAACGGCATCATCCAGTATCCGGTCGAGGAAATCACCATCGCCGGCAATATGAAGGACATGCTGGCGCAGATCGTCGCCATCGGTTCGGACGTGCTCATGCGCGGCACCAAGCAGACCGGCTCCATCCTGATCGAAAAGATGGTCATCGCCGGCGGTTGATGCGCGGTTGATGCGCAGTTGATGCGCAGTTGATGGTGTCGTGCGCCCGTTGCGCGCTGTTTTGCACTGGAATGGAAGCGGCCGCCGATGCGGCCGTTTTCACAGGCGCCACTGCTCGCAGCCTAGCCTATGCGGACCTTGGATGGATTAGTCCAAAGGGCATCGTTTCGGGCGCCGCCGCCGGCGACATTTCGCGCGCGATCGTCGTGTCGTAGCTGGCCTGGCCGCGCAACCACCAGCCCACATTCAGACCGAAATAGCGGCACAGGCGCAGATCGGTATCGGCGGTGATGGGCAATTTTCCCGCCACGATATCGGCGATGCGACGACCGGGCACACCGATCTCGTCGGCGAGACGGTCGGGACTCAAGCCCAGGGGTTTAAGGAATTCTTCTTCCAGCATTTCGCCGGGAGAAACGGCAAGCAAGGCAGGCATGGCTGCTCTCCTTAATGGTAGTCGACGATTTCAATATTGCTCGCGCCATCTTTCGTCCAGCTGAAGCACAAGCGCCATTTTCCGTTGATGCGTATGCTGTACCACGGCGTTTGCCCGTTAGTGCTTCAAGATGGTTGCCAGGCGGGATGCGCAAATCATCCAGCGTCATCGACCATTCAAGCTGCGCCAGCTTGCGCAATGCCACACGTTCCATTGTGCGCCATTTGGCCACGCTCTGCCCGAAAAACAGGGCTTGTGTGTCCTTGCATTGAAAGCTGAGTATCGGCATGATCGGACGGCGTGCGCTTATTTACGCAGCGTACCGATGTTGGGCATGGCAGGGGAAAGTTGCATTGCTGGCCTCCTGAAACTCAAGCGGCCAGTGTAGGGTGAAAATACCAGCGGGTTTTGATCTGCCGCACAGAACCGGGCAGTGGCCCGGCTCCATTCCGTTTTAATCCATCGCCAGCAGCGACTGCAACACCGGTTGCAGCACGGCCTTGCCCAGCTCGGCGCTGCGGGCACCGCTCCAGCCCGCTTCCGGGTCGGGGTCGTTGGCGTTGTCCTTGAACGGCATTTCCAGCGTCAGCGACAGGCAGCCGAAGGTGTGCGTCACGTTCGGCGAACCCATCGTCAAGGTCTCTTCCGTGTACGGCGTCACGCCGTAGCCGTAGTCGTCCTGGAAGTCCGGGCTGGCGATGAGGAAGTTGTCGATGAAGTATTGCTGCGCCTCGGCCTGCGACGCGCTGAACGTCGGCAGCGATTCGCTGCCGGCCACGAACACATAGGGCAGGCCTTCGTCGCCGTGGATGTCGAGGAACAGGTCGCAGCCCACTTCGGCCATCTTTTGCTTGACGAGGAACACTTCCGGGCTGCGCGCCATGGACGGGTTCAGCCACTGGCGGTTCAGGTTGGCGCCGGCGGCGTTGGTGCGCAGGTTGCCGCGCACCGAGCCGTCCGGGTTCATATTCGGCACGACGTAGAACTCGGCCTCGTTCAGGCACTGGCGGCCGAAGGGATTGGCCGGGTCCAGCAGCGCTTCGACCATGCCTTCGACGAACCACTCGGCCATGGTCTCGCCCGGATGCTGGCGTGCGATGACCCAGACTTTTTTCTCGGCGGTCGGGTTGCCGATGACGAGCAGGTTCAAGTCGCGGCCGTCGATGGTGCTGCCGAGGTCGACCAGCTTGACCAGCGGCGACAGCTGGGCGCTGTCGATCAGCGCCAGGTGGCGTTCCCACGAGTAGGGCTCGAAATAGGCGTAGTAGACGCTGTCGTGCTCGGGGATGTGCTCGATGGTCATGACGGTGCCGTCGTAGCTGGTCGGCACGCGGAACCAGGTTTCGCGGTCGTAGCTGGCGACGGCTTCATAGTCGGTCCAGCCGTCCGGATAGGCCGAGGCGCCGGCGTTGAGCAGGCGCATGGTCAGCGGCGTGGCCTGCGCGCCCTGGACGCGGAAATAAAACCATTGGGTGATGTCGGCGTGCGAGTCTTTGCGGATATGCAGGTCGATGGCGGACGGGTCGTCCGCACGCAGCACGTCGATGGCGCCAGCGTCGAATTGATGGCTGATTTTGATAGGCATGGTGGGGCGCAGCTTTCTGGTGAATACAATATAAATAGTTTTCCGCGCTCGTGACGCGATGTCGCCATGATACTAGCTTTTGGCGGCGGTTTTGTGGCCGGCCTGTGCGACATCAAGTCCGGCGGACGCCGCTTTGCTACCTTGTTCCGATTGCCGCCGTGGCCTATCGGAGTAAAATCGACATGGCGCCCACGCTATTGAAAGAAAGCGGTTTCAGATTTTATTTTTTCTCGCGCGAGGAAACCCGGCCCCACGTACACGTGTCCCATCCCGACGGCGAGGCCAAATTCTGGATCGCTCCGGCGGTGGCGCTGGCGTCTTCACAAGGCCTGTCGGCGCGGCAGCTGCGCCACGTCGGACAGTCTATCGTCGCTCATCAGTGGGAGTTTGAACATGCCTGGAATAGCCATTTTGGACATTGAGATCAGCGGCATCGGCGCGGACGGATTTACGCTGTCGCTCCGTGGCGAGAAACTGTACCTGAGCTATGTCGATTTTCCGTGGTTCGCCGGCGTCGCTGCGGCCCAACTGCGCGATGTTATCCATCCCTCGGCCGATCACCTGTATTGGCCATCGCTCGATATCGATCTGTCGGTCGCCTCGATCCGCGATCCCGCCGCGTTTCCTCTCGTCTCGGCCGGGAAATAATCAGCGCAAGCCGCCGAAGCGGTCGTAGAAATCGTCCTGCGCCGGCGGCGCGGCGGCGTCCTCGCGGCGCAGCGTGGCCAGGATGTGCTCCTCGGCCGCCGCATACGTCAGACGGTAGATGGCGCGCGCCAGCTCGTAGGCCTGGGCGCCCGGCCACGGCTCCGGCAGCAACTCGACCGGCAGTTGCGGGTCGTGCAGCTGGACCCGGCGGTAGGCGTGGATCAGCAGCGTGCGGATCACGAAGGCTTGCTGCGGCGCGCAGGCCGGCTCCTCTTGCAGCGCCGCCCGCAAAGGCTCGAAGCGGGCGATGAACTGGCGGTAGCCGGCGCTGACGTCCGACAAGTCCCAGCCGTCGGCCACCAGTTCGCTCAGCGGCCGTGCGCTCACGGCGGCCAGCGACTGCGCGCGGCACACATACAGTTTGCCGGCCACGCCGGCGCGGCGCAGCAAGTCCTGCAAGGCTTCGGCGTCCGGCGCCGGATGGCCGGCCAGCCCCGGCGCGATGATGCTGTAGCCCTGCCACAGCAACTCCTTGCGCAGCGTGCCCCGTTCGGCCGCGTCGATGGCGCCGCCGGCGCTGATGACCAGCGTCCAGCTGCCGTCCCAGTTCACCGTCAGCGGCGCGTAGATGCGGCGCGAGGCGCGCTCGAAGCGCGGCCGCGCCGGCGCCGGCATCGAGTAGGAGCTGCGCCGGCCGTCGCGCTGCGCGCCCAGCCAGCCCTCCTGCGCCAGCCGGAACACGGAGGTGCGCAGCAGCCTGTCGTTGACGCCGAACGGTTCGAGCAGCTCGATCAGGCTGCCCAGCCAGACCACGCCGCCGTGCGGCACCAGGGCGTCGCCGAAGATCGTCATCACCAGCGATTTCGAGCGCGGCGGATCGCCGGCGAGAAAGTCGCTGATCCAGGCCGAGCTGGGGAGTGGGTTCATGGGCGCAGGCGAGTGTGGACGGTAAAGCAGGAGTTTACTTTGCCGCGCGATCGGCGCAGCATTTATTTTGCGCCCGTGGGAATAGGGATACGCTTAATCGATATGACTCAAAATAAACGTAGCTAACAGGTATTTTGTATCGTATTATGCAGACAGCGTGGCGCAAAGACGCACGAGGAGACGACGATGTACGCACAAATGGTGGAAACGGGCTTGAAAAACGTCCGCACGGCGGCCGACATGGGCGAGCAGGAACAGGCTTTCCAGGCCCGTATCGACGCCGGCGTCAAGATCGAGGCCAAGGATTGGATGCCGGACGCCTACCGCAAGACGCTGATCCGCCAGATTTCCCAGCACGCCCACTCGGAAATCGTCGGCCAGCTCCCCGAAGGCAACTGGGTCACGCGCGCGCCCACGCTCAAGCGCAAATCGATCTTGCTGGCCAAGATACAGGACGAGGCCGGCCACGGCCTGTACCTGTACAGCGCCGCCGAAACGCTGGGCGTGTCGCGCGACGAGCTGCTGGCCGCCCTCCATTCCGGCAAGGCCAAGTATTCGAGCATCTTCAACTACCCGACGCTGTCGTGGGCCGACATGGGCGCCATCGGCTGGTTGGTCGACGGCTCGGCCATCATCAACCAGATTCCGCTGTGCCGCTGCTCCTACGGGCCGTATGCGCGCGCCATGGTGCGCGTCTGCAAGGAAGAATCGTTCCACGCGCGCCAGGGCTACGACATCATGATGTCGCTGGCCAAGGGCACGCCGGTGCAAAAAGCCATGGCGCAGGACGCGCTGAACCGCTGGTGGTGGCCGTCGCTGATGATGTTCGGCCCGTCGGACGCCGAATCGGTCAACAGCGCGCAGTCGGCCCAGTGGCGCATCAAACTGTTCTCGAACGACGAGCTGCGCCAGCGCATGGTCGACCAGACGGTGCCACAGATCGACTACCTGGGCCTGACCGTGCCCGACCCCGATTTGACCTTCAACGCCGCCACCGGGCACTACGAATTCGGCGCCATCGACTGGTCCGAATTCCACAATGTATTGAAGGGTAACGGCCCATGCAACCGCGAGCGCCTGCGCACCCGCGTCCAGGCCTACGAAGACGGCCAGTGGTTCCGCGACGCGCTGGTGGCCCACGCCGACAAGCACGCCGTCAAAGCCGCCGCCTGAACCCGAGCCGGCGCCGCCCGCGACTCCGAGCGGCCGGCGCCCCCCGGTCTTGACCCCGGTTTTCCGCGCCCAACACGAACCAAGGAGCACACCATGAGCAAAGAATGGCCACTGTGGGAAGTCTTCATCCGCAGCCAGCACGGCCTGGCGCACAAGCACGTGGGCAGCCTGCACGCGCCCGACGCCGCGATGGCCGTCAACAACGCGCGCGACGTCTACACGCGGCGCAATGAAGGCGTCAGCATCTGGGTGGTGCGCGCCGCCGACATCGTCGCCAGCAGCCCGTCCGACAAGGGCGCGCTGTTCGAGCCGTCGAACAGCAAAGTCTATCGCCACCCGACCTTCTTCCCGATGCCGGAAGAAGTCAAGAACCTGTAAGCCGGAGCGACCGTGGACGAGAAAGTGAACTACCTCCTGCGCCTGGGCGACAACGCGCTGATCCTGAGCCAGCAGCTGTCCCAGTTGTGCGGCAAGGGCCCGGCGCTGGAAGAAGACATGGCGCTGACCAACGTCGCGCTCGACCTGCTGGGCCAGACCCGCATGTGGTACGAATACGCGGCCGAACTGGAAGGCGAGGGCCGCGACGAAGACCGCCTGGCCTACCACCGCGACGCCCACGAATTCAAGAACTGCCTGCTGCTCGAACAGCCCAACGGCAACTACGCCGACACCATGATGCGTCAGTTCTTCTTCGACAGCTGGCACTACTTCCTGCTGCGCGAACTGTGCGCATCGACGGACGCGCGCATCGCCGCCATCGCCGACAAGTCGCTCAAGGAAGTGAGCTATCACGTGCGCCGCAGCGGCGACTTGATCGTGCGCCTCGGCGACGGCACCGCCGACAGCCACGCCAAAACCCAGGCGGCGGTCGACGACCTGTGGATGTACACCGGCGAGGCATTCAACTACGACGCCGTCGACCACGCGATGGCCGCCGCCGGCATCGCGCCCGCCGCCGCCACGCTGCGCCAGCCGTGGCTGGAGCACGTGGCCGAGGTGTTCGCCGAGGCGACGCTGACGATGCCGCCGGCCGACGCCTGGATGCAAAAAGGCGGCAAGCAAGGCCGCCACACCGAGCGCCTCGGCTTCATCCTGGCCGAAATGCAGTTCCTGCAACGCGCCTATCCCGGCGCGCAATGGTGATGGACTCCAGCGCCGCCGCCACCGCCACCGCCACCGCCAGCGCCGACCAGGTGTGGGCCTGGCTGGGCGAGGTGGCCGATCCCGAGATCCCCGTCATTTCGGTGGTCGACCTGGGCATCGTGCGCGCGGTCGACTTCAACGGCGCTGAATGCGTCGTCACCATCACGCCGACCTATTCCGGCTGTCCCGCGATGCAGGTGATCGCCGACGCCATCACCGACGCGCTGCGCGGCCACGGCGTCGGCCAGGTGCGGCTGGTGACCCAGCTGTCGCCGGCGTGGACCACCGACGCCATGAGCGCCGCCGGCAAACTCAAACTGCGGGACTACGGCATCGCGCCGCCGGCGCAACAGGTGGTCGACATCAGCCGCCTGCGCGCGGGCGCCGATATCGGCATCAGGCGCAGCGCGCTGGCGCGGCTGCCCAAGCTGACCGTGGCCTGCCCCCGCTGCGGTTCGGAGCACACCGAAATGAGCAGCCAGTTCGGCTCCACGCCCTGCAAGGCGCTCTACAAATGCCTGGCCTGCCGCGAACCGTTCGACTACTTCAAGTGTCACTAAGCCAGGCCCAATACGACCATGAGCAAATTCTATCCGCTGTCCGTCTCGCAGGTGCGCAAGGAAACGCGCGACACCATCGCCGTCACCTTCGCCGTACCGCCGGAACTGCAGGAGCGCTTCCACTACCTGCAAGGCCAGCACCTGACGCTGCGCGCCCGCATCGCCGGCGAGGACGTGCGCCGCTCCTACTCGATCTGCTCCGCCGTGCAGGACGGCGCGCTGCGCGTGGCCATCAAGCGCACGCCGGGCGGCGCGTTTTCCACCTGGGCCAACGACACGCTGCAAGCGGGCGCCGTCATCGACGTGATGCCGCCCATGGGCCACTTCAACGTCGCCCTCGACGCCGCCCACCGCAAGCACTACCTCGCCTTCGCCTGCGGCAGCGGCATCACGCCCATCCTGTCCATCATCAAGACCACCTTGATGGCCGAGCCGCACAGCCGCTACACGCTGTTCTACGGGAACCGCGCGTCGTCGTCGGTGATCTTCAAGGACGAACTGACGGACCTGAAGGACATCTATATGCAGCGCCTGACGCTGGCCTACGTGATGAGCCGCGAGCAGCAGGACATCGACTTGTTCAACGGCCGCATCACGAAGGAAAAATGCGAACAGCTGCTGCGCCACTGGATCGACATCGCCGACATCGACGCCGCCTTCATCTGCGGCCCGGAAGACATGATGGCCGGCGTGTCCGCCGCGTTGCAGGAAGCCGGCATGCCGAAGTCGCACATCAAGGTCGAGCTGTTCGCCGCCAGCATCCCGAAGACGCAGCACCGGCCGCGCGCGCTGGCGGCCGACGCGGCGCGCCAGCAGACCGAAGTCACCGTCATCATGGACGGCAGCCACACCACGTTCACGATGGAAAAGGAAAAGGAATCCATCCTCGACGCCGGCCTGCGCGCCGGCATCGACATGCGCTATTCCTGCAAGGGCGGCGTATGCTCGACCTGCCGCTGCAAACTGCTGGACGGTAAAGTCGACATGGACGCCAACTACGCGCTCGAAGACTACGAAATCGCGCGTGGCTTCGTACTGAGCTGCCAAGCTTTTCCGGCCACTGATAAAGTGGTGATCGATTTCGACCAGGCCGAATGACAGCCGCCGCCGAATCGCGGCACGTGACTTCCAGCCGCCGCCCGCCAACCGCACACACCACCAGCGAGACGCCATGAACTACGAAACCATCCTTTTCGAGATCAAAGACGGCATAGCCGCATTGACGCTGAACCGCCCGGAAAAACTCAACAGCTTCACGCAGAAAATGCACGAGGAAGTGCGCGACGCCCTGCGCCGCACCAACGCCGACAAGACCGTCCGCGTATTCGTGCTGACCGGCGCCGGGCGCGGTTTCTGCGCCGGCCAGGATTTGTCGGACCGCGCCGTGGAGCCGGGCGCCAAGGCGGTCGACCTGGGCGACTCGGTCGAACAAAACTACGCGCCGCTGGTGCTGGCGCTGCGCGCGCTGCCGATGCCCGTCATCTGCGCCGTCAACGGCGTGGCCGCCGGCGCCGGCGCCAACCTGGCGCTGGCCTGCGACATCGTGCTGGCCGCCAAATCGGCCAGCTTCGTCGAAGTGTTCTGCAAACTGGGACTGATCCCCGACACCGGCGGCACCTACTTCCTGCCCCGGTTGATCGGGAACGCGCGCGCCATGGGCATGGCCATGCTGGGCGAAAAAATCAGCGCCGAGCAGGCCGAATCGTGGGGCCTGATCTGGAAGAGCATTGCCGACAACGACCTCGCGCTCGAAACCCAGCGCATGGCGCAGCACTTCGCGCAGGCGCCGACCAAGGGACTGGCCTTCACCAAACAGGTGCTGCACGCCAGCACCTCGAACACGCTGCAACAGCAGCTCACGCTCGAATGCGGCATGATGAGCGAACTGGGACGCAGCGACGATTACCGCGAAGGCGTGGCCGCCTTCCTGGCCAAGCGCGCGCCGCAATTCACCGGAAAATAAGGGACGACCCGCCATGAGCGCACTCGATCAGGACCGCATCGTCGCCGTCATCGGCAGCGGCGCCATGGGCGCCGGCATCGCCCAGGTGGCCGCCGTCGCCGGCCACACCGTCAAGCTGTACGACACGCGGCCCGACGCCGTCGCCAAGGCCATCGCCGACATCGCCAAGGTGTTCGGCAAGCTGGTCGAAAAAGGCCGCATCAGCGGCGCCGACGCCAACGCCGCGCACGCGCGCCTGCACGCGGCGGCCACGCTGGCCGACGTCGCCGGCGCCGCGCTGGTGGTCGAAGCCATCGTCGAAAACCTCGACGTCAAGCGCGCGCTGTTCGCCGACCTCGAAGCCATCGTCGGCGACGACTGCATCCTCGCCACCAACACCTCGTCGATTTCCGTCACGGCGATCGCCGCCGGCCTGCGCCGGCCGCAGCGCGTGGTCGGCATGCACTTCTTCAATCCGGTGCCGCTGATGGCCCTCGTCGAAGTGGTCAGCGGCCTGGCCACCGACGCTGGCGTCGCCGCCACCGTCCACGACACCGCCGCCGCGTGGGGCAAGAATCCGGTCCACGCCAGGTCGACGCCGGGCTTCATCGTCAACCGCGCCGCGCGGCCGTTCTACGCCGAGGGCTGGCGCCTGTTGAACGAACAGGCCGCCGACCCGGCCACCATCGACGCCGTCGTGCGCGAGGCCGGCGGCTTCCGCATGGGCCCCTTCGAGCTGATGGACCTGATCGGCCACGACGTCAACTACTCGGTCACGCAATCGGTCTTCCAGGCCTACTACAACGACCCGCGCTTCACGCCGTCGGTGCTGCAAAAGGAGCTGGTCGACGCCGGCTTCCTGGGCCGCAAATCGGGCCGCGGTTGCTACCGGTACGGCGACGGCGCGACGACGGTGCCGCCGCGCTCGGAAGCGCCGCAAGCGAGGCCGGAATTCGTCAGCTACAGCGCGGACGCCGGCGTCCAGGACGCGGCCACCGACGCGATGGCGCGGCGGCTCAGGCAAGCGGGCATCGCCGTCAGTTCGCGCAAGCCGGCCGAAGGCCACGCCAGCGCCGAAGCGCCGGCTTTCCACTGCAACGGCGCCGCCGTCTACCTGACCGACGGCCGCAGCGCCACCGAACGCGCGCGCGCCAACCACCACCCCGACACGGTGCTGTTCGACCTGGCGCTCGATTACGCCAGCGCCACGCGCATCGCCGTCGCCTGCGCCGACCAGTGCGACCCGGCCGCCTTCAACGCCGTCGTCGGCCTGTTGCAGGCCGCCGGCTTCGCCGTCTCGCGGCTCGACGACGTGCCGGGACTGGCCGTGATGCGCACCGTCGCCATGCTGGCCAACGAGGCGGCCGATATCGTCCACCAGGGCGTGTGCAGCGCGCAGGCGGTCGACACCGCGCTGCTCAAGGGCGTCAACTATCCGCGCGGCCCGCTGGCGTGGGCCGACGCCGTCGGCATCGCGCACATCGTCACCGTGCTGCACAACCTGGCGGCGACTTATGGCGAGGACCGCTACCGCGTGTCGCCGCTATTGCGCCGCAAGCACGCCAGCGGTGGCCGCTTCCATGAATGAGGCGCAGGCATTGGCCGAAGCGGCCGGCGCCGCCATGTATGCGCGCGACCGCGCCTCGCAGGCGCTGGGCATGGCGCTGTGCGAGATCCGGCCCGGCTACGCGCGCATGACGATGACGGTGCGCGACGATATGCTGAACGGCCACCGGAGCTGCCACGGCGGCTTCATTTTCGCGCTGGCCGACAGCGCCTTCGCGTTCGCCTGCAACAGCCGCAACCTGAACACGGTCGGTGCCGGCTGCGCCATCGACTACCTCGCGCCCGGCCGCCTGCACGACGTGCTGACGGCCGTCGCCGTCGAACAGACGCTGAGCGGAAAAAGCGGCGTCTACGACGTCAGGGTCAGCGACCAGGATGAGCGCATCGTCGCGCTCTTTCGCGGCAAATCGCTGCGCGTGCACGGCGAGGTCGTGGCACACGATTGAGCAAGTGAATCGAGGAGATGCAGATGGTCCCACGTAGTTCCGCCGCCGCCGCCGCCGCCGATCTCGAGCCGATCGAGCGCGCCAGCAGGGATGAACTGCAAGCGCTGCAACTGCGGCGCATGCAATGGTCGCTGAAGCACGCCTACGACCATGTGCCGCACTACCGCGCCGCCTTCGACGCCGCCGGCGTCCATCCCGGCGACCTGAAGTCGCTGGCCGACCTGTCGCGCTTCCCGTTCACCGGCAAACAAGAGCTGCGCGAGAACTACCCCTTCGGCATGTTCGCCGTGCCGCGTGAGCAGGTGGTGCGGGTGCACGCGTCCAGCGGCACCACCGGCAAGCCCACCGTCGTCGGCTACACGCAGAACGACATCGACACCTGGGCCAACGTGGTCGCGCGCTCGATCCGCGCCGCCGGCGGCCGGCGCGGCGACATGGTCCATATCGCCTACGGCTACGGCCTGTTCACCGGCGGCCTCGGTGCCCACTACGGCGCCGAGCGGCTCGGCTGCACCGTCATTCCCATGTCGGGCGGGCAGACCGAAAAACAGGTGCAGCTGATCCAGGATTTCAAGCCGACCATCATCATGGTCACGCCGTCGTACATGCTCAACATCGTCGAGGAATTCCAGCGCCAGGGACTCGACGCCGCCGCCAGCTCGCTCAAGATCGGCATCTTCGGCGCCGAGCCGTGGACCGACGCCATGCGCGCCGCCATCGAGCAGCGCGCCGGCATCGACGCCGTCGACATCTACGGCCTGTCCGAAGTGATGGGGCCGGGCGTGGCCGGCGAATGCATCGAGAGCAAGGACGGCCCGGTGATCTGGGAAGACCATTTCTACCCCGAGATCATCGACCCCGATACCGGCGCCGTGCTGCCCGACGGCGAACAGGGCGAGCTGGTATTGACGTCGCTGACCAAGGAGGCGCTGCCGGTGGTCCGCTACCGCACGCGCGACCTTACCCGGCTGCTGCCGCCGACGTCGCGCTCCATGCGCCGCATCGGAAAAATCACCGGCCGCTCCGACGACATGCTCATCATCCGCGGCGTCAACGTCTTCCCCAGCCAGATCGAAGAACTGGTGTTGACGATGCCGCAACTGGCGCCGCAATACCAGCTGCTGCTGTCGCGCGACGGCCATCTCGACGCGCTGGCCGTCGTCGTCGAAGCGCGCGCCGACGCCGCCGCCATGTCGGCGGCGGACGGCGCCGCGCTGGCGCGCGAACTCGAACACCGCATCAAGACCCACGTCGGCGTCAGCACCACGGTGCTGCTCCAGGCGCCCAACAGCATCGAACGCACGCTGACCGGCAAGGCCAGGCGCGTGCTCGACCAGCGTCCAAAACATTGAGGAATCACCGTGACAGTCTATGAAATCAACGGCATCACGCCGGTCGTCCATCCGAGCGCCTACGTGCATCCGAGCGCGGTGCTGATCGGCGACGTCATCGTCGGACCGCGCTGCTACATCGGGCCGCTGGCGTCGCTGCGCGGCGACTTCGGCCGGCTGGTGCTGGAGCAGGGCGCCAACCTGCAGGACACCTGCGTCATGCACGGCTTCCCCGGCGCCGACACGGTGGTCGAGGAGGACGGCCATATCGGACATGGCGCCGTTTTGCACGGCTGCCGCATCGGCCGCAACGCGCTGGTCGGCATGAACGCGGTCGTGATGGACAATGCCGTCATCGGCGAGAACAGCATCGTCGCCGCGATGAGCTTCGTCAAGGCCGGCATGATCGTCGCGCCGCGCAGCCTGGTGGTCGGCACGCCGGCGCGCGTGATGCGCGAACTGCGCGACGACGAAATCGCCTGGAAAAGCCAGGGCACCGCGCAGTACCACGAACTGGCGGTGCGCTCGATGTCGACCATGCGCGCCACCGAAGCGCTGACCGAAGTCGAAGCGGACCGCAAGCGCATGGACTGGGCAACGACGCTGCCGCCGCACCTGCACAAAAACGCCCATGCCGATTGAGCGGCGCCGTCACCCCGGGAGCGGCGCCGCCGTCACCCCGATGTCCGCGCCGCCGGCCGCCGCCAGCCGCCAAAACAAAACCCGCTAATTTCTGGAGACACCCCATGCCCACAACCCTGCAAAGTCTGATCGCCGGCCGCTGGCTCGGCGCCGAAGCGTCGGTGCCGCTGCACAGCGCCCTGACCAATGAAGTGATCTATCACACCCACGGCGAAATCATCGACTTCGACGAAGCCGTCACCTATGCCCGCAAGACCGGCGTGCCGGCGCTGATGGCGATGGACTTCCAGCAGCGCGCCGCGCGCCTGAAGGCGCTGGCGCTGTACCTGGCCGGCCGCAAGGAGGAGCTGTATAAAATCTCGCACCTGACCGGCGCCACCCGCGCCGACAGCTGGGTCGACATCGAAGGCGGCACCGGCACGCTGTTCGCCTACGCCAGCATGGGCGGGCGCGAACTGCCGTCGTCGAACGTGCTGCACGAAGGCCCGGCCATCGCGCTCGGCAAAAACGGCGGCTTCGCCGGCACCCACATTCTGGTCCCGCGCGGCGGCATCGCGGTCCACATCAACGCCTTCAACTTCCCGATCTGGGGCCTGCTCGAAAAATTCGCGCCGAGCTTTCTGGCCGCGATGCCCTGCATCGGCAAGCCGGCCACGGCGACCAGCTACCTGACCGAGGCGCTGGTGCGCATGATGTTCGAATCGGGCCTGCTGCCCGACGGCAGCCTGCAACTGGTCATCGGCAGCACCGGCAACCTGCTCGACCGCCTGACCGGCATGGACGCCGTCACCTTCACCGGCTCCGCCGACACCGCCGCCAAGCTGCGCGTGAACCGCAACCTGATCGCCAACTCGGTGCCGTTCACCGCCGAAGCCGATTCGCTCAACTGCGCCATCCTGGCGCCGGACGTGACGCCGGACGATCCCGAGTTCGACTTGTTCGTCAAGGAAGTGGCGCGCGAAATGACCGGCAAGGCCGGCCAGAAATGCACGGCGATCCGGCGCGTGATCGTGCCGGAGTCGCGCGTCGACGCGGTGGCCGAACGGCTGCGCGCGCGGCTGGCGAACATCGTCATCGGCGATCCTTCGGTGGCCGGCGTGCGCATGGGCGCCCTGGCGTCGAAGGAGCAGCAGCGCGACGTGGCCGAGCGCCTGGCGCTGCTCGCGCACGGCAACGAGATCGTCTTCGGCGAGCGCGATGGCTATAATCCGATCGGCGACGGCGTCGCCAACGGCTCCTTCTTCGCGCCGACGCTGCTGCTGTGCCGCGACGCCATGCACAACGACGCCGTCCACGACATCGAAGCCTTCGGCCCGGTCAGCACCATGATGACCTATACCGACATGGACGAAGCGCTGGCGCTGGCCGCGCGCGGCAAGGGTAGCCTGGTCAGCACGCTGGTGACCAAAGACCCGCTCATCGCCATGTACGCGGTGCCGGTGGCCGCCGCGTCGCACGGCCGCGTGCTGATACTTGACCGTGTCGCCGCCGTCGACTCCACCGGCCACGGCTCGCCGCTGCCGCAGCTGAAGCACGGCGGTCCGGGACGCGCCGGCGGCGGCGAGGAACTGGGCGGCATCCGCGCCGTGCGCCACTTCCTGCAACGCGCCGCGATCCAGGGCTCGCCGACGATGTTGGCCGCCGTCACCGGCGAATACGTGCGTGGCGCCGCCGTGCAGGAAAGCGAAGTCCACCCCTTCCGCAAATACTTCGAGGACCTGAAGATGGGCGACTCGCTGCTGACCCACCGCCGCACCGTCAGCGAAGCGGACATCGTCAATTTCGGCGGCGTCTCCGGCGATTATTTTTACATGCACTTCGACGACATCGCGGCCCGGGATTCGCAGTTCGGCAAGCGCATCGCGCACGGCTACTTCGTGCTGTCGGCCGCCGCCGGCCTGTTCGTGTCGCCGGCGCCGGGACCGGTGCTGGCCAACTACGGCCTCGATAACCTGCGCTTCATCACGCCGGTGGCGATCGGCGACACCATCCGCGCGCGCCTGACCTGCAAGCGCAAGGTGGACCGCAACCGGATCGATGAAAAAGGCGTCGGCCAGGGCGTGGTCGCGTGGGACGTGCAGGTCACCAACCAGCACGAGGAGCTGGTGGCCAGCTACGACATCCTGACGCTGGTGATGAAACGCGCGTGAAGTCCGGCACCGAAAAATCGGCGGCGCCGCAGCCGGGCCGCTTTCCCGTCATGGGCACGACGCTGCGCGCGCAGACCTTGCTGGTGCTGCTGGCGGGCGACGACATGGCCGGCGTCGAAAGCATATTCGCGCACCGCAAGGTCACGCTCAACACCGTGATCCGCGCGCTGACGCGCAAATACGGCTGGCCGATAGAACGCTCGGACTTCCCCACCAATACCGCCGACGGCCGCGCCGCCTGGGCCTCGGTCTACAGCCTGCCGCAAGCGGTGATAGACGCCGCGCTGGCGGCCGGCGGCGACGATTGGATCGCCGGCATGCACGCGCTGCGCGCGGCAAAGACGCGCCGCCGCTAGCGCCGCCATCGTTTTTTTGCTTGACCCTCACGTTGCGTCATCCCGCACAATGGTTCAAACGATGAGGAGATTGAAATGAAACGGACTGTCAAGCAGATCGCAAAAGCCTCGGGCACCAGTGTCCGCGCGCTGCACTATTACGACCAAATCGGGCTGCTCAAGCCGGAAGTGGGCGACAACGGCTACCGTTATTACGGGCAGGCGGAAATGCTGCGTCTCCAGCAGATCCTGTTCTATCGCGAACTGGGAATTACGCTGGCCGATATCGCCCGCATGCTCGACGATCCCGCCTTCGACACGCGGGCCACGCTGGTCGACCTGCGCCAGCGCGTCGAGATCGAAATCGACCGCCGCCGCGACCTGGCGCGCAGCCTCGATAGAACCCTGGCATTGCTCGACGCCGGCCGGCCCCTGAGCGGGAAAGGCATGTTCGACGGCGTCTCCGCCGAAAAGCAGGCCGCGTGGGAGGCCGAGCTGGTGGCGCGCTACGACGATCCGGCCGCCGGCGCCATCGAGCAGTCGCGCGTCGCTATGGCGGCCCTGTCGCCGGCCGGCCTGATCGACTTCAAGGCGGAAATCGACGCCATCCACGCGGCCTTTATCGCGCTGATCGAGGCCGGCGCCACGCCGGACAGCGCCGACGCGCAGGCGCAAACGGCGCGCCACTATCGCTGGGTGAGCCGCTCCTGGCGCCCCGATGCGCAGGCCTACGGGGCGCTCGGCGCGCTCTATACCGACCACGCGGAATTTCGCGCCATGTACGACGCCCTCCATCCCGCGCTGGCGCGCTTCCTGGCCGACGCGATGGCCCTCCATGCGCGGCAGGCGCTGGGCCGGAGTCCGGCGTGACGCAGCGTCAATTCCTTATCATCACCCTGACCTTGATCGGAACCCGGCCATGAACCGCAACGCCGCCACCGCACCTGCAGAACCAGATGTCGGTCAAACCATGTCCTGCTTACGTTGGTTCCGCGTCCAGCGCCGCCTGCAAACGCGCCATGGCGTCCGCGACCACTTCGATGGATGCGGTTTCCACATATTTCGCGCGACGGGTGCCATAGTCGAGGAAGCGCGCCTGACTGATGATGGCCGCGCCTTGCGTTTTCGTTCCTGATCCCATCAGCGAGGTAGCCCAGCCGCGTACACGATCGAGGTTCGCGCCTTGTGTAATAGGCGCAACCAGCGCGCGTCCCTGGCGGTTCGTCTCCGCGTTCGACAGTATCAGTACCGGACGATGCCCCTGGATTTCGGTGCCGAGTGTGGGGTCGAGCGCGAGCGCAAAAATATCGCCCTGACGTGGATTGTGCTTCATTCTTGTTCTTTGCCGACGCGGGGCATGCGATCCCATTCATCCAGGTCCGACGGCATAGGCGCCTTCGGGTCGCACAACGCGTTCAGCTCAGCTGCCGTATAGCGCACGCGCTTAGGCTTAATCAGCAGGCCTTCCGGCGTCGCCTGAAGCGACACCGTCTGTCCCCCCATGAATCCCATTTCGCGCAGAATCGGCTGCGGCAGAACGATGCCCACCGAGTTCCCTTGGCGTCGTATGGTTGCTTCCGTTTCCATGGCTGTCCAGTCGATGTGATTGAGCGTCATTCATCATAGGCACGCGGTACGGAGGCGTCAAACGATCTATGACCTGATGACGGCAAGCTTGCGCTGCGCATCTTTCAATAGCAAGAATGAGGGTTACGCGTCGCCGCCATCAAGGCTATGATTCAGGCATCGGCCTGCGCTTGGGTGACAGCGCAAACAGGACGATGGCAAATCATTAAGGAGCAGGGCCATGGAATACGTGTATATGACGATGAAGTCTCCCGTCGGCGAATTGACGCTGGTCGCGCGGGGCGACAAGCTGGCGGCGATCCTGTGGGAGAACGACAAACCCAACCGCGTCCGTCTTGGCGCCATGACCGAAAACACCGGCAGTTCCGTGCTGGTTGAAACGGCGCGCCAGCTGGGCGAATATTTCGCCGGCGCGCGCACGCAGTTCGATGTGGCGCTGGACTTCGCCGGCACCGAATTCCAGCGGCAGGTCTGGGCCGCGCTGCTGACGATCCCTTACGGCGACACCCGCAGCTACAGCGACATCGCGCACCAGATCGGGCGTCCGGCGGCGGTACGCGCGGTGGGCGCCGCCAACGGCAAAAATCCGATTTCCATCATCGCGCCATGCCATCGCGTGATCGGCATGTCCGGCGACCTGACCGGCTTCGCCGGTGGCCTGCATGCGAAAGAAACGCTGTTGATGCTGGAAGGCGCCGCCGCCCTCAAGCGCGAAAAGAGACCCGCAAGCCGGAAACCCGAAAAGGTCGATCACTCGACCCAGGGTTCGCTGTTTGACGCCGTGGCTTGATGGCTACGGCTTGAAGGTTATCTGCTGATGATCAACTGGCCGCGCGCAGTCCGAACGGATCGTCGATGCTGTGCGCCGGTTCGGTGAACCATTTCGGCCCGTGCTCCGTCATGTAGAAATGGTCTTCATGGCGCACGCCGAATTCGCCGGGGATGCAGATCATCGGCTCGTTCGAGAAGCACATGCCGACGTCCAGTGGCGTCTTGTCGCCGCCGACCAGATACGGCCACTCGTGGATATCGAGGCCGATGCCATGGCCGGTGCGGTGCGGCAGGCCGGGTAGCTTGTAACCGGGGCCGTAGCCGTCGGCCTCCAGCGAACGGCGCGCGGCGCGGTCGACGTCCTCGCACGGCACGCCCAGTTGCGCCGCTTCAAACGCGGCCCGCTGCGCCGCCTTTTCGCTGTTCCACACGCTGCGCTGACGCTCGCTGATCGGGCCATACACGTAGGTGCGCGTGATGTCGGAAATGTAGTTGTGGACTTTGCAGCCGGTGTCGATCAGCACCGTGTCGCCGGACTTTAAAGTCTGCACATAGCTCACGCCATGCGGATACGCGGTCGCCTCGCCGAACAGCACGATGCAGAAATAAGATCCCGGCGCGCCGACCTTGCGGTGTGCGCGCGCGATGAATTCCTCGACTTCGACGGTGCTGATCCCTTCATGCAGCATGCTGGCCGTGGCCACGTGGACCGCCAGCGTCATGTCCTTGGCGCGCTGCATCAGAGCGATTTCCGCCGCCGACTTTCTGCCGCGGCACCAGGCCGTGACGGTGCTGGCATTTTCCAGCGCGTAGCCGTCGGCCAGCGGACGAATGCCTTCGTAGATGAAGAAGGCCGCGCTCTCGCAGATGCCGATGCGCGGCGGCGCGGCGGCATCGGGGTTGACGCCCATGCGCGCCAGCGTGGCGATGAACAGCCGATACGGACTCTCATGCTCCTGCCAGCAGTTGACGTGGCCGTCGACCAGCATGTAGTCCTTCAGCGTGCTCTCCTCGAAGCCGGGCGCGATGTATTCAAGCGCGCCGCTGGCCGGCAGGATGGCGCCGACCATGCGCTCGCTGGCGTACCACTTGGTGCCGGTGAAGTAGGTCAGGTTGGCGCCGGCGTTCAGGTAGATCGCCGCGATGCCCTGCGCGCGCATATAGGCCTGCGCCTTGTCGATGCGGCCCAGGTGTTCCTCTTTTCCGATCGGGACCGCGCCCGCCGTCATGTCCGACAGCGTGGCCAGGGCCTGCTCGATGGTGCTGCCGCCTATGCTCATGCGCGCGCCCCGTTCAGGAAGCCAGCTGCGCGCGCACGCGGGCGATGGCGGCGCGCACCTGCCGCGGCGCGGTGCCGCCGACGTGGTCGCGCGCGGCGACCGAGCCTTCCAGCGTCAGCACGGCGAACACGTCGTCCTGAATGAGCGTCGAGAAGGCGCGCAGCTGGTCCAGCCACATTTCGGCCAGGTCGATCTTCAAGTCGTCGCAGGCGCGCACGGCGCGGGCCACGGCTTCGTGGGCGTCGCGGAAGGGCAGGCCTTTCTTGACCAGATAGTCGGCCAGGTCGGTCGCGGTGGCGTAGCCTTGCAGCGCGGCGGCGCGCATCGCTTCTGGCTTGACGGTGATCCCGCCGGCCATGTCGGCGAAGATGCGCAGCGTGTCGACCAGCGTGTCGACGGTGTCGAACAGCGGCTCCTTGTCTTCCTGGTTGTCCTTGTTGTAGGCCAGCGGCTGGCCTTTCATCAGGGTCAGAAGTCCCATCAGGTGGCCGTAGACGCGGCCGGTTTTTCCGCGCGCCAGTTCCGGCACGTCCGGGTTTTTCTTTTGCGGCATGATCGACGAGCCGGTGCAGAAACGGTCGGCGATGTCGATGAAGCCGACCCGTGGACTCATCCAGATCACCAGTTCCTCGGACATGCGCGAGATGTGCGTCATCACCAGCGCGGCGGCGGCGCAGAATTCGATGGCGAAGTCGCGGTCCGACACGGCGTCCAGCGAGTTGTGGCAAACGTCGTCGAAGCCCAAAGTTTTAGCCACGCGCAGGCGGTCGATCGGGAAGGTGGTGCCGGCCAGCGCGGCGGCGCCCAGCGGCAGGCGGTTGACGCGCTTGCGGCAGTCGGCCATGCGCTCGACGTCCCGCCCGAACATTTCGACGTAGGCCAGCATGTGGTGGCCGAAGGTGATCGGCTGCGCCACCTGCATGTGGGTGAAGCCGGGCATGATGGTGTCGGCGTTGGCCTCGGCCAGGTCGGTCAGCGCGCCGCGCAGCGCCTGCAGCAGCACGGTGACGTCGTCGATGGCGCCGCGCACGTAGAGGCGGATGTCGGTCGCCACCTGGTCGTTGCGCGAACGGCCGGTGTGCAGGCGTTTGCCGGCGTCGCCGACCAATTCGGTCAGGCGCTTTTCGATGTTCAGGTGGACGTCTTCCAGGTCGAGCAGCCACTCGAACTGGCCGGCCGCGATCTCGGACGAAATCTGCATCATGCCGCGCACGATTTCCGCATGGTCGGCGGCGCTGATGATGCCCTGCGCGGCCAGCATCTCGGCGTGCGCCAGCGAGCCTTCGATGTCGGCGCCGGCCAGGCGCTTGTCGAAGAAGACCGAGGCCGTGTAGCGTTTGACCAGATCGGAGACCGGTTCGGAGAAACGGGCCGACCAGGCTTCGCTTTTTTTGGAGAGTTGTGCTGTCATGATGGGGGAGGGGTTATGTGCGGCGATTGGGCTTGCGGATAAGTGCGACGATTATAAACAAGGTTGGGCCGCCGCAGGATATTTGCGGCCGCCGGCGGCGCGAAAACGCAGGCCGGCGGCGGCGCGTTCGCCGCGTTTTGTTGTCAAATGATTTAAACAATATCGCCATTTTTCGCCGAAAACCTCTGCGCCCGCGCATGCGACCGCGCTTTGGAAACAGGTATATTATTTCGACTGGGACGGGCGCTTGCTGGTCCGTCCGGCCCCCTGATCGAACTTGCCTGGATCGGACCACGCCATGCGCGCACTCAAGTCAACCTTGTCGATAGCGGGAGGAGTCGTTTTGTTCAGCCTTGCTCCCATGTGCGCGCCGGCCCCGGCGCAGCCGGTGCCGCCGATGCAGCCGGCGGCCGGCGCCGTCGCGCCGCAAGGCTCGCTGGTCATCATCGGCGGCGCGTTGCGCGGCGATAACGTCGACGTCTGGCAGCGCATCGTCAAGCTGGCCGGCGGCGCGGGCGCGCGCATCGCCGTGTTCCCGTCGGCGGCGGCCGATCCGAACAGCGCCGGCCAGGGCATCATCGCGCGCCTGAACCAGTACGGCGCCGACGCCTTTTTGGTGCCGGTCGCCGTCAAGCTGGCCGACATCGACTACCGCAAGGAGGCCGACGATCCGCAGCTGGCGAACGCGGTGCGCCAGGCTGGCGGCGTGTTCTTCGCCGGCGGCGACCAGGCCCGCATCACGCAGGCGCTGGTCCACGTCGACGGCAGCCGCAGCGCCACCCTGCAAGCGGTGTGGGACGTCTACCAGCGCGGCGGCGTGGTGGCTGGCAGCAGCGCCGGCGCCGCCATCATGAGCAGCACCATGTTCAGCGCGCCGCGCACGGTGCTGGCGACGCTGAAGCTGGGCGTCACCGAGGGCCGCGAAATCGCGCCCGGCCTCGGCTTCATCGGCGACGACGTCTTCATCGACCAGCACCTGCTGGTGCGCGGCCGCTTCGCGCGCATGATCCCGGCGATGCTCAAGAAGGGCTACCAGATCGGCTTGGGCATCGACGAGAACACGGCCATGGTGGTCGACCGCGCGCGCGACGTCGAAATCATCGGCTCCAAGGGCGCGCTGCTGATCGACCTGTCGCACGCCACCACCGACAGCGCCAGCAGCGGCTTCAATGTCAGCAACGTGACCATCAGTTATTTAGATCGCGGCGACCGCTACAACCTCGCCACGCGGCGCTACCTGCCGGCGCCCGACAAGGCCGACGGCAAGCTCGATCCGAAGCGGCCGTCGCTGCGTGTTCCCGTGTTCAGCAGCGACATCCTCGGCGTCAACGCGGTGGTCGATTTAATGGGGCGGCTGATCGACAACAGCCAGCAGGAGGCGCTGGGCCTGGCCTTCGGTTCGCCGGCCGAAGCGGAGCCGGACCTGGGCTTCGAGTTCAAGTTCAGCAAGACGGCCGACAGCGTCGGCTACCAGTCCAGCGCGACGGACGAATACTCGATCTTCAATCTGCGGCTCGACATCCGGCCCGTCCACATGCAACTGCCGCTATACGAATATAAATAAGCTGAAAGGGGGATTTGGCGGGTTTGCGGGGAAAGATTGTGTTTATCACAGGATAAGTACGGTAGCGCACAGAGGAAAGATTCCTGCTGGCATATTCTGAATGCGTACTTTGGCTTCCTTGAGATTAAGGACGCAATGCACGGCAGTCGCAGATTGCCTGCTTTTGATAAAACCAAGACTATCCAATCCATTCCTCGAAAGGAAATACCATGAATAAGTTACTCGCCGCCCTGATCGCTGGTTTGTTCGCCACCGCCGCTTTTGCACAGAGCCCGGCTCCTGCACCGATGCCACAAACCCCGGCCGTCGTCAAAGCCGAAGCCAAAGCCGACAAGGCCGACGCCAAAGCGATGGATTCGGAAGCTAAAAAAGACGCCAAGGCTGACGACAGCGTCGTCAAAGCTGAACAAAAAGCCGGCAAGAAGAAATCCAAAGCCGTGGCCAAGGCCGACAAAACCAAAATGAACGCCGAAGAAAAAGTCGCCAAGGCCGATCCGGACGACAAAATGAAGCAAGAAGCCAAGGCCGACAAAACCTCCGCCGAAGCCGATGCCAAAGCCAACAAAAAAATGGTGAAAGCCGACGCCAAAGTGTCGAAAGAAAAAATCGATGCAGGCACCGACAAAGCCCTCGCCGCCAACAAAACGGCTGAAGTCAAAGCCAAGGGCGACGCGGACGTCAAAGCTGCCGCGGCCAAGCAGTAATTAAACAGCGGCGGCGGCTAGTCCGCTGTCGCAACGTCGGCAACGTCGGAGTCAAGACCGGGGGCCAGACCACGGTTTC
>NZ_JANXMI010000044.1 GCF_025354735.1 Rugamonas sp.
CATGAAGCCGTTCATGGTGTTGCTCCGTCATTCGGTGCGGGTTTCGGTTGCTGCGACGCCGGATTGAGCGGATCGAGCTCGGGCGGTACGTCGACCTTGGTCGGACGGTCGGGATATTTGCCGCCGCCCTTGTTGTACGAACGCAGCTGGAACACATAGGCCAGCACTTCGGCCACGGCCGCGTACAGCGCTTCCGGGATTTCGTCGCCGATGTCGGTGTGCTTGTGCAGCGCGCGGGCCAGCGCCGGCGCCTCCAGGATGGCCACCTTGTTTTCCTTGCCCAGCTCGCGGATCTTGGCGGCGACCTCGTCGGTGCCCTTGGCCACCACGCGCGGCGCGCCGCGCATGCCGTCGGCGTATTTCAGCGCCACCGCATAGTGGGTCGGGTTGGTGACGATCACGTCGGCGGTCGGCACGTCGGCCATCATGCGGCGGCGCGCCATCTCGCGCTGCAACTGGCGGATCTTGGCCTTGATCTGCGGATTGCCGTTCGATTCCTTGTGTTCCTGGATCAATTCCTGGCGCGTCATTTTCAGCTTGTTGGCGTAGTGCCACATCTGATACGGCCCGTCGACGGCAGCGATGAAGCCGAGCGCGCCGACGATGAACAGGAAGCTGCTGCCCAGCATGTCCATCAGGTGCACGCTGCCCAGCTTGAGCGGCTCGACCGCCAGCGCCAGCACGGCCTCCTTCTGGTGCATCACCACCAGCCACGCCACCAGCCCCACCACCAGCGTCTTGGCGATGGCCTTGACCAGTTCCACCAGCGCATTCGAGGACACCATATTGCCCAGGCCGTTGAGCGGATTGAGCTTGGTGAAATTCGGCAGCACGGCCTTGCCGGTGAACAGCCAGCCGCCCACCAGCAGCGGCGAGGCCAGCGCCACCGCCATGATGGCCACGCCCAGCGGCAGACAGGCCAGCAGCACGCGGCCGACGTCGCTGCCGACGCGGTGGATCAGCACGTCGGAATTGAAGATTTGCTCGCGGTCCAGCGCCAGCCCCGACACCATGGCCGCGCTCAAATCGCGCACCATGGCGCCGCCCGTCGTCCACAGACCGGCGCCGGCCGCCATCAACACCGTGAAGGTTGCCACTTCACGGGATCGGGGCACGTCGCCTTCTTCGCGCGCCTGCTCAAGGCGCTTCGCTGACGCGGGTTCGGTCTTTTCTGCGTCGCTGTCGTCTGCCATCAAAAACTCCGTTCAAGTCCGGGCGCCGACTTGGCGCGCACGGAGGGGGGGCAGGCATATTATTGACGCGATCGCCCGCCGGCCATCGCCGGAACAGGCCGGGTTTTGCCCGCCTGTTCCGTTTTGCTTTGTGGAAATATCGATTGCGGCCGGCCAGCGCACGGCCTTGCCGGGCTGGGCCGGCTGGACCTGTTGAGCGGCTCAGCGCGGTTTGCGCGTTTCCGCCCGCTTGACGGCTTGCTCGATGGCGCCGAACACCGACTTGCCGTCGCCGTCCAGCATCTCGATGCGGATGGTGTCGCCGAAGGCCATGAACGGCGTCACCGGCGCGCCGCCGTCTATCATCTCCAGGCAACGCTTTTCGGCGATGCAGGAATAGCCGCGCTTGGCGTCCTTGTTCGACACCGTGCCCGAGCCGATGATGGAACCGGCCCGCACATTGCGCGTCTTGGTCAGATGCGCGATCAATTGCGGAAAGTTGAACACCATGTCGACGCCGGCGTGCGGCTGGCCGACCAGCTTGCCATTCCACGTCGAGCGCAGCGACAGGTGCAGCTTGCCGCCCTTCCAGGCGTCGCCCAGTTCGTCCGGCGTGACCGCCACCGGCGAAAAACTGGTGGCCGGCTTGGCCTGCACGAAGCCGAAACCCTTGGCCAGCTCATCGGGAATCAGATTGCGCAGCGACACGTCATTGGCCAGCATCAACAGGCGGATTTGCTGGTGCGCCTGGTCGGCCGTCGCGCCCATGGCCACATCGTCGGTGATAACGGCCACTTCCGCTTCGAAATCGATGCCCCATTCCTCGTGGAACAACTCGATATCGGCGCAGGGTCCGAGGAAATCGTCGCTGCCGCCCTGGTACATCAGCGGCTCGTCCCAGAACGAGGCCGGCAATGCGGCCTTGCGCGCCTTGCGCACCAGCTCGACGTGGTTGACATAGGCCGAACCGTCGGCCCATTGATAAGCGCGCGGCAGCGGCGCCATGCATTGCCGCGGATCGAAGTCGAAACTTCGGCGGCCGCGTCCGCCGTTGACTTCCTGGTACAGCTGCTGCAACTGCGGCGCGATGAATTTCCAGTCATCCAGCGCCCTTTGCAAGGTGGACGCGATGCCGTCGGCCAGCTGCGCCGTTTTCAAGTCGCGCGACACGACCGCCAGCTGCCCGTCGCGGGTGCCGTCGTTAATTGTTGCAAGTTTCATAGGGGGAGAAAACGATCAAAAACGGCGGCCACCCCTTGCGGGCGGCCGCATGGAAAGAAAATCAGGCCGGCGCCACGGCGGGAGCCACTGTGGCAGGCAAATTCGGAGCCAGCAACGCCATTTGCGCCTCGGTCAGATAACACCACTCGCCCTCGGCCAGGCCCAGCGATTCGAGCGTCAACTGGCCGATGGCCGAACGGTGCAACGCGGTGCAGTGATTGTCGGCGGCGGCCAGCATGCGCTTGACCTGGTGATATTTGCCCTGCTCGAGCACGATTTCCAGCTGGTGCTCGCCGCGCTTGACGCACACCTGCGCCGCCAGCGGCGCCGGCTCGTCATGCAATTGCACGCCGGCCATCAGCTTGGCGACCAGCTCGTCGGTGACGGGCTGTTGCGTCGTGGCCTGGTAAATTTTCGGAACGTGGCGCTTCGGCGACGATTGTGCGTGGATAAACGGGCCATCATCGGACATCAGCAGCATGCCGGTGGTGTCGTGGTCGAGCCGGCCGACCGGCTGCACATCGCGCCAGGTGAATTGTTCCGGCAACAAAGTCAGCACGCCGGGATGGTGGCTGGGCTTGCGCGAACACTCGAAATTGGCCGGCTTGTACAGCGCGATATACAGATGTTCGCGGTACACCCACTCTTCGTCGCCGAATATGGTCAATACCAGACCGGCGGTCTCTATCGTGGTGCGGTAATTGTCTTGCACCACGCCGGCGATGCTCACTTCGCCGTCATCGATCAGGGCGCGGCAGTATTTGCGGGTACCAAAACCCTGCGATTGCAGGATGCGGTCTAGGGATAATTTACTCATGGCGAGACTTTAACAGATGCGGCATCGAGCGTGAAGGCGGAGCCGCCTTGTTCCGCCGCATGGCGCACGCTTGATACAGATCAAATGGTCGTGCGATTCTATCGCTACACTGAAATTTCACTAGGAATCGGCCTAACGCCGTCGGAATACTCGCGGAAGTTAGTCCCGATAATTTTTCATCAAATTAGACAGCATCAGCTGCGTATAGAAGGAATCACATGTATACCACCTACAAACAAGGGCGGCCGAGCGCCGCCGCGCGCCAGCATCGCGATGCCCACGTCCGGCTGGCCAAAGTCCAGTCGTCCCTGCACGCCACGCGCGTGGCGATTGCGCGCTGGCTTGCCGGCCACGGCGGCACCGAAGCCGCCGACGCCCCGCTGCCGTCGCCGTCGCCGCAGCAGCGCTGGCATACCGACACCCAGCGCGGCTTCTGCGCCTGGCTGGACGCGGGCGGGTTTTCCCAGGCCACGCCGGAGGCGGACGATCACAGCGGCGCCATCCAGCTGGAGCTCAACTGCCTGCACTGTGACTGACGGGTGTGACAACGCCGGCGCCGACTCAAGCCGGCGCACAAATGAAAACAGCGACTTGCGTCGCCGTTTTCATGCCCCATTGCGGGACTCTTGCGAGGAATCTAAATTCTCTCTACTCCGCATCAATGATGCGGCTGAGTAGTTCCGTTTCTGATTTCAAAGTTGTGCTGACAACAAATTGAACTGTTTATATCGGCCCCCCTTGGAAAGAACTACAAAACCACTATAGCCCACCTCATCGAATATGCAATAAAAGTCGGATTGATAATATTAATCGCTCAGCTAGTTATGCTCCGCTTGCACTAAAACGATGCACGGCGCCGGCCTTCATTTTCAATGCAAGCTCGGCTGGACACCCGTGAAAGCCGACTTCACCGCGCCCGCGCCCATGGCCGCGCCGAATTTCTTCAGCACACGCTCCGGCAAGTTTTCGCGCTGGGTGTAGTCGATGATGTCTTCCGCCTTGACGATGTCGCGCGCCACGCTGTCGACCGTGCCGTAGCCGTCCGCCAGCCCCATGTCGATGGCCTTGGCGCCACTCCAGAACAGGCCGGAAAACATTTCCGGCGTTTCTTTCAGGCGCTTGCCGCGGCCGGTGCGCACGACGGTGATGAATTGCTGGTGAATTTCGTTGAGCATGCTCAAGGCGTGCTGCTTGTGCTTCTCGGTCAGCGGGCTGAACGGGTCCATGAAACCCTTGTTTTCGCCGGCCGTCAGCAGGCGCCGCTCGACGCCGACTTTTTCCATGATGCCGGTGAAGCCGAAACCGTCCATCAGCACGCCGATCGAACCGACGATACTGGCCTTGTTGACGTAGATGCGGTCCGCCGCCGCCGCGATGTAATAGCCGCCCGAGGCGCAGATTTCATCGACCACCACGTACAGCGGCTTACCCGGATAGCCTTTGCGCAAACGATAAATCTCGTCGACGATCATGCCGGCCTGCACCGGACTGCCGCCGGGGCTGTTGATGTGCAACACCACCGCCACCGAGCCGCTGTCGGAAAACGCCTTGTTCAGCGCCGGTATCACCACCGCCGCCGACCCGCTGCCCTCGGATTCGATGGCGCCTTCGATTTCGATCAGCGCCGTGTGACGGCCCAGCGCGTCGGCATCCTGGCCCGGCCAGTTGAAGTCGAAATAGGCGGCCAGGCCGATGACGACGATCAGCGCCGTCACGATCTTGAAGAAGATGCCCCAGCGGCGGCTGGCGCGCTGCTCCTTGAGCGTGGCGAACACCAGTTTTTCCAGCACCTCGCGCTCCCAGTTGGGCCCGACGCCGGACGGCCTGGCGATGGCGCCGCCGACCGGCGCGCTCGCCACCGGACCGGCCGGCGGATGGCCGGACTCGCCCGCGCCGCCGCTGCCGGCGCCACCAATGTTATCGCTTGTGTTTTCACTCATGGTCAGTTTCTTGTATAGGTGCGGACAGCCCGACGCCGTCAGGCCGGCACGGGTTGGACGTAATCATCGGCTTGCCAAAACAGCTGGCCGTCGCGCTCGACGACGGCGATCGGACGCAGCCGGCCGCCACGGCAGGGGCCGCCGGCGCAAAAACCGCTCTCGGGCACATAGATGGCGCCGTGGGTCGAGCACATCAGATACAAGCCGCTGGACTCGAAGAACTCGCCTTCGGCCCAGTCCAGCTCGATCGGCACGTGGGCGCAGCGGTTCAAATAGGCGTAGGCCGTGCCGGAATAGCGCACCACGAAGCCGGTGGCCTGGTCGCCGCCGGCCACGACGGGAAAGCGCACGCCCTTGCCACCTTCGAGCACGGCGTCGGCGGCGCAGATCCAGACCTGGCCGGGCGCATCGCTGGTGGCGCCACTCATCATGCGTACTCGTTCAGCCACTGATGCAGCTCGGCCACCGTGGCCGCCGAGTACATGGGCAGGCAGGCGTCGAGCTGGGCCACCGGATGCGCGCCGTACTGCACGGCCACGGCGGCGGCGCCGGCGTTATTGGCCATCAGCAAGTCGTGCGTGGTGTCGCCTATCATCACGGTGCGCTTCATGTCCTGGCCCAGTTCGCGGGTCAGTTCCTGCAACATGGCCGGATGGGGCTTGGAGAAGGTTTCATCGGCGCAGCGCGTGGCGTCGAACATCGACAGCAGCTTGAAGGCGTTGAGCGCGCGGTTCAGGCCGACGCGGCTCTTGCCGGTGGCCACGGCGAGGAAATACGCTTGCTGCGACAATTCCTGCAACATTTCCGGCACGCCGGGAAAGAGCGCCAGTTCATGGTCCTTGGACAGGAAATGGTAGCGGTAGCGCTCCACCATGCGCGGATAGTATTTGGGGTCGACGTCCGGCATGGCCGCCTGCATCGCCTCCGGCAGGCCGAGGCCGATCACATAAGAGGCCACGTCGTCGCGCGGCACCGGCAAGCCGAGGTCGCGGGCCGATGCCTGTATGCATTTCACGATCGTTGATGTGCTGTCCATCAACGTGCCATCCCAATCAAAGACGATTAAATCAAATTGCTTTCTTGCCATGTCTTCCGACCGCTACTGCCGTCGGCTCCTTAGTTGTCGCTTAGTTATCGATCACGCCGCGCTGGACCTGCCGCCCCCGCTAGCGTGGTCCATCAATATTCAGTGGTTTTCCCAAGCTTACCAAGAATCGTTCACATTCGGCGGCCAAGGGCGCGTTCAGCGTCATGTTTTTACCGGTTTCAGGGTGCATGAAGGTGATTTGATGGGCGTGCAAGAACATGCGCTTGAGCGCGCCGCGCGTCGCGTCGGCCTTCAGCAAGGCGCGGTTCAGGGCGAAATCGCCGTATTTGTCGTCGCCGGCGATGGCGAAGCCGGACGATGACAGGTGGACGCGGATCTGGTGGGTGCGGCCGGTCTTCAGTTCCGCTTCCAGCAAGGCGAAATCCTTGTATTTACGCAACAGGCTGAACACCGTGTGCGAGGGCAGGCCGTCGGCCTGCACGGCGACGCGGCGCTCGCCCTCGGCCGTCGTGTACTTGTGCAGCGGCAGCTTGACGTGCTGGCGCGCGTTTTTCCAGTCGCCGGCCACCAGCGTCAGGTAGCGCTTGTCGGTCAGGCCGTCGCGCATCTGCTCGTGCAGATTGGTCAGGGCCGAGCGCTTCTTGGCCAATAACAACAGGCCGGAGGTGTCGCGGTCGAGGCGGTGCACCAGCTCCAGAAACCGGGCCTCGGGACGCGAGGCGCGCAGCTGTTCGATGACGCCGAAGGACACGCCGGAGCCGCCGTGCACGGCCGTGCCGGCCGGCTTGTCGATCACCAGCAAATGGCTGTCTTCGTGGATGATACGGAATTCGGCGGCCGGCACGGCGCTGTGGTCGCTCTTTTCAGCCACGCGCACGGGCGGAATGCGCACCATGTCGCCCTCTTGCAGGCGATACAGCTGGTCGATCCGGCCCTTGTTGACGCGCACTTCGCCGGAACGCAAAATACGGTAGATATGGCTTTTCGGCACACCTTTGCACACACGCAACAAATAGTTGTCGATGCGCTGGCCGGCGTCCTCTTCATGGATGGTGACAAACTGCGCTTGCGGCGGAACCTGCGGTGTTGAAGGGGGAACAACATCATTTTGCATCTTCATTTGAACTGTCTTCCCAGAAATCTCTCTAAGTCCTTCATTTTGAATATATAATTGTTTTGCTGCGGTTCGATCTGCTGCAAGTGTAAGAATAAAAGCACATTTTACACAGGGGCGTCTCCACTGGCCTCGCCAAATTGCAAATTCAGAGGAAAAAATGTATATGCACCATTCCTGCCTCGATCAAGGTCGCACCGTTGTTGTAATCGGATGGAAGCAAGAGTGCTGAGTAAAATGGTTGGATTGTAAGGATAAGTCCGGCAAGCATGGTCCAGCCATGCTCGCTGGTTGATGAAGTTGATAACGCTTGCCGTTTTCGCCAGATTCCACGCTTTTCACGGCTATGGATAGAGGGCTGATAAGAGCCGCGTATCTAAGCTGTTACTTAGTTGTTACTTATTTGTAACTTGTTGCACCGTAAGTAGAAAAGCCTGGCCAGGTTCTGGCTCAATCGACGTTGCTCACCGCCTGCATTCTCTGCCCCCGGTCGCTCCGGGCTGCATGGATGAGTCGCAGGTGATGCGTGCACTCGGCATGTCGATCAATCTCATGCGCCCAGTTGCGGCCGCAACGTCTGCGTTGCTGCGCCGAAACATTCAGGGCATACCCACCACAACCATTTTAATTCTCGCGTATATCCCTGTACTCGCCGCCGATTTCTATAGGAATAAGCGGCATTGAGATGGCCTTCGGGTCGCGGAGTTAATAAAAATGAAACGCATGTTGTTTAATGCTACGCAGCAAGAAGAGCTGCGCGTAGCCATCGTCGACGGTCAGAAACTGATCGATATCGACATCGAGTCCGCCGGGCGCGAACAGCGCAAGTCCAATATCTACAAGGGCGTCATCACCCGCATCGAACCGTCGCTCGAAGCCTGCTTCGTCAGCTACGGCGAAGACCGCCACGGCTTCCTGCCGTTCAAGGAAGTGGCCCGCACCTACTTCCGCGAAGGCGTCGACGTCCGCACCGCCTCCGTCAAGGAAGCGCTGCGCGAAGGCCAGGAAATCATGGTCCAGGTCGAAAAGGAAGAGCGCGGCAACAAGGGCGCCGCCCTGACCTCCTTCGTCTCGCTGGCCGGCCGTTACCTGGTGCTGATGCCGAACAATCCCCGTGGCGGCGGCGTGTCGCGCCGCGTCGAAGGTGAAGAGCGCCAGGAATTGCGCGAAACCATGGACAAGCTGGACTTGCCCGCCGGCATGTCCGTCATCGCCCGCACGGCCGGCATCGGCCGCAACGTCGATGAACTGCAGTGGGACTTGAATTACCTGATGCAACTGTGGCGCGCCATCGAGGGCGCCGGCAAGTCGGCTTCCGGCGCCTTCCTGATCTACCAGGAATCGTCGCTCGTGATCCGCGCCATCCGCGATTACTTCCAGCCCGATATCGGCGAAATCCTGATCGATACGGACGACATCTACGAGCAGGCGCACCAGTTCATGAGCCACGTGATGCCCGACATGGTGCACCGCGTGAAACGCTACAGCGACGACGTGCCGCTGTTCTCGCGTTTCCAGATTGAACACCAGATCGAAACGGCCTACTCGCGCACCGTGCCGCTGCCATCGGGCGGCGCCATCGTCATCGACCACACCGAGGCGCTGGTGTCGGTCGACGTCAACTCGGCCCGCGCCACGCGCGGCTCGGACATCGAAACGACCGCCTTCAACACCAACTGCGAAGCGGCCGAGGAAGTGGCGCGCCAGTTGCGCCTGCGCGACCTGGGCGGCCT
>NZ_JANXMI010000055.1 GCF_025354735.1 Rugamonas sp.
GACCACGGTTTCGAGAGATTCATTCGAAACCGTGGTCTGACCCCGGTTTCCGCGCCGCCGCATACTCCCGTTCCCGTTCCCGACCTCGACTAGCGGTCGCCTTATCTGGCCGCGGCGCGCTGCGGCGCCACCGGCAGTTCAATCTCCACGCACAGCCCACCGTCGGGCCGATTACTGGCCGCGATGCTGCCGCCATGCGCCAGCACTACATGCTGCGCGATCGCCAGTCCCAGTCCGTGTCCCTCGATATCCTTATGCATGCCGCTGGCGCGGAAGAACGGCTGGAAGATCGCATCGAGATCGGCCGCCGGCACACCGGGCCCGCGATCGAGCACGCGGATGCAGAGCCGGCGCGCATCCGGCACCGCGCGCAGCTGTAGCTCCACCACGCCGCCGTCGTCGCTATGCTTGATGGCGTTGCGCACCACGTTCTCGATGGCGCGCCCCAGCAAATCGGCCTGGCCGATCACGCGCACATCGGCCTCGCCCTCGCGCACCACGCTGCGGCGCTGGGCCGCCGCCTCGAAGCTGGCGTCGTCGGCGATCTGGTCGAGCAGGTCGGCCATGCTGATCTCCTCCTGCGCCGCGCTGATCGCGCCGGCCTCCAGGCGCGCCAGCGTCAGCAACTGGCCCACCAGCAGATCCATGCGCACGCTTTCGCGCTCGATGCGCTCCATCGACGCCGCCATCTTGTCCGGCTGCTGGTGCGCGAGGCCGATCGCCGCTTGCAGGCGCGCCAGCGGCGAACGCAGTTCGTGCGATACGTCGTGCAGCAACCGGGTCTGGCCGTCGATCAGATTGCGCAGCCGCGCCGTCATGCGGTCGAAATCGCGCCCGAGGTCATTGAGTTCGCTGCCACGCTTGCCCGCGATGCCGGCGAAGCGCGGCGCCAGGTCGCCACCCGATGCCGCCTCGAACGCCAGCCGCAACTCGCGGATCGGCCGCGAAAAATACCAGGCCAGCAGCACCGCCATCAACAGGCTGGCGGTGACGGCGGCCGCAATCGGCACGAACGGCGTCAGTGGCTGGAAGCGCGGGCCGGGCGGCGGTCCGCCATGCTCACCGCCGTCCGGCGGCGGCTCCATACCGGGACGCCCTCCGGCGGCGGCCCACCGCGACCACCGCCGTCCGCGCCCGGCGGCGGTTCGCCGGGACCGCCGCCCTCGGCGTCCAGCGGCCCCGGACCGGAGGCGGCCAGCCCCGCCAGCAGCGGTCGTGGCGACGAAGCGTCGATCCCGCTTTGGTGCGCCCGCGATGGCAGGAACAAGAGATAGCGCTTGCCGTCGCCGTCGGTGACGCGCCGCACCACGCGTGCGTCGCCGCCCTGATTGAGCAGATAGCGCGCCTCGACCAGCATGCTGCGCGTGACGATGCGGCCCAGCAGCTCGTGGTCCTGATCGTCGACCACGAACACGCGGTGCCGCTCCATGGTGCCGAGCAGCGCGCGCAAAGCCTTCGGCCCGCCGAATTCCAGCGTCGCCGCCGAGGCGTTGATCGCCAGTTCGGCCGGCGGGCTGGTATCGAGATCGATGGTGGCCAGCTGCTGCGGCGTGGCGCGGTGCTTGAGCCAGACGGCGCCGCCGATGCCGACGGTGGCGGCCAGCTGCGCCAGCAAAATCGACAGGAAGAACTTCCAGAACAATCGGCCCACGGGCTACTCCTTAATCAGCTGGTAGCCCAGGCGGTACACGGTTTGCAGGCAGGAGCGGCCGTCGGCGATGGTGCCCAGCTTGTGGCGCAAGCTGCTCAGGTGGACGTCGATGTTGCGGTCGAAGCGCGCCATCGGCCGTCCCAGTCCCTGCTCGGACAGGACGTTCTTGCTGACCGGCTTACCGGCGTGGCGCGCCAGCACTTCGAGCAGATTGAATTCGGTGCTGGTCAATTCCAGCGCGGCGCCGGCCCACGTCGCGCGGCGCTGCTCCGGCCACATGGCCAGCTGGCCCACTTGCAGCGAACTGGCGGCGGAAGCGTCGCGCGATTGCCCCTGCGCGCGGCGCAGGATGGCGCGGATGCGCGCGGTCAGTTCGCGCGGCGTGCACGGCTTGGCCACGTAATCGTCGGCGCCCAGTTCCAGGCCGACGATGCGGTCGGTGTCGTCGCCGCGCCCCGTCAGCATCAGGATCGGCAGCTGGCTGCGGCCACGGATGCGACGCAGCGTCTCGAGCCCGTTCATGCGCGGCATCATCACATCGAGAATGGCGATCGCATACAGGCCGCTCAGCGCGGCGGCGGCGCCGGCCTCGCCGTCGTGCACGGCCTTCACCTCGAAGCCTTCCTGCTCCAGGTATTCCTGGAACATGCCGACCAATTCTACGTCGTCGTCTATCAGCAGTACCTTGCTCATTGCGTGCTTTATCAGTGTGGCGATGCGGCCATCATAACAAAACGGCGCCCCGCGCCGCCTGCTTTTACGCGCTTTTACACGCGCCGGTGGGGCCGTTTCCGGCACCGCCTTTACACCGTTTTACGTTCGCCTAACGGCGCTTTACACGTATCGATTTCACAATGGCCGCTCCATAAGACCACTGGGATATCCCCTCTATGAAACTGAATCCGCAATGCATATCGAAGTGTGCATCGACGCGTGTATTAACGCTGATGCTGACCGCCGCACTGCGCTGCCGCTGTTCGCCAGGGCCGATGACGGCGCGCCGCCGCCGATGCCGCCGCCGCACGGCGATGGCATGCCGCCCCATGGCGATGGCGATGGACCGCGCGGCGATGGCCCGCATGACGGTGCGCCGTTCTTCGGCCCCGGCATGGACGACGGCGCGCCGCCATTCCTGCGCGGCCTGGAACTGAGCGAGGCGCAGCAGGACAAGGTGTTCGCGATTTTGCATGCCGAAGCGCCGTACCTGCGCGATCAATCGAAGGTGGCCGAGAAGTCGCACGCCGCGTTGCGCGCGATGTCCGACGGCGGCGCCTATGACGACGCCAAGGCCATCGCGTCGGCGCAGGCCGGCGCCCAGGCGATGGCCAACATCATGCTCCAGCATCTGCGCAGCGAACAAAAAATCCTGGCGCTGCTGACGCCGGAGCAGCGCAAGCAGATGGCCGACGATCAGCAGCAACGGCAGCAGCACCAACATCATCCCGGCCATCCGCCACAGCCCTGAGCCGCGTTTTCGATAGGCGTCAGCGACAGCTCAAGCAGCACCGGCAGCAGCGGAACCCTCATCAACGCCACCGTGTGAGATGCACGCCTCCACACAGGAAGCCTGATGAAATATGGCTTCCTGCCGATAGCGGCAGCGATTTATCTATTGGAGTTTGTATGAAGTCACATCACGAAGCGCACGATCACAGCCTCGCGGCCGACCTTGACGCAATGCTTAACCTCGCCGGCAACCGGCGGAAGTCGCTGCGCTGGCTGCTGGCCGGCGCCGCCACGCTGCCGGTACTGGGTTGCGGCGGCGAGTCCGGCAGTTCGACCGCCAGCACCGCCGCCAGCACGACAGCGCCGGTCATCGACGTCGGCGCCGCCACAGGCACGCCGCCATCGAGCGGCAGCGGCACCATCGTTACCTCGCCCAACGGCGCCTGCTCGGTCATTCCCGAAGAAACCGGCGGCCCGTATCCGGCCGACGGCACCAACAGCAACGGCAGCGGCGTGGCCAACGTGCTGACATTATCGGGCGTGGTCCGCAGCGATATCCGCAGCAGCTTTAACGGCGCCGCCGGCGTCGCGGCCGGCGTGCCGTTGACGATCAAACTACAGATCGTCAACGTCAGCGGCAATTGCAGCACGCTCGAAGGCTACGCGGTCTATCTGTGGCACTGCGACCGCGATGGCGACTACTCGCTGTATTCGAACGGCGTCACCACGCAAAATTATCTGCGCGGCGTGCAGGCGGCCGACAGCGGCGGCAACGTCACGTTCGAGTCTATCTTCCCGGCCTGCTATTCGGGCCGCATGCCGCACGTGCACCTGGAAGTGTATCCATCGCTGGCGAAAAGCGTCAGCGCCGCCAACCGCATCAAGACCACCCAGTTCACCTTCCCGATGGCGACGCTGAACCAGGTCTACGCCACCGCCGGCTACAGCGCCAGCGTGGCCAACCTGGCGCAGACCAGCTACGCGACCGACATGGTGTTCAGCGACGGCACGTCGCTGCAAATGGCCACCGTCACCGGCAACGTCAGCGACGGCTATGTCGTCACGCTCACCATCGGCGTCGCCGCCTGATCCGGCGCGGCGGCGCAGCACCAAGTGCCGCGCCGCCGCGCCGCTTTTTTTACGCCTGCCGCACGCAATCGACGAAGTAACCGCGCTTGCCGTCGACTTCACGCTTGACCAGTCCGTGGACGTCGGTCTCGAAGCCGGGGAAACGCTCGTTGAAGTCGCGCGCGAAGCGCAGGTAATCGACGATGGTCTTGTTGAAGCGCTCGCCCGGAATCAGCAGCGGAATACCCGGCGGATAAGGCGTCAGCAGGATCGACGTGATGCGGCCTTCCAGATCGTCGATCGCCACCCGTTCGATTTCGCGGTGCGCCATCTTGGCGAAAGCGTCCGACGGCTTCATGGCCGGGATCATGTCCGACAAATACATCTCGGTCGTCAGGCGCGCGACGTCGTAGGCTTTGTAGAAATCGTGGATCTGCTGGCACAGATCGCGCAGGCCCATTTTTTCGTAGCGCGGATTGGCGACGGCGAATTCCGGCAGGATGCGCCACATCGGCTGGTTCTTGTCGTAGTCGTCCTTGAACTGCTGGAGCGCCGTCAACAGCGTGTTCCAGCGGCCCTTGGTGATCCCGATGGTGAACATGATGAAGAACGAGTACAGCCCGCACTTCTCGATGATGACGCCGTGTTCGGCCAGGTATTTGGTGACGATGGACGCCGGAATCCCGGTCTCGCCGAATTTACCGTCCAGCGACAGGCCCGGGTTGACGATGGTGGCCTTGATCGGATCGAGCATGTTGAAGCCCGGCGCCAGCTTGCCGAAGCCGTGCCAGTCGTCCTCGGCGCGTATCATCCAGTCTTCGCGCGAGCCTATGCCTTCGTCGGCGAATTCGTCCGGACCCCAGACCTTGAACCACCAGTCCTTGCCCCACTCGTTGTCGATCTTTTTCATCGCGCGGCGGAAGTCCAGCGCCTCGATGATCGATTCTTCGACCAGCGCCGGGCCGCCCGGCGCTTCCATCATCGCGGCGGCGACGTCGCACGAGGCGATGATCGAATACTGCGGCGACGTCGAGGTGTGCATCAGGTAGGCTTCGTTGAACGCGTCCCGATCCAGCTTGACGGTCTCCGATTCGCGCACCAGCACCTGCGATGCCTGCGACAGGCCCGCGAGCAGCTTGTGGGTCGACTGGGTCGAGAAGATCATCGACTCCTTGGCGCGCGGACGATCCTTGCCGATGGCGTGCATGTCCTTGTAAAAATCGTGGAAGGTGGCGTGCGGCAGCCACGCTTCGTCGAAGTGCAGCGTGTCGATCTTACCGTCCAACATTTCGCGCAGCGTCTCGACGTTGTAGATCACGCCGTCGTAGGTCGACTGCGTGATGGTCAGGATGCGCGGTTTCTTGTTCACGGCTTCGCGCGCGAAGGGATTGGCTTCGATCTTGCGGGCGATGCTCTCGGGCGTGAATTCTTCCAGCGGGATCGGGCCGATGATGCCGAGGTGATTCCGGGTCGGCATCAGGAACACGGGTATGGCGCCGCACATGATGATCGAGTGCAGGATGGACTTGTGGCAGTTGCGGTCGACCACGACGATGTCGCCGGGAGCGACCGTCGAGTGCCACACCATCTTGTTCGACGTCGAGGTG
>NZ_JANXMI010000118.1 GCF_025354735.1 Rugamonas sp.
GTGCCGACCGGCTTCATCGACCTCGACCGCATGACCTCCGGTCTGCAGCCGGGCGACCTGGTGATCGTGGCCGGCCGTCCCTCGATGGGCAAGACGGCGTTCTCGGTCAACATCGGCGAGAACGTGGCGATCGAGGCCGGCCTGCCGGTGGCGATCTTCTCGATGGAGATGGGCGGCGCCCAGCTGGCGATGCGTATGCTGGGCTCGGTCGGCCAGCTCGACCAGCACCGCCTGCGCACCGGCCGCCTCAACGACGAGGACTGGCCGCGCCTGACCCACGCCATCCAGAAGATGAACGACGCCCAGTTGTTCATCGACGAAACCCCGGCGCTGAACCCGATCGAGATGCGCGCCCGCGCGCGTCGTCTGTCGCGCCAGTGCGGCAAGCTGGGCCTGATCATCGTCGACTACCTGCAGCTGATGACGGGCAGCCAGCCGGGCGACAACCGCGCCTCCGAAATTTCGGAGATCTCGCGTAGCCTCAAGGGCCTGGCCAAGGAGTTGCAATGCCCGGTGATCGCGCTGTCGCAGCTGAACCGCTCGCTCGAGCAGCGCCCCAACAAGCGTCCCGTGATGTCCGACCTGCGCGAGTCCGGCGCGATCGAGCAGGATGCCGACGTCATCATCTTCCTGTATCGCGATGAAGTTTATAACCCCGACTCGCCCGATAAAGGCACGGCTGAAATCATCATCGGCAAGCAGCGTAACGGCCCGATCGGCGCCGTGCGCCTGACCTGGATCGGCCAGTACACCAAGTTCGGCAACTACAGCGGCAGCCTGGCGATGTACCAGGGCGACTAATCCCCGATGACGGGCCCATGCATCGCCGATGCCTAGGCTATCAATCGTCGACTTATCCTTTGCGCGGCCCGCTCCGGTCCACCCCGGCGGGCGGCGCAGCAATTCGAATTTATGAACGGAGAATGACCATGTTTGGACGACTGATGCCCACCGAGGGCAAATTTTTTGAATTGTTCAACCAGCACGCCGAACTGTGCGTCAAAGGCGCCAAGGAAATGCTGGGCCTGATGACCAATTTCGACGACCTGGAAAACCGCGTGCACGCCATCGAGAGCATCGAAAAGCAGGCCGACAAGATCACCTACGCCACGGTCGACATGTTGCACAAGACCTTCATCACGCCCATCGACCGCGACGACATCCACAAGCTCATCACGCGCATGGACGACATCCTCGACCTGCTGGAAGACGCGGCCCAGACCGTCTCGCTGTACGACCTGCATTCGGTCACGCCGGAAGCCAAGCGCCTCGCCGAGCTGGTGCTGGCCTGTACCGAGAAGGTGCGCGACGCCGTGGCGCTGCTGCACAATATGGACAATTCGCGCCAGATCGTCGCCATCTGCGAAGAGATCGACCGCCTCGAATCGGACGCCGACCACGTCATGCGCGCCGCCATGTCCAAGCTGTTCCGCGACGAACCGGACGTGCGCAACCTCATCAAGATGAAGGCCATCTATGAAATCCTCGAAACGGTCACCGACCGCTGCGAGGACGTGGCCAACATCATCGAAGGCATCATCGTCGAAAACGCCTAACGGTCGCCGCGGCAAACCAGACAACAACTAAAAAACTCTCATGCATACCCTACAACTGAGCATCTACGTGCTGGGCCTGTTGATCGGCCTGGCGCTGGTGTTTGACTTCATGAACGGCTTCCACGACGCCGCCAACGCCATCGCCACCGTCGTCTCGACCGGCGTGCTCAAGCCGCAGACGGCCGTCGCCATGGCCGCCGTGTTCAACTTCATCGCCATCTTCGTCGTCGGCCTGGGCGTCGCCGCCACCGTCGGCAAGGGCACCATCGACCCCGGCGTCGTCGACCAGTACGTCATCTTCGGCGCCCTGGTCGGGGCCATCGCCTGGAATCTGTTCACCTGGTATTACGGCATCCCGTCGTCGTCGTCGCACGCGCTGATCGGCGGCCTGGTCGGCGCCGCCGTCGCCAAGTCCGGCACCGGCGCGCTGGCCGGCGGCGGCCTGCTGAAAACCGTGGAATGGATCGTCCTGTCGCCGCTGCTGGGCTTCATCTTCGGCTCGCTCATCATGTTGCTGGTGTCGTGGCTGTTCGTGCGCTCGACGCCGCGCCGCGTCGACAAATGGTTCCGCCGCCTGCAACTGTTCTCGGCCGCCAGCTACAGCCTGGGCCACGGCGGCAACGACGCGCAAAAAACCATCGGCATCATCTGGATGCTGCTCATCGCCAGCGGCAACGTCGCCGTGGCCGACAAGTCGCCGCCGATCTGGGTCATCGTGTCCTGCTACACGGCGATCTCGGCCGGCACGCTGTTCGGCGGCTGGCGCATCGTCAAGACCATGGGCCAGAAGATCACCAAGCTCAAACCGGTGGGCGGCTTTTGCGCCGAAACGGGCGGCGCGCTGACCTTGCTGCTGGCGTCGATGTTCGGCGTGCCGGTCTCGACCACGCACACCATCACCGGCGCCATCGTCGGCGTCGGCTCGGCGCAAAAGATGTCGGCCGTGCGCTGGGGCGTGGCGGGCAATATCGTGTGGGCCTGGATCTTCACGATTCCGGCCTCGGCCTTCGTGGCCGCGATCGCCTGGTGGCTGGGCCATCACATCATGTAAGCGTCGCGCTGGCATGGAAGGGAAGGGGAGCTGCGGCTCCCTTTTTTTCGCCCCGGCACGCGGCGCGGTGAAATCACTTACAATCGCCGCCTGTCCCGTCTTTCCCTCCATCCCGTCCACCAGGCCCGCCATGGATGCCCTTTCCGACTTCTTCGACCGCGTGCAGCTCAAAGGCCGCTTGTTTTTCGCGGGCAAGGTCGACGGCACGCTCGACATCGACAAGCCGCCCGGCACCGCCTTCATCCACATCCTGGAGCAGGGCGGCATCGACCTGGTGCGGCCTGGCCATCCCAGCATCCCGGTGCGCGAGCCCAGCATCCTGCTCTGTCCCGGCAGCTGCCGCTACAAGCTGCGCGCGTCCGGCATCGACGGCGCCAACATCGTTTGCGCCAGTTTTGAATTCGGCGCCGCCATCGGCCGCACGCTGCCGTTCGGCGTCACCGACACCATCATCTTCAAGTTCAGCGAACTGGACCATGTGCTGCCGGTGATGGAGACGCTGCTGGCCGAATTCCGTGGCGCCGGTCCCGGCCGTCACAAGGGCATGAGCGTGCTGTTCGAATACATCCTGATCCTGCTGGTGCGCCAGGCCATCGCCCGGCAAGCCATTTCCCGTGGCGTGCTGTTCGCCATGCTCGACGCCCAGGTCGGCAAGGCGCTGGCCGCCATCCACCAGCAGCCGGAGCAGCCGTGGAGCGTGGGCCAGCTGGCCGCGCTGGCCGGCATCTCGCGCTCGAGTTTTTCGGCCCGCTTCGCCGAGCTGGTGGGCGAGCCGCCGATCAGTTATCTGGCCGCCTGGCGCATCAAGCTGGCGCAGGATTTGATGGCGCAGGGCGTGGCGCTGAAAATCGTCGCCGCCTCGGCCGGCTTCAGCTCGCAGGCGGCGTTCACGCGCGCCTTCGCGCACGAGACCGGCATGCCGCCGGGCGAGTGGCTCAAGCGCGCCTAGCGTGTTTCCGCGCCCCGCCGGCGGATGGGGTAAAAGCGGCGGACGCCGGGGCAAAAGCGCGGCCCGCCCTGGCGCTACGATGGAGTTGTCTCGCGGGATAGCGGTGGAAACGGTTTCCCCTCCCGGCGAACATCCTCCATGGAGCTACCGTGACTACTCTGAAATCCGACCTCAACAGCCTGTACGCCGACCCGGCCAATCCCGTTTTGCCCGCCTCGACGATGGTGCTCGACCCGGCCCGCTGCGCGCTGGTGGTGATCGATCCGCAAGTGGACTTCCTCACGCCGCAGGGTGTGGCCTGGAGCCTGGTGGGCGAGAGCGTCACCGAAAACGGCGTGGTCGACAATCTCGACCGCCTGTTCGCCGCCGCCAAGCGGGCCGGCGTGGTGGTCGCCGTGTCGCCGCACTACTATTATCCGACCGACCATGAGTGGGATTTCGGCGGCGCCAGCGAAAAGTTGATGCACGATATCTGCATGTTCGACCGCAGCAGCCCGGTGTCCATGGACGGCTTCGAAAATTCCGGCGCCGATTATCTGCCGCAGTTCAAGCCCTACATCCTCGACGGCAAGACCATCATCTGCTCGCCGCACAAGGTTTATGGACCGGAGAGCAACGACCTGGTGTTACAACTGCGCAAGAAGGGCATCAGCCAGGTGGTGCTGGCGGGGATGGCGGCCAATCTGTGCGTGGAGTCGCATCTGCGCGAGCTGATGGAGCAGGGCTTTGAAGTGGCCGTCGTACGCGACGCCACGGCCGGTCCGCGCACGCCTGAGGGCGACGGCTATCTGGCCGCCATGATTAACTTCCGCTACCTGGCGTCGGCGCTGTGGACCACCGGGCAAGTGGTGGACAAGCTGGCCGCGTAAGCACACGAACTATAAACGCACCGCGCCGCGATGGCGGCCGCTGCGACGGCTGTTGCCAGCTCGTGCCCGCTCGGGCCGGGAGTCAAGCCGGCAACTCAAGCCGGCAACTCAGGCCGGCAATTCAGGCCGGCAACTCAGGCCGGCAGCGCGGGCAGCAGTCCGGCGCTGCGATACGCTTCCAGCGTTTTATCGAACACCGTCACGTCGTCGCAGCCGCGCGCCACCAGCTGCGCGCCTTCGATGGCGGCGAAGATGCCGAAGGCCCAGCGCTGCGCGGCCTCCGCCTCGATTTTCGGATGGCCCAGCGCCACCACCTTCGTCAGCCATTCGACGATCATCGTCGTGTAGCGCTCCACTTCGCTGCGCACTTCCAACGCCAGTTCCGGCCGCTCCGCCGCCAGGATGCCGCCCAGGCACATGCGGTTTTCGCGCAGCAGCGTGTTGCGGAACACGTCGGCATAGCTGGCGATGCAGGTTTTCCAGCCCTGTTTGGTGTCGAGCAGCTCGTTCAGATACAGCAAAAAATCATCCGTGTAGCGCCGCGCCAGCGCCGCGCCCAGATCGTCCTTGGTCGGAAAATAATAGTGGATGCTGGCGCTTTTGATGCCGACCGCCGTGGCCAGCTCGCGGAAGCTCAGCGAGTTGTAGCCCCGCGCCTGCACCATCGGCCGCGCCGTCGCCATGATGGTTTCTTTCATATCGCTCGTACTCACGTTCGCCTTCCTTCCTGAAAATATCGCTTGACGCGCTTCCTCGATCGACCTATTATCCTATCTATCGGTAGGTAGACAAGTTCTTAAAGCTCCGCCGCCGTTCGTGTTCATTATAATCTATCTACCGAAAGGTAGAATAACTTCGCAAAGTACGCCATGAAAATCTACGACACCCCAGGTTTCCCCAACCCCGCCCGCATCCGCATCGTCCTGGCCGAAAAAGGCCTGGACGCGCAAGTGCAGTTCGTCAAGGTCGACCTGGTGGGCGCCGAGCACAAGCAGGCGGCCTTTTTGGCCAAGAACCCGACCGGCGTGGTGCCGGTGCTGGAACTGGACGACGGCACGCTGATTACCGAAAGCGTCGCCATCAGCGCCTATCTGGACAACCTCGACGGCCAGCCTACGCTGACCGGCACCACCCCGCGCGAAAAAGCGCTGATCGCGATGATGCAGAAACGCGCCGACGACCAGTTGATCGACGCCATCGGCAGCTATTTCCACTTCGGCACCGTCGGCCTGGGCGACCAGCTGCAAGCGCACAAGAGTCCCGAATGGGCCGGCCGCACAGAGTGGGCCGGGCGCGAGCGCGACAAATACGTGCAGGGCTTGAAGGACTTCAACGAGGTGCTGAAAACCCGGCCGTATCTGGCGGGCGAACAATTCTCGGTGGCCGACATCACGGCCTTTGCCGCGATGCTGCATGCCGTCTATGCCGGCGTGGCCATTCCGGTCGATTGCGAGGCACTGCTCGCGTGGCAGGCCAGAGTGGCGGCGCGGCCAAGCGTCCAGAACCGCAGCGGCCAGGCCATCGATGCAGAAGACCTGCGCCGCCTCGGCCTCTGAGTGCTGTCAGCGATAGGGCGGCCGGTGCCAGACGCGCCGGCCGCCCTTTAAAAACAAATCATCCGTCAGCGCCGCCGGCGCTGGCCCGCGTAACCATCAAGGAAAAGATCATGTCCAATACCGCACATCCTGAAATCAATTCCCGCCGCAACCTGCTGGCGGGCGTGGCCGGCGCCGTGGCCGGAGCCGGCCTGGCCGTCATGGGCGGCAACGCCGTCGCGGCCCAGCTCAAGCAGCCTAATCTCGCCGCCGCCGTTGCCGCCAAGCTGACGGCCAGCACCGTCACCGCCAAGGACGGCACCGTGCTCTATTACAAGGACTGGGGCAGCGGCCCGGTGGTCGTGTTCAGCCACGGCTACCCGCTGTCGTCGGACGCGTGGGAAAACCAGATGCTGTTCCTGTCGCAGCACGGCTACCGCGTGATCGCGCACGACCGCCGCGGTTTCGGCCGCTCCAGCCAGCCATCGACCGGCTACGATTACGACACCTTCGCCGACGACCTGGCCACGCTGCTCGACGCGCTCGACATCAAGCAAGCCACCTTCATCGGCCATTCGATGGGCGGCGGCGAAGTGGCGCGCTATGTCGGTCGCCACGGCCAGAAGCGCGTCGCCAAAGTGGCGCTGGTGGCGGCCGTCACGCCCTTTTTGCTGAAGACGGCCGACAATCCGAACGGTGCGCCGAAAGAGTTTTTCGACGGCTTCCGCAGCGCCGTCACGAGCGACCGCGCGCAGTGGAACAAGGACGTCAGCATGCCTTACTATAACTTCAACCGTCCCGGCGCCAAGGTGTCCGAAGGCGTGCGCGAGGACTATTGGCGCCAGGGCATGAACACCGGCATGCAGGCCGCGTATCAAGCCATCGGCGCGTTCTCGGAAACCGACTTCCGCGACGACCTGAAAAAAATCACCGTGCCGACCTTGATTATCCACGGCAGCGACGACCAGATCGTGCCGATTGAAATCTCCGGCAACGTGGCGGCCAAGCTCGTCAAGCATGCGCAATTGATCGTGTACGACGGCGGCTCGCACGGCCTGTTGCTGACGCAGAAGGACCGCCTGAACGCGGACCTGCTGGCCTTCCTGAAATCGTAAGGGGAAGGGGGGCGGCGCGGCGGCTGCGCACGATGTGTTCAGCCGTCCAGCCAGTTTTCGATTTTCAAGTCGCCATGGCATGAAAAATCGCGCACATTGTTTGTCACCAGGATGATGTCGAGCGATAGCGCGTGCGCCGCGATGAGCTTGTCGAGCTGATCTCGTTTACGGTCGTTGCTGGCGTGCCTGACCGGGCCATAAGCTCTTGCCGCGGCCATCGGCCATGAAGTCCACCGGGAAGCTCGCGAATTTTTTCAACACATCGGCCAGCGACCGCTGCACCGGGCGTATTCTCAACTCGTCGCCGACGCGTTCGATTTCCAGCGCGATGCCGGCGTCTTGATAAGCGATCTCGGCCGGAATACGCACCGCTTGCGAATTCCCGGTTTTGAAAAGTTTAGTCGGATGCATGGCGTGGTCCCCGGTTGGCGTTCCATTCAATGTAGGCCGCAAGACGGTGAATATAAATCCCTATATGAGCATGCGTTTTGCGCCGCATAAAAGATGCGGCGATCCTGGCTCCGGCCCGCAGCCACCGCCGATCACGGGCAAGCGCCGCGCGTAAAAAAAGGCGCACGCGGCGCCTTTCCTTGTCGCGGCGCGGCCGCTGTTACGCGGCGTCGGCGGCGAACAGCTTGTCGTAGGCGGCCAGCAGCGTCTGGTGCATGGCGCTGCCCTCGAAGTCGGCGCCCAGCGTCTCGAGGCCGAAGAAACGCGCGCTGCCGTCGAGCAGCGCCTCGGCCTGGCGCACGGTGTCGGCGCCGTACATCAGCTCGAACGAGCGGCGATAATTGTCCGCGTCTTCCAGGTTGATGATGCTCTCGATGCAGCGGTACACCAGGCGGCGCGCCGGCGCCAGATCCTTGAAGTGGTGGATCCAGTCGCAGCCTTCCAAGATCGCTTCCTCGTCGCCGACCACCAGGGCCAGCAGGGTCTTCAGCTCGCCGATGCGCAACTGCTTCCACGGCGTGCCCAGCGGGATCGCCAGGCCGAGGATTTCCCACAGCGGACGCTCATCGTTCAAGTTCGACGTTTGCAGGTCGGCCAGCAGGCTGGCGCATTCGGCCTCGCTCAAATCATGCAGGCGCACCAGCAGCGGACGCAGCGCGTTGCCGATGCTGTTGTTTTCCCATTCCAGGTCTTCGACCGGGTAGATTTCCGAGAAGCCCGGCACCAGCATGCGGCAGCTGTACGCGCCTTGCTCGCTGAAGTCGGCCACGTAGATATCCTTGTCCTCGGCGTGCACGGCGTTGACCAGCCAGTCGTAGTCTTCCTGCGTCGTGGTGCTGAAGTTCCAGTCGCAGAAAGGGAAGTCCGGCGTGTCGCCCATGAAGTTCCAGCTGATGACGCCGCTCGAATCGACGAAGTGGATTTCCAGGTTGGCCACGGCGTTGATTTCGCTCATGTCGAAGCCCGGCTCCGGGAAGCCTTCGAGCGAATCGAGGGCGCGGCCCTGCAACAGTTCCGTCATGGCCCGTTCCAGCGCGATTTCGAAGCGCGGGTGCGCGCCGTAGCTGGAGAACACACCCTGGTCTTTCGGATGGATCAGCGTCACGTTCATGACCGGATACTTGCCGCCCAGCGAAGCGTCCTTGACCAGGATGCCGAAGCCGGCCGCGCGCAAGCCGGCGATGCCGGCCTCGATGTTCGGATAGCGGGCGATCACGTCGTCCGGCACTTCCGGCAGGCACAGGCCTTCGGCGATGATGCGGTACTTGATGGCGCGCTCGAAGATTTCGGACAGCGCCTGGCTGCGCGCCTCCATCAGCGTATTGCCGGCGGCCATGCCGTTGCTGACGTAGAGGTTGCCGATGATGTTGACCGGGATGTAGGCGGTCGAACCGTCGCGCACGCAGGTGTAGGGCAGGGCGCAGATGCCGCGCTCGACATTGCCCGAGTTCAGGTCGACCAGCACGCTGCCGTCGATTTCGCCGTCGGGATTGTAAAAGGCGTGCAGCGCCGGATTGAGCATCTCGTCGGGCCAGCTGCCGTCGGCCGTCGGCGCGAACCATTTTTCCTGCGGATAGTGGACGAAGGGACGGCTGGCGCGGGTGGCGCCGAGGTGGAAGTGGGTCCAGAAATAATGGGTGCCGAGGCGCTCGAAGAATTCGCCGTAGGCGCTGGCGCGCGCGGCCAGTTCGGTCGCGCCCTTGCCGTTCGAGAACAGCATCTGGCAATCGTTGTCCTTCATGTGGGTCGACCAGATGCCGTCGACCTCGTGCAGCAGCGACGATTCGTTGAGCTTGAAGCCGCGCTGGGCCAGCTTGGCCTGCATGGTGGCGATGGTCGTTTCGAGGGCGGCATCTTTGCCGGGAATAAAGGTTTCAGTGGTCATGGGGGCGTCTCGGTCAGGTGGACGGCAAACGCGCGCGGCGTCTGATGAAAAAAAGTTACAGTGGCTACGTCGGCAAGCTCGGGGCAAGTCAAGGCGGCAAGGCGCCGGTGGGGGAAGTCTGAACCCGCGCCGGCCGGCAAGCCGCTGCGGACATCCCGGATGCTGACCCGAAGCATACCATTTGTGGTCGCGGCGCTACAAATGCGCGCAACCACCGTAAGCGGCTTGCGGTTCAGATCGTAGCGGGTATTCTGGGAGACAATCGCTGCAAAAACTGAAATTAATGTTGGCATTCGGCACTTAATTAAACTATTGCGAGGGAACACCATGAAACTTTTGATTAAAGCAGTAATGTTCAGCGCCGCCTGCGCCTTGGCGGCTACATCGGCGCAAGCGGCCGATTACACGGTCAGCGCGCATGACAACAGCAGCACCGGCGGCACATCCGTCGGGACGCTGACGCTGACCGCCGGCGAAACCTTCACCGTCAGCGCCGGCCTGGGCGACTTGTGGAGCGCGGGCGCTTTGCCGCGCTGGTCGAACGCCAACGGCCTGACCGGCACGGTCATCGCCACCGGCAGCGATGAATCGGGCCAGCCCGTCGGCACCGTCATCGGCAGCAATTTCGGCACCTGGACCGAAAACGGCTACAGCGCCCCGTATGGCTCGCTGGTGGGCGAGATCGGCGGCCACTTCCTCACGCTGGGAGCCGGTTTCATCGGCGCCGCGCCGGCGGCCGGCAAGCTCAACCTGTTCTACTGGGATAGCAACAACGCCGACAACACCGGCTCCGTGCTGGTGCACGTCAACGCCGTGCCGGAACCGGGCACCTATCTGATGCTGGGCGCCGGCCTGCTGCTGCTGGGCGGCGCTTCGCGTCGTCGTCAGCAGGACAAATTCACGAGCTGAGCGGCATTGCCGCGTAGAGGGAACGGACGGCGCTGCGGCGCCGTTTTTGCGCCGGACCGGGCTTGGCCGGCCCCGATCACCACGCATGATGATGGATACGATATGAACCTGGATTGGCACGGTGCTGATATCGCGCGGTCGACGGCGGTCGATGCCGCCTATAAGAACACCCAGAACGTGCGGCGCTTTATGGCGCGGCACTGTGGCGCCGATTTCAAATTCGACCGCGCTTTCATGGCGTGGATACGCGATGGCGCGCACAAAACCATGGGCGACGTGGTCGATGAGTGGCTGCGCCGCCGCTCGGCCGCCCAAATTGACGCCCGCACCGACGTCCAAACTGGCATCCAAACAGACGTCCGCACTGGCGCTTGAACCCGCGTCGTGCCGTGCGCCGCTTTCGATGGACCGCCGCGCCTTGGCAGCTGGCCATGATTTACGCTATATTCTGATGTATATAGCGACTTCAAGCGAGACCCTACCATGCCTCACCTGCCGGGTAACACCGCCTCCCCTCCGAACCACGTGCAGCGCATGATGGCCGGCATGGCCGCTCGCGCCGCCACCGGCGCGTCCGGGGACGGCTGCTGCGCGCCGGTCCCGACCTTGGTCACGGCCCCCAACGCGGCGTCGCGGGCGCGCCGTTCCCGCTTGTCCGACCTCGATCCCCACGTCCACTGTTCCATCATCGGCACCTGCCTGAGCACGATGGAGCTGCGCAAGCTGGTGCCGCGCTACGCCGTCCTCCTCGACCGCAAAACCGCCAGCGACCTCGATATCCACCACGCGGCGGTCGAGCTGTCGACCGCCGGCGGCGCCGCCGTCAAGGAACTCAATAAGGCGCTCGACACGCGCCACGCGCTGACCGTCAGGCGCTTCAAGAACGCCGCCGACGACGCGGCCTTGCGCGCGCTGTGGCAGGCCGCGCTGGCCAACGGCGACGTGGCCGGCGCCTACTGGGCCGTGATGACGCATCCGGCCGGCGGCGTCGCGCTGCGCGGCCTGGCCTTCGGCGACGTGCACATGCTGTCGCATCTGGTCGGCGCATCGAACCGCGCCGACATCCGCCGGCTGGCGGCGCTGGAAAAAGAAAACGACGCGCTGAAGGAACAGGGCGGCCGCCAGCAGGCGCGCCAGCATGAAATGAGCGCCCACCACGAACACGTCGTGCGCCAGCTGGAACAGCAGGTGGCGCAGCTGACGGGCCGGCGCGGGCAGCAACTGGCCGCCGTCGGCGCGGCCGACGAACTGGCGCGCCTGCGCGACACGCTGGCCGACGGCGCACGGCAGATCGCGCTGCACACCGCGCGCCGCAGCGACGCCGAACAGAAACTGCAACAGCAGGAAGACGCGCTGCAAACGCTGCGCGCCGCGCAGCAGCGCATGCAGGAAGACGCCGACGCCGCGCGCGCCGAAATCGAGGCGCTGGAGCAGGCGCTCGAACGCGCTCTGGCGCAGTCGCAGCAGCCCGGCGCGTCCGCGTCCGCGCTGCCGCGGTTGAATGGAATATGCGTGGTCTATGTTGGCGGCCGGCCGTCGTCGTCGACGATGCTGGGCCAGATGGTGGCCGCCGCCGGCGGCGAGCTGCTGGTGCACGACGGCGGCATTGAAGACCGGCGCGGCTTGCTGGCCGCGATGCTGCCGCGCGCGCAGATGGTGGTGTTCCCGGTCGACTGCATCAGCCACAACGCGATGCACGTCACCCGGCAGGCCTGCGCGTGGCTGGGCATCGCCTGCCATCCGCTGCGCACGGCCAGCGTCGCCAGCTTCGTCGAGTTGATGCGGCGGCTCGGGGTCGCCGCCGCCAGCGCCGCGTAAATTTCAGGCGCGTTGAAAGCGCGCGTCGAACGACGGCGCGGCGGCCAGCGCGGCGCTGAACATCAGGGCGCGGAACAGAATTGTCATATCGACTCCTCAGTGGTGGAGGTGAGAACTTCAGTCGTGGTTTTTAAGCGCCGCGCTTGAGCAACTGCGACAGCCGATCCAGATGCGGCTGCGCCGCGTCGATGGCGGCCCGCTCCATGTCGCGAAACTGCGCCAGCACGGCGACGCCGTCCTCGGTCAGCTGCGCGCCGCCGCCCTGCGCGCCGCCGGCCGCGCTGAGCACCAGCGGCTGCTGAAAGCAGCGGTTCATCACGTCGACCAGCAGCCACGCGCGCCGGTACGACATGCCCATGCTGCGCGCGGCGCCGCTGATCGACCCCGCCTCGGCGATCGCTTCGAGCAGGTCGGCCTTGCCCGGTCCCATGGCGACTTCTTCGTCGCGCATCAGCCGCAGTTTGAGATTGAGTGTCAGGTCCATGGAATGAAAGTGGCGAGGGTGCGGGGCCGCGTGCTTATACACGCGGCGTGGTCGGCGCGGCCGATCCAGCGGCGGCCTGCACGGCCAGCCATTTTTCGCGCGAGATGCCATACACCGCCAGGTCGCGCTGATACCAATGCTCGATGCTGATAAAGCGCATGCCGAGACGCTCCATGACGGCGGCCGAATCGGCATTCTCTTGATGGCAGACGGCGCACAGCAGCTGCGCGTCGAGCGCGGCGAAAGCGAACCGCATCATCGTCCGCGCCGCTTCCGTCGCATAGCCTTGGCCCCAGTGGTCGGGATGCAAACGCCAGCCCAGTTCCAGCGGGTTGAGCGGATTGCGTTCGATATTCTGGACGCAGCCGGTGCCCACCAGCGCGCCGCTGTCGATGTCGATATACGCCCACCACGAATAGCCGCATAGCGCCCACTGCGCCTTGGTGCGCTCTATCATCGCCGTGGTCTGTTCCGGCGTGTCCGGCTGGCCGGTGATGTAGCGCATCACCTCGGGCCGGCGGTTGATCGCGTACAGGCCGTCGAAATGGCTGTCGTTCAGGGGTTCCAGGCGCAAGCGCTGCGTGTGCAAAATGGTCATGCGAAGCAGTCTACCCGATCCGTGCCGCGCGGCCTACTCGAAGCCGACCGCGCGCACCATCGCCGGCGTGCGTCAGGCGACGGCCACTTCCAGGCCTTCGTAGGCGAGGAACACCTGCATGGCGCCGAGCTGGCCGGCGTGGCGCGCCATCACGTCGGCGAACACCGCTTCGAGTTCGTCGTCGCCGCGGGTCGGTTCGTGGTGGGTGCAGTACAGCTGGCGGGCGCCGGCCCGCAGCGCCATCGCGAACGCCGAGTCGAAGGTGCCGTGGCCCCAGCCCTGCTTGGCCGGATATTCCTCGCGCGTGTACGAGCAGTCGACGATCATCACGTCGACGCCGCGCACGGCGGCGTCGATGGCGCGGTTGCGCTCCTCGATGTGGCGCTGGCAGCTGTCATGCTCGGGATGGCCGGCCGGATGCGGGTTGTAATGCGGCTCGTGGTCGCCCGTGAAGAACACCGACTTGCCGTTGCATTCGACGCGGTAGCCCAGGTCCGTCACCGGGTGGTTCATCACCACGTTGTGGACCACGGCGTCGCCCACCGGCTCCGGCTGGCCGATGTGGATGGTCTTGTATTCGATGGTGGCGTCCATCTGCGTTTCGCTGACGGGGAAGTAGCTGTTTTGCAGCTGCACGCCCATCACGTGCTCGATGCCGTTGCCGGTCACCGGGTCGGTCACGCCGTGCAGCCGCACGCGGCTGCCGCGGATGAACAGCGGCGTGAAGAAGGGCAGGCCGTGGATGTGGTCCCAGTGGCTGTGCGTGATGAAGATGTTGGCCTGCACCGGCAGCAGTTTCTGCGCGATCAGCGATTGGGCCAGCGCGAAGATGCCGGTGCCGCCGTCGATCACGATCAGGGTGTCGTCGTCGCTGCGGATTTCGATGCAGGTCGTGTTGCCGCCGTAGCGCGCCGTGCGCGGCCCCGGCGACGGGATGGACCCGCGCACGCCCCAGAATTTGAATTTCATGCTCAGCCCTTAGTCGTCATGCGACGCTCGCGTTATGGTCGACGGCGCCGCGTCCAAGGCACGGTCCATCTGTTGGTTTGCCCGCATCGGTCATGGTAGAAGAGGCAAGTGGCGATTACCCTGATGATAGCCTCTTTTGCAGACGCTCTGGTGCGATAGTTGCGGCGTGGCGTCGAGGTGTGGATTTGCCCCACACTTGCCGCCCGAATGATCATTTCCGATGTACAGGAGCTTGCACTAGAGCTACACTCATTATAAATAGGGTACTGCTTTGATATGCATCAATGATGTGTAAATAAACAATTGCTCCTCTACCGGCATCGACACCACCACCATGCAAGAGCTGAATCCCAAGCAAATTGCCCAGAGACTCGATCAGCTCACCGAGCTCAGTGTCGCACTCGGCGCGGGCGGCAATGTCGACGCCCTGCTCGAACGCATACTGATGGTGGCCAAGGACATGACGGCGGCCGACGGCGGCACCCTGTACCGTCCCAGCGACGACGGCCGCCGGCTGTGCTTCCACATTTCCGTCAACGACAGCCTGGGCATACGCCAGGGCGGCGCCAGCGGCGCGGCCATCAACCTGCCCAGCGTGGCGCTGTACGATGAACAGGGCCGCCAGAACCTGGCCTCGGTCGCCGCCTACGCCGCCAACCGCCGCCAGTCCGTCAACATCGAAGACGTCTACCAGGCCGACGAATTCAATTTTTCCGGCATGCGCTCGTTCGACCAGTTTTACCACTACCACTCGCAATCGTTCCTGACGGTGCCGATGAACGACCATGAAGGGGAACTGGTCGGCGTGCTCCAGCTGATCAACGCCAAGGACCCGGACAGCGGCGCGATCCGCGCCTTTTCGTCGACCGACCAGCGCTTCATCGAGGCGCTGGCGGCGCAGGCCGGCGTGGCCATCACCAACCAGCGCCTGATCGCCCAGCTGGAAGAACTGCTCGAATCGCTGGTCAACCTGATTAACATCGGCATCGACGAAAAGTCGCCCTACACGGGCCGCCACTGCCAGTTCGTGCCGGAGCTGACCATGATGCTGGCCGAGGCCGTGCACGCGACCGACAGCGGCCCGCTGGCGGCGTTCCGCATGAGCGACGCCGACCGCAAGGAACTGTGGCTGGCCGGCCTGCTGCACGACTGCGGCAAGATCACCACGCCGGTGCACGTGGTCGACAAGGCGACCAAGCTCGAAACCATCTTCGACCGCATCCACATGGTCGACACGCGCTTCGAAGTGCTGCTGCGCGACGCCGAAATCGCCGCCCTCAAACGCCAGCTGGCGCCGGGCGCCGACCGCGCCGCCATCGCCGCGGCGCTGGCCTGCGAGCAGGCCGCGCTGCGTGCCGAGCGCGACTTTGTGCGCATGGCCAATGTCGGCGGCGAGGGCATGGCGGCGGCCGACCAGGAGCGCGTGCGCGCCATCGCGCTGCGGCGCTGGGTCGGCCCGGACGGCGCCGAGCGCGACTTCCTCAGCGAGGACGAAGTGCACAACCTGAGCATCAAGTTCGGCACGCTGACCGAGCTCGAACGCAAGGAAATCAACAACCACATCACCGTCTCGATCCGCATGCTCGAAGCGCTGCCGTGGCCCAAGCATTTGAAGAACGTGCCGGAATACGCGGGCGGCCACCACGAGCGCATGGACGGCAAGGGTTATCCGCGCGGGCTGACCAAGGAGCAGATGTCGGTGCCGGCGCGGCTGATGGCGATCGCCGATATTTTCGAGGCGCTGACGGCGCGCGACCGGCCGTACAAGAAGGGCAAGCAGCTGTCGGAGTCGCTGCGCATACTCGGTAACTTCGCGCTCAACGGCCATATCGATCCCTATTTGTTCGATATCTTCATACGCAGTAAAATCTACCTCGAATTCGCGCACAAGAATATGGACCCGCGCCAGATCGATGCCGTCGACGAGGCGAAGATACCGGGCTATACGCAGCAGCAGGGGGCGGACCCCGCTTGAGTTGCGTGGCCGCGGTTAGCGTCTCCCCCTGTCTACCGCCCCCCCCACCACCACCGGAGCATGCGTGCGTCTGATCCCCGCCAAATGGAAAAAAAGTTTGCTGAAGTACGGCGCGCGCTGGGCGCTCGGCCTGCTGATGACGGCCGCCGCCGCGCTCTACACGCTGAACTTTTTCCCGGCCGACGCCGTCGCCCATCTCGACACCTTCCTGTCCGACCAGCGCATGCGCATCGCGCCGCCGCTGCTCGATCCGCGCATCGTCATCGTCGACATCGATGAAAAAAGCCTGACCGAGATCGGCCGCTTCCCGTGGAGCCGCAACGTCATGGCGCGCCTGGTGTCGCAGCTGACCACGCACTACCACGCCGGCGCCGTCGGCTTCGACATCTCCTTCCCCGAGCCGGACACCTCGTCCGGCTACGACGTGCTGCGCCAGCTGTCGCAGCACGAACTGAAAGACGTCGCCGGCTTCGGCAGCCGCCTGGCCGAACTGCGGCCGCAGCTCGATTACGACGGCTTGCTGGCCGCCGCCATCGACGGCCAGCCCGTGGTGCTCGGCTACAACGTGTCGAACAAGCAGACCAAGGGCGTGCTGCCGGCGCCGGCGTTCACGGTCGCCAGCCTCAATGGCCGCGAGGTCGACGCCTACGCCGCCAGCGGCTACGAGGCCAACATCGCGCGCCTGCAACACGCGGCCAGCGGCGCCGGCATCTTCACCGCCATGACCGATGCCGACGGCGTGGTGCGCACCTCGACGCTGCTGCAAAAAATCGGCGACGCCTACTATCCCTCGCTGTCGCTGGCCACCACCGCCGTGTTCCTGAAGGCGCGCGCGATCGCGCCGTATTTCAGCCAGACCGTCGACCAGCTGTCGGCGGCCGACCTGGACAACGGCGGCCTGGAAAACATCGTGCTGTTCACGCCCGCCGGCCAGGTCGGCATTCCGGTCGGCGAGGGCTTGACGACGACGGTGCAGTTTCGCGGCGGCGGCGGGCCGTCCGGCGGCGCCTTCCGCTACGTGGCGGCGGCCGACGTGCTGGCCGGCCGCGTCGCGCCGGCGTTGCTGGCGCACGCCATCGTCTTGGTCGGCACCACGGCGCCCGGCTTGAACGACTTGCGCGCCACGCCGGTGAACGCCGAATATCCGGGAGTGGAGGTGCACGCGAATTTAATCAAGTCCATGCTCGACCACAGCTTCAAGGCGCGGCCCTACGACGGCTTCGTGCTCGAAGCCTTGCAGGTGCTGGCGCTGGGCCTGTTCCTGACGGCCATGCTGGGCCGCTTGCCGCCGGCCTGGTCGACCGCGCTGTCGGCGGCGCTGATGGCGGCCGTCGCCGGCCTCAATTACTACCTCTATGCGCGCCAGGACATGGTGCTCAACATGGCCGTCATCCTGCTGCTGGTGTTCGCCCTGTTCCTGCTCGATATCGCCTGGGGCTATTTTTTCGAGGTGCGGCGCGGACGGGCGCTGGTGTCGCGCTTCGGCGAATACGTGGCGCCCGAGCTGGTGGCCGAGATGGCCGACGATCCGGCCAAATACAATATGGACGGCGAGAGCCGCGAGCTGACCGTGCTGTTCGTCGACGTGCGCGGCTTCACGACGATTTCGGAAGGGCTGACGCCGAAGGCGCTGCGCGAGTACATCAATTTGTACCTGACGGCGATGTCGGAAGATATCCGCGACAGCCACCGCGGCACGCTCGATAAATATATCGGCGACGCCGTCATGGCGTTCTGGGGCGCGCCCGTGGCCTTCGCCGACCACGCCAGCCGCGCCGTGGCGACGGCCTTGCTGATGCAGCGCAGCGCGCGCCGCCTGAACGACGATTTCATCGCGCGCGGCTGGCCGCCGCTAAAAATCGGCATCGGCCTGAACACCGGCTTGATGCACGTCGGCGACATGGGCTCCAAGATCCGCCGCGCCTACACGGTGATGGGCGACGCCGTCAACCTCGGCTCGCGGCTCGAAGGCATCACCAAGGTCTACGGCGTCGATATCGCGGTCGGCGCGGCGACGCGGGCGGCGGCGCCGGAATTCGTTTACCGCGAACTCGACCTGGTGCGCGTCAAGGGCAAGCGGGAGCCGGTGGCGATCTTCGAGCCGCTGGCGCTGGAACGCGACATCGACGCCGCCGTCCGCGCCGAGCTGGCGCGCTGGAACGAGGCGCTGGCCGCCGTGCGCGCCCAGCGCTGGGACGCGGCCGACGCCCTGATCGAAGGTTTGCGCGCGGCCGCGCCCGGGCGCGGCCTGTATGCGCTGTACCTGACGCGCATCGCGCATTACCGCGCCCATCCACCGGGACCGGACTGGGATGGCGTGACCACTTTCGAGACCAAATAAAGACCTTTCATCACGCCGGTGCGTACCGCGCCAGGCCGTCATTTGGCAAGTCGATAACGTTGCGTTTGGGTGTGCGTAAACCCGACGGAAATCGGAAAAATTTCTGACGGGCAGGTCAAAGACGATTAAACTTTAGGAAAGAATAATTTCCTTATAGATAGCAATTGTCTGGGTATCGGGAGGACGGATGAGCTTACCTTGCGCGCATCTGTGGAGTGTCGCCGTGGCGCTGATGGGGTGCGCCGGTTCCGCCTCGGCCGGCGCCGGCGTTGCCGGCCAGGGCGGCGCCGCCGCCACCGCCG
>NZ_JANXMI010000129.1 GCF_025354735.1 Rugamonas sp.
GCCGCCGGCGCAGCGCGCGGCGCTGACCACGTAGAGGATGAACTGCTCCTCCGGCATCGGGTAGAAGGAGGAATCGGTGTGCATGTCGGCGCTGCCGACGCGTTCGGAAAAAGTCGTGAAGCGGCCGTCGGCGCCGGCTTCGGCGGGCCGCGCCTTGACGTCCCAGGCGACGCGGCCGGTGCGCTGGTCGGTCGAGGTGGGATAGCCGAGCATCAGCGTGACCGCGTACAGCGCGGCGTTGCGCTGCGCCTCCGGCAAGCCTTGCAGGCCGAGGCCGGCCAGCGCGATGCCGTTGGCGTCGATCGCGCGCAGTGCGCGCGCCAGCCGGTGCAGCGTGGGCACGTCGCGCAACTCCTGGCGCAGCGCCTGCTCGTCCGGATGGGCGTAGAAACCGTTGTCGTTGAAATCGGCGAAATAGCGGCCGATGATGTCAAAGATCGCCGGCAATTCGCCGCCCCAGCGGAGGTCGGCATCGACGGTCGCGACCTTGCCGTGGTAGCTAATGGAAGAAAACATGGGACTCCTTCGAGATGGCGGATGTTAGGGTGACAAGCTGGCGGATCGGATCGTTTTGACAGACGGCGGCGGCCCTCGAACGCGACAGGCGCCGCCAGGAACCCGCCCCGAGCTGCCTATATATTAGGCGGATTGCCGTGCGGAATTAATTGGACACATAAAAAATACCGCCGCGCCGCCACAGTTTGCACCCAGGCTGTTGCGAAAAATCCCCATGTGACCGACGAGCATTGCTATTCCCTTGGACTTGAGAGACAGTGGCCTGTCGCGAAAAAAACGCGGTCCGCACCCGCTTCAACGGCCCGGCATGACTATCATGTATGTCGCCACCTCGCCGCCCCCACTCAGCCATCAACCACATTCTTGCGGCCACACACACGCCGCATTAAGGACTTGCTATGAACTGGATCAACGAGTTGCGGCTGGCCACCAAACTGGGCCTGGCCTTCGCGGCGGTGCTGGTGCTGACCGTCTGCGTCGGCGTGTTTTCCATCGTCAAGCTGGCGCAGGTCAACCACACTTCCAAGCTGCTGTCGGAACACTGGATGCCCAGCATGCGGGTGATCGAGGACATCAAGTCGCAGATCGCCCGGGTCCGCACGCGCGAACTGCAATACATCATTTCCAACGACCCGGTCGAGATGGACAAGTACGACAAGGTGATCGCCAACGATCTGGCCGACCTGGGCAAGATGCAGGACGATTACGTCAAGCTGCTGCAAACGCCGGAAGAAAAAGCGATGTACGCCAACTTCCTCGCGCTGTGGGAACGCTATATGCAGGAGGACGCCAAGATCCGCACCGCCGCCCGCGCCAACGACGACGCCGGGGCCACCAAGCTGATACGGGGCGAATCGAACAAGCTGATCGTGGCGCTGCGCGGCCAGGTCGACAAGCTGGTCCAGCTGTATGGCGACGGCGGCATCGAAGCGGCGCGCGACGGCGACGCGCTCTACACCTCGTCGCGCGGCTGGATCGTGGCGCTGCTGGTCGGCAGCGTCGTGCTCGGCGCGCTGGGCGCCGTGCTCATCACGCGCTGGCTGGTGCGGCGCCTGGGCGGCGAACCCGAGTACGCGGTCGAAATCGCCGGCAAGATCGCGGCCGGCCAGCTGTCGGTCGAAGTGCGCACCCAGCCCGGCGACCGCAGCAGCCTGCTGTTCGCCATGAAGACCATGCGCGACAGCCTGGCCGGCATCGTCGGCCAGGTGCGCGGCGCCACCACCGTGATCGCCAGCGCCTCGTATCAGATCGCCGCCGGCAACCTCGACCTGTCGTCGCGCACCGAACAACAGGCCAGCACGCTGGAAGAAACGGCGGCCTCGATGGAGCAGCTGACGTCGGCCGTCAAGAACAACGCCGACAGCGTGCGCCAGGCCAATGAGCTGGCCGTGTCGGCCTCGGCCATCGCGCAAAAAGGCGGCGACGTCGTGGCCCAGGTGGTCGACACCATGGGCTCGATCAACGCCTCCTCGCGCAAGATCGCCGACATCATCGGCGTGATCGACGGCATCGCCTTCCAGACCAATATTCTGGCGCTGAACGCCGCCGTCGAAGCGGCGCGGGCCGGCGAACAGGGACGCGGCTTCGCCGTCGTGGCCTCGGAAGTGCGCAACCTGGCGCAGCGCTCGGCGGCGGCGGCCAGGGAAATCAAGGAGCTGATCGGCGACTCCGTGACACAGGTCGGTATAGGTAGCAAGCTCGTCGGCGAGGCCGGCGCGACCATCGAGGAAGTGGTCGCCAGCGTGCGCCGCGTGACCGACATCATGAGCGAAATCACCACCGCCGGGCGCGAACAAAGCGTCGGCATCGAACAAGTCAATCAAGCCATCACGCAGATGGATACCGTGACGCAGCAAAACGCCACGCTGGTGCAGCAGGCGGCGGCGTCATCGCAAAGCATGCAGGACGAGGCGTCGGCGCTGGAACAGCTCGTCAGCATCTTCCACCTCAACGAAGGCGGCGGCGGACGCGCCGCGCCACTCGCGCTGACGCGCCGCTGACGCAGCCGGAACTTCGCCTGGATTGCCGTGCCAGTTGCGGTGCCGAAGTTCCTTGCGAAGTTACTTGCACAGTTCGCTGATGAATTGCGCCATCTGCGCGGCCAGACTGCGCCACTAGCGCCGCGACGATCCCCGCCGATCGTCGCCGGCGACACATCGCTGCGGCACTCACCGCGCATGATTAACCGACATACACCTTCCGCCTTATCACATTACCAAGAGGTAATGTTCCCCTCCCGCACTATGTGCTCCAATGATTGCGCGCCATGAAACACCTACTTACAAATGAGCGTGCGGCGCAGTCCACGACATTCCGTGCATTTCGTTAAGGAGATGCGGGCCGGAAATCTGTTCGCAGCCCACGCATACGACCACAACAAGGAGAAACCATGAAATTTCAACTCGCCGCCGGTTCGCTGGCGATCGCCCTCGCCCTGCCCTTCGCCGCCCACGCCGACCTACCCGGCCAACATCCCGGCTACCTGCACGCCTTGACCGACCTGCGGGACGCGCGCTGGAACCTGGAACATCGCGCCGGCGACGCCGCCGTCAGCTCACAGGAAGACGTGGCGATTACCGAAATCGACCACGCCCTCGACGAAGTCAAAAAAGCCGCCCGCGAAGACGAAAAGAACCTGCGCGACCATCCCCATGAAGACGCGCGCATCGGCCAACCGGGCCGCCTGCACCACGCGCTGGAATTGCTGAAGAAAGCCCACGACGATCTGGCTATCGAAGAAGACAATCCGGAAGCGCGCGGCCTCAAGCACCGCTCGATGGAACATGTCGACCGCGCGATGGAAGCGACCAAGCACGCCATTCACGACGTCGAACAAGGCCGCTAAGCACGAGAGAGCGCCGGGCGGCACAGCCGACAACTTATCGCTGTCATCACGAGACCGCCCCGCCCACGCGCTGGCGGTTTTGTGTTTTTATAGTTGGCAAATGATGCCGACTTGTGTGGTTATATTCGGATACGCGCTATTAGAATGAAACGGCGGAAGCATGAGTCTCGATCGCTCCCTACCGGACGCCGCCAGTTCAATTGTGACAATTCACGTATTTTTCACATGAGCAAGATGTTATCCTGACTATCTTTCGGTGGCTTCCGGCCCAAGCCCCCCCTCCTGACTTGGAGTATGACTATGCCTACCAAAAACATTGATAGCTATGAGATTGAGTTCACGGGCGAATTGCTGGAGGGCACCGGGCAGTGGGGAGCGTATGTTTCAATATTCGCCCCCTCCAGCAACCCGATGCATATGACTAACATCTATCCAAAGCGGCGCGTGTCGGCTGACCTTACATTCTCGGACCAACACATCGCCGAGGCGGAGGCAGAAAAAGCCGTGCCAATAATTTTGCAAGAGCTAGGTATGCACTCTGCCTGATTAACCGTATCGACCTTGCAAAGGATGCGCTGGAGCCGATTTTGAAAAATACAGGTTTTTCGGGCATAGCACTAATCCATTTGGCCCAAAGTGCTGATGAAGTACCACGAATTTTAGCCAAAGCGGTTGAGGCTGGCGGCGTTATCGTCAAACCAGCCACTCGCACGCACTGGGGAATTGCAGGCTATTTCAAGGACCCAGATGGCCACTTATTCGAAGTCGATTTTGAAACCACCTGGGTTTTCAACGAAACACACCATCTCGTTGTCGACGAGCTCAATTAGATAGCGACTTATTCCCGCAATCTGGCGCAATGGTCGGCCGCCGCCGCGCGCGAAATCAAGCAGTTGATCGACAGTTCGGTGGCCGACGTCGAGCAGGGCTCGCGCCTGGTGGACCAGGCGGGCAGCACGATGGAAAGCGTGGTCGGCAGCGTGCGCCAGGTGGCCGATATCGTCGGTGAAATCGACGCGGCCAACGCCGAGCAGAGCGCGGGCCTGGAACAGATCAACCTGGCCATTACGGAAATGGACAGGGTGACCCAGCAGAACGCGGTCCTGGTCGAACAAGCGGCCGCCGCGGCCAGCGCGATGAGCGATCAGGCCGCCCATCTGGAGGGACTGGTCGAGCATTTCAAACTCAGCGGCGAGCGGCCCGCCGTCTCATGAACGGCTGACAGGCTGGCGGCAAACACCGCGGCATCATCTGCCCGATATCAGGCCGCTTCGGCGGTGCTCGGATCGATGATGGTGCGCACGCGCGCGATGCTGTTGGCGGGGAAGCCACCCAGTTCCGCATGGCGGCGTACGGATGCCTCGTCCGGGGCTTGATAGACACAATAGACCTTGTCATCGGTCACATAACTGTGGATCCATTGAACACTGGGCCCCAATTCATGCAATACATTGCACGATTTTTGTGAGATCGATTGTAACTCGGCAGGAGATAAGGCTCCGGCTCCCGGTATGACGCGCTCGATAACATACTTCGGCATGATGCCTCCCACGGACAGGAATAGGTATCGTTGCAGTCTAATACAAATGATCGAGATTGCAATCGGCGCTCTTCCCGGACAGGCGCCGCGCCACGACGCGGCGCTGCAAAGGCACGCCGGCGTTGGCAGGATCGGGAGCAAAAACCCATGCCGCTCGCATCGGGACGCAAAAAAACCGCCAGGCTCGCGCGCTGGCGGTTTCGGTCAGCCTAAGCCGACGAGGCTGTTACTGAGCGGCGGCGCCGTCTTCGGCGGCGGCTTTCATCGACAGCTTCAGGCGGCCGCGGTCGTCGGTTTCCAGAACCTTGACGCGCACTTGCTGGCCTTCTTTCAAGTAGTCGGCGACGGCGTTGACGCGCTCGTTGGCGATCTGCGAGATGTGCAGCAGGCCGTCCTTGCCCGGCATGACTTGGACGATGGCGCCGAAGTCCAGCAGCTTCAACACGGTGCCGTCGTAGGTCTTGCCCACTTCGACCGACGCGGTCAGCTCTTCGATGCGGCGCTTGGCTTCCTGGCCGGCGGCGGCGTCGACGGAGGCGATGGTGACCACGCCTTCGTCGCTGATGTCGATCTGGGTGCCGGTCTCTTCGGTCCGCGCGCGGATGACGGCGCCGCCCTTGCCGATCACGTCACGGATTTTTTCCGGATTGATCTTGATAGTGATCAGGCGCGGTGCGAAGTCCGACAGCTCGGTCTTCACGTGCGGCATGGCCTTCTGCATTTCGCCCAGGATGTGCTCGCGGCCTTCTTTGGCTTGCGCCAGCGCCACTTGCATGATTTCCTTGGTGATGCCCATGATCTTGATGTCCATCTGCAGCGCGGTGATACCGTTGCGGGTACCGGCGACCTTGAAGTCCATGTCGCCCAGGTGATCTTCATCGCCCAGGATGTCCGACAGCACGGCGAACTTGCCGCCTTCCTTGATCAGGCCCATGGCGATACCGGCGACGTGTTCCTTCATCGGCACGCCGGCGTCCATCAGCGCCAGGCAGCCGCCGCAGACGGAGGCCATCGACGAGGAACCGTTCGATTCGGTGATTTCCGACACCAGACGCACGGAGTAGCTGAACTCTTCCGGCGATGGCAGGGCGGCGATCAGCGCGCGCTTGGCCAGACGGCCGTGGCCGATTTCGCGGCGCTTGGGCGTGCCGACGCGGCCGGTTTCGCCGGTGGCGAACGGTGGCATGTTGTAGTGCAGCATGAAGGAGTCGGTGAACTCGCCCATCAGCGCGTCGATCTTCTGGCTGTCGCGGGAGGTGCCCAGCGTGGCCACGACCAGCGCCTGGGTTTCGCCGCGCGTGAACAGGGCCGAACCGTGGGTGCGTGGCAGGACCGAGGTGCGGATCGAGATCGGACGCACGGTGCGGGTGTCGCGGCCGTCGATGCGTGGCTCGCCGTCGAGGATCTGGGTGCGGACGATTTTCGCTTCGATGTCGAACAGGATGTTGTTCACTTCGGCGGAATCGACAGGCGCGGCGCCGGCGGCGGCCGCTTCAGCGCCCAGGTCGGCCAGCACTTCGCTGGTGGCGGCCTTGAGCTTGGCGGTGCGCTCCTGCTTGTCCTTGGTCTGGTAGGCTTCGTTGATCTTGCTGGCGGCGAAATGCGACACGCGGCCGATCAGGGCTTCGTTTTTCGCCGGCGGGGTCCAGACCACTTCCGGCTTGCCGCCGTCGCGCACCAGGTCGTGGATGGCGTCGATGACAACCTTCATCTGGTCGTGGCCGAAGACGACGGCGCCGAGCATGATTTCTTCGGACAGTTGCTTGGCTTCGGATTCGACCATCAGCACGGCCGTTTCGGTACCGGCGACAACCAGGTCCATTTCCGAGGTTTTCAGCTGTTGAACGGTCGGGTTCAAGATGTACTGGCCGTTGGCGTAGCCGACGCGGGCGGCGCCGATCGGGCCGTTGAACGGCACGCCGGAAATGCACAGGGCGGCGGAGGCGCCGATCATGGCGGCGATGTCCGGATCGATCTCAGGGTTGACCGACAGAACGTGGATGATGATCTGGACTTCGTTCAGGTAGCCTTCCGGGAACAGCGGACGGATAGGACGGTCGATCAGACGCGAGGTCAGCGTTTCTTTTTCCGAAGGACGGCCTTCGCGCTTGAAGAAACCGCCCGGGATTTTACCGGCAGCATAGGTTTTTTCAACGTAATCGACGGTCAGCGGGAAGAAGTCCTGGCCCGGCTTGGCGTCTTTGCGCGCCACGACCGTTGCCAGCACGACGGTATCTTCGATCGAGACCAGCACGGCGCCGGAGGCTTGACGGGCGATTTCACCGGTTTCCAGTGTCACTTGATGTTGACCGTACTGGAAGGTTTTCGTAACTTTATTAAACATGGGTAATCCCTTTCTATTTGCCGACAGATTTTCAGGGGCTGTCGTTCACCTCACCACAGGCGGCGTCTCTGGAACAAGTCCCCGCCTTTACTACTTTTCCGCTGTTGCTGCGTGATACGGCAAGACGATGTCGCGGGCCAAGAGGCCATGCCAATTGGCAATTTTTACGATCGCCAAATGACAAAATGCCCGCGTCAGCGAACTGGCGCAGGCATTTCTGTTTAAACCGGGTGGCGCAAAAAAATTACTTACGCAGACCGAGTTTAGCGATCAGATCGCGATAACGGGTAGCATCTTTGGCCTTGAGGTAGGACAACAGGCTCTTACGACGGTTGACCATCATGATCAGACCACGGCGGGAATGGTGATCCTTGCTGTGGGCTTTGAAGTGGCCATTCAGTTCGTTGATGCGGGCGGTCAGCAGCGCAACTTGAACTTCCGGGGAGCCGGTGTCGTTTTGACCACGGGCGTTGTCCGCGATGATGGCGGTTTTGTTGATGTTTTCTACGGTCATGATACTTACCTTTCACATGCGGTGGGCGGAGTCTGAACCCTGCTCACCGTGAACTTCGATTAATAAACGCCGGTCTAAAAAAGACCAGACGCGGAAGTATATCGGAAAAAGCGGCCGCTGTAATCAACGATGGCGACAATTGATGGCGTGGCGCCCTGTTTTTAAAGTGAGCAAGATGAAAAAGCTGGTGATATCGATCATTTTTCAGCGGTGCGCGGCCGGGTGGCGGTGTTTCCTTGAACCGCCACCGGCCGCTCTCCCCTACTGCGGCTTGCGCGCCTCGGCGTGCTGCGGGTTGACGCGCTCGATCTTCGAGTGCAGCTTGTTGAGCGCCGACAGGTAGGCCTTGGCCGAGGCGACGATGATGTCCGGGTCGGCGCCGACGCCGTTGACGATGCGTCCCTCCTTCGACAAGCGCATCGTCACCTCGCCCTGCGACTGGGTGCCGGTGCTGATGGCGTTGACGGAGAACAGCACCAGCTCGGCGCCGCTGAGCACCTGCCCTTCGATGGCGTTGACGGTGGCGTCGACCGGGCCGTCGCCCTTGCCGTCGCAGCGGTGCTCCTGCCCGTCGACCGAAAACACCACGCTGGCCATCGGCGTCTCGCCCGTCTCGGAGCGCTGCGACAGCGACACGAAGCGGTAATATTCGCCTTCCTGCGACTGCTGCTCGTCCGACACCAGGGCCATGATGTCCTCGTCGAAAATCTCGGACTTGCGGTCGGCCAGTTCCTTGAAGCGGCCGAAGGCGGCGTTGATGTCCGCTTCCGATTCGAGCTCGATGCCCAGCTCCAGCAGGCGCTGCTTGAAGGCGTTGCGGCCCGACAGCTTGCCCAGCACGATCTTGGTGGCGGCCCAGCCGACGTCTTCGGCGCGCATGATCTCGTAGGTTTCGCGCGCCTTGAGCATGCCGTCCTGGTGGATGCCGGACGCGTGCGCGAAGGCGTTGGCGCCGACGACGGCCTTGTTCGGCTGCACGGCGAAGCCGGTGATCTGCGACACCATTTTCGACGCCGCCACGATCTGCGTGGTGTCGATGCCCACTTCCAGGTTGTAGTAGCCGGCGCGCGTGCGCAGCGCCATCACCACTTCTTCCAGCGCCGTGTTGCCGGCCCGTTCGCCGAGGCCGTTGATGGTGCATTCGATCTGGCGGGCGCCGCCTATCATGACGCCGGCCAGGGAATTGGCGACGGCCAGGCCGAGGTCGTTATGGCAGTGGACCGACCAGACCGCCTTGTCGGAATTGGGGATGCGTTCGCGCAGGCGGCGTATGGTTTCGCCGAAAATCTCGGGCACCGCGTAGCCCACCGTGTCGGGGAAATTGATGGTGGTGGCGCCCTCGGCGATGACGCCTTCGAGCACCCGGCACAGGAAGTCCTCTTCCGAGCGGCTGCCGTCCTCGGGACTGAATTCGATGTCGTCGGTGAACTGGCGCGCGTAGCGCACCGCGTTCTTGGCCTGCGTGAGCACCTGCTCGGGCAGCATGCGCAACTTCATTTCCATGTGCAGCGGCGAGGTGGCGATGAAGGTGTGGATGCGCTTGCGCTCGGCCGGCGCCAGCGCTTCGGCGGCGCGGGCGATGTCGCGGTCGTTGGCGCGCGACAGCGAACAGATGATCGATTCGCGCACCGTCGTGGCGATGGCCTTGATCGATTCGAAATCGCCCTGCGAGGCGGCGGCGAATCCGGCTTCGATGACGTCCACGCGCAGCCGTTCAAGCTGCTTGGCGATGCGGACTTTTTCATCCTTGGTCATCGAGGCGCCGGGCGATTGCTCGCCGTCGCGCAGCGTGGTGTCGAAGATAATCAGGCGGTTGGACGAGTTACTCATGATGGCTCCATAGCGTTACAAGATGTCTCAGGACCGACCGCCGCTACCTCAGCGGCGCTCACTCGGGTCGACCGGTTCGTGGCCGGTCTGGATGATGCTGACGGGTTTGCCCTTGGCCATGCGCCAGAAAAACACGATATAGCCGGACAGGCCGTAGGCGATAAAGATGGGGAACAGCACTTTCGGCGGGTCGATGGACACCAGCGCCAGCGCCAGCGCGATCAGGAACACGGCGATGAAGGGCACCGACTTGCGGAAATTGACGTCCTTGAAACTGTAGAAGGGCACGTTGGTGACCATGGTCAGGCCGGCGAACAGCGCGATGCCCCAGGAAATCCATTGCAGCTGCATGCCCGACACTTCCTGGTCGACCATCAGCAGGATGAAGCCGGCCACCAGGGCCGCCGCCGCCGGGCTGGGCAGGCCCTGGAAGAAGCGTTTGTCGACCACTTCGATATTGGTGTTGAAGCGGGCCAGGCGCAGCGCGCCGCCGGCGCAGTAGACGAAGGCGGCGATCCAGCCCAGCTTGCCGAGCCCGCGCAGCGACCACTCGTACATCACCAGCGCCGGCGCGGCGCCGAAGGAGACCATGTCCGACAGGCTGTCGTACTGGGCGCCGAATTCGGACTGGGTATTGGTCAGGCGCGCGATGCGGCCGTCGAGGCCGTCGAGGATCATGGCGATGAAGATGGCCCAGGCCGCGTGCTCGAATTTCTGGTTCATGGCCATGACGATGGCGTAGAAACCGCAGAACAGCGCCGCCGTCGTGAAGGCGTTGGGCAACAGGAAAATCCCGCGGCGGCGCGGCTTGTCGCCGTCCCCGGCCATGACCGGCTGGCGCGTGAAGCGGCTGAAGCGCGATTTCTTCGCGGCCTTGCCGGCTGGATTAACGCCGTTCTTGGTGCGACGACGGGGGAAGTTTGCCATAAGATTCCATTTCTATATGCGACGGACTGGGGTGACGCTGACCATGTTGCGCCATCATTATAGAGGAGGAGACAACAAAAAAGGGACGGCGACGGTGGAGGAAGTCGGCCCGCCCCGGCCCCGGCGCCGTGCCGCGCCCGCTAGCGCATCTTATTTAAACCTTACCTTGCCGACCAAATTCATTTGCAGCGTGGTCTCGCCCGGCTCGAAGCTCGGCTCGGAAACGTCGGGCGCGGCCTTGGCCATATAGGAACGCATCGCCATCGGCGCGGGCGCGCCGTCGCGCTGGGCGAAATTGCCGGAGCCCTCGAAGTCGATGGTGTCGATCACGGCGTCGCCGACCCTGCGGCCCATGGCGCTGGCGATGGAGGCGATGCGCTCGTTGAGGTTTTGATAGGTGGCGTGGATGCGCTCATCGTCCAGCTGTTTGGTGGTTTCCGGCGTCAGGCCGAATTGCAGGCTGTTGAGCGTCAACAGGCTTTGCGCGGCGGCCACCGTTTTCGGCAGGCCGGTCAAATTGCTGGTCGTCACTTGCAGGGTCTGGCCGACGCGCCACGCGGCCGGCACGCGTGGCTTGGGCTTGGCGCCCGGCGGCAAGGGTACGTCGTCCGGATAGACGGGATAGGTGTAATAACCCTGGGTCTTCAAATTCGCTTGCGGATCTTGCTTCTTGACGATGTCTATGCCCTGCTTCATCTTTTGATTGACGCGCGAGGCGGCGGCGCTCTTGTCCTTGTCCTGCTCCTCGATGGCCAGCGTGGCGACGGCCTGGTCGTTGGCGTGCCGGACTTCGCCGAACGCGGGCACGACGACCAGCGCGCCGGCGGTCGGCAGCGCATCCATCGGCGCGGCATGCGAGGCTTGCGCAAGCAGCGCGACGGTGGCGACGGCGGTGGCGAGGTTTTTCATACGGGTCATAAACGTTCTCCTTAGTTGAAATGCAAATGGGGCACGCAGCCCCATTTTTTTCGCGTAACCAGTAGCACTGGTGGTAAGAACAACTTTACCCGAATTCACAAACGCCACCGGCGCGACATGGTGAGCGTTTGTAACCGTCCGCTTTCAACTCCCGGCTTGCTTGCAGCCTTAGTTCTTCGACTGGTCGACCATCTTGTTCTTGGCGATCCACGGCATCATCGAACGCAGCTTGGCGCCGACTTCTTCGATCTGATGCTCGGACGTCAAGCGGCGGCGCGAGATCAGCGTCGGCGCGCCGGCCTTGTTTTCCAGGATGAAGGACTTGGCATACTCGCCGGTCTGGATGTCCTTCAGGCACTGGCGCATCGCGTCCTTGGTGGCCGAGGTGACGATTTTCGGGCCGGTCACGTACTCGCCGTATTCGGCGTTGTTGGAGATCGAATAATTCATGTTGGCGATGCCGCCTTCATAGATCAGGTCGACGATCAGCTTCAGTTCGTGCAGGCACTCGAAGTAAGCCATCTCCGGCGCGTAGCCGGCCTCGGTCAGGGTTTCGAAACCGGCCTTGATGAGTTCGACGGCGCCGCCGCACAGTACGGCCTGCTCGCCGAACAGGTCGGTCTCGGTTTCTTCGCGGAAGTTGGTTTCGATGATGCCGGCGCGGCCGCCGCCGTTGGCCGACGCGTACGACAGCGCGATGTCGCGCGCGATGCCGGACTTGTCCTGGTAGACGGCGATCAGGTGCGGCACGCCGCCGCCCTGGGTGTAGGTGGCGCGCACGGTGTGGCCCGGCGCTTTCGGCGCGATCATGATGACGTCGAGGTCGGCGCGCGGCACGACCTGGCCGTAGTGGACGTTGAAGCCGTGGGCGAAGGCCAGCACGGCGCCCTGCTTGGCGTGCGGGGCGACGTTCTCGTGGTAGACCTGGGCGATGTTCTCGTCCGGCAGCAAGATCATGATGACGTCGGCGGCCTTGACGGCGTCGTTCACTTCGGCCACTTTCAGGCCGGCCTGTTCAACCTTGGTCCACGAGGCGCCGCCCTTGCGCAGGCCGACCGTGACGTTGACGCCGGAGTCGCTGAGGTTTTGCGCGTGCGCGTGGCCTTGCGAACCGTAGCCGATGATGGCGACGTTTTTGCCCTTGATGAGGGAGAGGTCGGCGTCTTTGTCGTAGAAAACTTTCATGATAATTCCTATGTATTTTGATGTGATATTCGGGATGTCGCGGGAGGCTGAAAACTCGCGCGTTTACACTTTGAGGATGCGTTCGCCGCGTCCTATGCCTGAGCCGCCGGTCCTGACCGTTTCCAGTATCGACGCGCGGTCGATCGAATCGATGAAGGCGTCGAGCTTGGTCTTGGCGCCGGTCAGTTCGATGGTGTAGGTCTTTTCGGTGACGTCGATGATGCGGCCGCGGAAGATGTCGGCGGTGCGCTTCATCTCCTCGCGCTCCTTGCCGACGGCGCGCACCTTAATGAGCATCAGTTCGCGCTCGATGTGCTGGCCCTCGGTCAGGTCGACCACCTTGACCACCTCGATCAGGCGGTTCAAGTGCTTGGTGATCTGCTCGATGATGTCGTCCGAGCCGCTGGTGACGATGGTCATGCGCGACAGCGTCGCGTCTTCCGTCGGCGCCACGGTCAGCGTTTCGATGTTGTAGCCGCGGGCCGAGAACAGGCCGACCACGCGCGACAGGGCGCCGGCTTCGTTTTCCAGCAAGACAGAAATAATGTGTCGCATCACAGATCCTCCGAGCCGAGCAGCATTTCGGACAGACCCTTGCCGGCCTTGACCATCGGCCACACGTTTTCCGACTGGTCGGTGATGAAGTTCATGAACACCAGGCGGTCCTTCATGGCGAACGCTTCGCGCAGCGCGCCGTCGACGTCGCCCGGCTTTTCGATCTTCATGCCGACGTGGCCGTAGGCCTCGGCCAGTTTCTCGAAGTCGGGCAGCGAATCCATATAGGACTCGGAATAGCGCGAGCCGTAATCGATCTGCTGCCACTGGCGCACCATGCCGAGGAAGCGGTTGTTGAGCAAGATGATTTTCGGCGTCAAGTGATATTGCTTGCAGGTGGCCAGTTCCTGGATGCACATCTGGATCGAGCCTTCGCCGGTGATGCAGAAGACCTCGGCCTCCGGCTTGGCGAGCTTGATACCCATCGCGTAAGGCAGGCCGACGCCCATCGTACCGAGACCGCCCGAGTTGATCCAGCGCCGCGGCTCGTCGAAGCGGTAGTACTG
>NZ_JANXMI010000138.1 GCF_025354735.1 Rugamonas sp.
AGCGCCGCGTCGTTCTCGGCCTGCGCGCTGGCGGACGCCGCCGGCTCGGGCAGAGCCGCCAGGGCCGGCGGCGCGGCGCGGATATGGCGCACCGGCGACGGCGGCAGCGGCGCGATCCGCGGCGGCGGCGCGCTGGCGGCCGTGGTCCGCGCCGGCAGCGCCAGATGCAGCTGGGCCGTGACGGGCGACGCTTCGGCCCGGGGCGGGTGGGGACGCTGCGCGCCGATGCGCGCGCCGACCCAGTCGATTGTCACGTAGTGCAGCGCCAGCGTAAGCGCGATTAGGAGCAGCAGGCGGCGCCGTTGCAAAAGGGAAGATACTATCGTCATGGGCGCTAGTTTAACGTGTTCGGCGCGGGGCGCGCGGTTCCGCCCGACGGCGCGGGAAATGTTGTCAAAAAACTTGAAACGGCGCCGGAATATCTGCTACGCTAGCCGCACACCCCTCAGGAGACCCACCATGTCCACTTCGAACATGCCGCACATCCCCGGCGCCGCCGTCATGACGGACACGCTCGATTTCGTCAAAAACCTGTGGGGCTCGATGAGCGTGCCCGGCCTGACGGCGCCGACCTTGTCGGTCGACGAGCTGGACAAGAAAATCAACGACCTCAAGGCGGTCGAGGCCTGGCTGAACCTGAACATGAGCATGCTGCGCGGCAGCATACAGGCGCTGGAAGTACAGCGCGGCACCATCGCCACCCTGAAGTCGGTCGGCGCCAGCATGGCCGCCGCCGTCAACCAGGGCAGCGACCACAAGTCGCTGTTCGAATCCGTGCCTTACGCGTCGGCCTTCTTCCACCACGCGGCGCCGAATCCGGCCCAGGCCGCCACCAGGGCGACGCCGCCCGCGCCGCCACCGCCGGCCGCCAGCGCGGCGCCGGAAGCGGCCAAGCCGGAACAGGCCCAGCCGGATGCCTTCAGCAACGCCGCCAACGCCGCCGCCGCGCAGCTGGCCAATCCGACGGTGTGGTGGAATTTGCTGCAGGACCAGTTCAAGCAGGCCGTGTCGACGGCCATGACGCCGGACGCCGTCAGCGGCGCGGCCGCGCGCGCCACCGAGGCGGTCGGCAAGTTCGCGACGGCGGGCGTGGCCAAGCCGGCCGGCTCGGCGGCGCATGCGGGCACCGCCGCAAAACCGGCCGCTGCCAAAACAGCCGTCAAGAAAGACCCCGCCAAGCGCGCCGCGCCGAAGCCGAGCAAGGACTGATTCCTGATGCTTTTGCCGGCTGCCTCGACCGGCCGGCGCCGGCTCAGGCCAGGCGCTGGATGCGGATCGCGTCGATCAGGCCGTCTTCCTGGCGCTGGATTTTGACGATGCTGATCAAGCCATCGTCGGCCAGCTGCTTGGCGCCGTCGTGGGCGCTTTGGAACACATCGATGGTGTCGCCTTTGGCAGCGACCGGACGGATCCAGGCGGCGCTGCCGACCTTCATTTTTTCGTAAACTTCTTTGGCGATATCGCGCATATGGTGTGGCCCTTGTTGTGTGGTTCAGGATGCCAATGCGCGGACGGGCCGCGCACCGGTTCAGTGTAATCATTCGCCGCAGCGGAAACAAGTTCCGGCTGCGCGACTGTGGTCAGGCGATCACGCCCCGGCCGCCGGCGCAAAGCCGATCGGCGACAGTTCGGCCAGCTGTTCCATCAGCTGGGCGAAGCGTAGCTGGCCCGGGGCGATGCGGTCGACATGCATCAATACCTCCGTCGCCTCGCTGGTCAGGGCGAGATCATACCCGGTCTGCTGCAATTGCGAGATGATGATCTGCGCCGAATTGAACAGGATGCGCAAATTATTCGGCAGCGCGGCGCGCGCCACCCGCATCCACTGCACGGCGTCGCCCACCTTGCCGGTCTTCCACAACAGCACGCCCTTGTTCATCATGTCGGCCGCCTCCTTGCGCGACGCCTTGATCAGCGCCTGGCCCTCCTCGCCCATGCGGGCGTGGTCGAACACGGCCTGGACGTCGTCGAGCAGGGGCATGTTGTCGTGGTTGTTGCGCGCCACGTAGCATAACAGCTCGACCGGCGCCTCCTTGACGCCGACGGCGAACAGCAGCGTGGCCATCTCCAGGCAGGTCGGCGTGTCGGGCCGTTTTTTTTCCGCCGCCAGCATCAGTTCGAGCTCGTCGCCCGACTTGCGCGCGCGCCGGTAGTCGCCGCTCTCGTGGTAGACCAGGCCCTCGGTGATCTTGGCGCGCAGCTCCAGCGTGTCGCCGGCGAAGTCGCGCACCACGGTGGCGAGCAGCCGCAGCGCCTCCCTGGCATCGTTCTTCTGGCCGAACACGCGGGCCAGGCCGAGGTAGGCGTCCGCCGTTTTCAAGATCGAATATTCGCCGATGTCTATGCATTTGCGGAAGGCTTTTTCGGCCAGCGCGATATTGCCCAGCTTGAGCGCGGCCAGGCCCAGGCTGCGCTGGCGCGGCACCGAATTGGGCGACAGCTTGGCCGCCTTTTCCAGCACGTCGCAGCTCTCCTCGAGCTTGCCCATCAGCGCGTACGACTGCGCCAGCTGGTCGAAGGCGTCGATATAAAAACGGTTTTCGGCGATCACCGACTGGAACATCTGGCGCGCCGCCTCGTGCTCGCCGTTGGCCATGCGGATCTTGCCCAGGCCGGTGCGCGCCCAGTTGTAGTCGCGCTCCTCGAGCACCCGCTCGTAGACGGCGCACGCCAGCTCGCGCTCGCCGCTCTTGAGCAGCATGGCGGCCTTCATGCGCAGCAGGTCGGTGGCGTGCAGCGGGTCGCCGGCGATGCGCCCGTCGCACAGCTTGGCCGCGCGCAGGAAATCCTTGTCGGCGAAGGCCTGGTCGATGTCGCGGAAGATTTGCTTGCGGGTCCAGACCCGGTTCAGCCGCGTCAGCAGCACGCCCTCGGTGATGGGCTTGATGATGTAGGCGTCCGGCCGGTGCTCGGCCGCGCCCATCACGGACTCGACGCTTTTTTCGGCCGACACCATCAGCCACACGCTGCTCGGCAGCAGCAAATGCTTGATGCGGCTTTCCTCCAGCACCTGCTGGCCGTTCTTGCCCTCGCCGAGGTTGTAATCGCACAGCACCACGTCGTAGTGGGTGCGCGCCAGCAGCACCATGGCTTCGCCGCCGCTGGCGGCCTGGTCGATGTGCTTGGCGCCCAGGTTGCGCAGCGATTCGCGCAGCAGCTGGCGCACGCCGGCGAAATCGTCGATCAGCAGGTAGCGCTTGTCGGCCCAGTCGACCGGCGCGTTCGGGTTGGGGGCGGACGCGGTCGCCGGCATGGTCGTCGTCGTCGGCAGCGCGGGCGTCATCGCGGGCGTCCTCCGTGGCGGCCGCTCACGGCAGGCGCAGCGTGAAGACGCCGCCGCCCAGCGCGCCGCCGTTGGACAAGGCGATGCCGCCGCGGCGCTCGCGGTGACGGTGCATCTTGGCCACCTCGCTGGCGAAGTACAGGCCCAGGCCGCTGCTATTGGTGAGGAAGTCGACCTTGGACGAGGCCAGCGCGGCCGGCAAATCCATCGCCGCCACGCCGGCCGCCAGCAGCGCCGGCGGGAAGCCGGGGCCGTCGTCCTCGACGCACAGTTGCAGCGTGTCGCCGTCGCGCAGGGCCGACAGCCGGATGCGCCGGCCGGTGTAGCGGATGGCGTTGTTGATGGCGTGGACCAGCACGCCGATCATCAGGTCTTCATCGTAGGACCAGATCAGGTCGGGCGCCACGTCGGTGTCGAGCGCGATGCCTTTGGACGCCAGCAGCACCCGCGCCTGCGACGCCACCTGGGCGATCAGCTCGCCGACCAGTTGCGGCTGCGGCTCGAACGGGTAAGAGGGTTTGCCGACGTCCTTGTACAGGGCCAGCAGCTGGATCAGGTTGTCGTTGAGGCGCTTGCTTTGGTAGAGCATCTGCGCCAGTTGCGGGTAGGCGGTGGCGGGATCGGCATGGGTGGCGTCGGCGGCATCGGCATCGGCGGCGGCGGCATGAGCGGCGGCGGCCGGCGCGCGGGCATCGAGCAGCTGTTCCAGCGTGCCGCTGAGGACACTGATGGAATTTTTCATGTCGTGCACGGTCGATGCCAGGAACAGGAACAGCTCTGGTGAGCCCGCGTGATCTTCCATCGTTGAGTTCTCCACGAAACGCGTTCGCGCCCAGCCGGCGCGCGGTTGACAGCATGCTGCCGCCGATTATAGCCCGATAGGCCGTTCACTGGCTGCGGCGGCGCGCCTTGAGCAGGAAGCGGCCGGGGTCGAGCGCGGCCGCCAGCGACACCTCCAGCGGCGGCGGCGCGCCTTCCAGTTGCGACACCAGCAATTCGGCCATCAGCGGCGCCCAGATCAGGCCGCGCGACGCGTAGCCGAGCAAGCCATACAGGCCCGGATGACGCGGCACGTCGCGCAGCCGTTCGAGCCGGCCCGCGTTCGGATAATCGGGCAGCGCGCCGGCCAGCGGCAGCCGGTCCGGCGCGGCGCAGCGGAAGCCGACGCGGCCCGCCAGCGGCGCGCCGGCCACATCGACGCCGTCCAGGATCTCGGCGACCCGCTCCAGGTTTTCGTGCTGGCTGGCGGCGCGCAGGAGGGGATCGTCGTCGTTGTCGTAGGTCGCGCCGGCCGACACGATGCCGTTCCCGGCAGGCGTCACATAGGCTTCTCGGCACACCACCAGCGGCAGCGCCGGCATGGTGGCGGCCGCCAGATGCGTGACCTGGCCGCGCAGCGCCGACAGCGGCAAATCGGCCGACTGCGCCAGCGCGCGCGCGCCGGTGCCGTTGGCCAGCACCACCGTCGGCGCCTGCGCGATCAGCGTGGCGCCGCCCGGCTGCGGCTGGCCGTGCACCTGCCACTCATCGCCGACGCGATGCAGCGTCAGCGCTTCGGCGCAAAACACGCGCTGCAGCTGCGCGCCGCAGGCCGCCAGCAGCGCCGCGCACAGCGAGGCCGGATGGACCCAGCCGCCCTGCCCGAACAGCCAGCCGCCGTGCGGCGTGGCGCGCCCGAGCAGCGCGCCGGCGGCGGCGGCGTCGAGCCAGCGCGCGTAGTCGGCCGGATAATTCCAGGCCGCGATGACATCGCGCTGCACCTGCGCGTGCGCGGCGTCGCGCGCCAGTTGCAGCACGCCGCAGCGCGCGCCGGAGAACGCGGTACCGACGCCGCCCAGCCGCTGCCACAGCCGCAGCGCATGCAGGTAGGCGGCGCGGCTCAGGCGCGTGGGGATGTTGTCGTCCTTCGACAGCAGCGGCATGAAGATGCCGGCCAGGTTGCCCGACGCTTCCTGCGCCGGCGCCGCGTGGCGTTCGACCAGCGTGACCTGCCAGCCGCTGGCGCACAGGCGCTGGCAGGCCGACGAACCGGCCAGGCCGGCGCCGATCACGATCGCGCGGCGCACCGGTTCTGGTGGCGCTTCCGCTTGCGGCTTGCGGCCCTGGTAGACCGCGCGGAGGTCATGGGTGCCGTCGACGGCCTGGCAGGCAAAGCCCGCAGACGTCAGCGCCCAGGCCAGCGCTTCGTCCGGCGACTGCGCGTCCAGGGTGGCGCCCAGCACCGCCAGCTTCGACAAGCTGCGCGCCAGCGCTGCGGGGAACGATGCCGCGACATGGAAGGCGTCCACCCGCGCGGCGATCTGCGGCAGCACCGCGACCAACGCGCCGACCAGCAGGTCCAGTGTGACGCGACCGTCGTCGAGCAGGATGCGATGGAAGCCCGGCACGTTCAGCGGCCACAGGGCGCGCAGCTGCGCGTCGGCCAGCGGATCGGCCAGCACGGCGGCCATCGCGTCGACGGACGGCACTTGCGGCGTCACCGCCAGGTAATGCAGCATGCCCTGCTGCGGCAAGGGGCGCCACTCGGCCAGGAAGCGTTCGCCGTGGCCGAACTCCGTGTCCAGAACCACCCGCCGCGTCATCGCTTGCGCGCCCGGCAGAAGCAGTCCGGCGCATGGTCGTTCACCATGCCGACGCCCTGCATGTAGGCGTAGATGATGGTCGAGCCGACAAACTTGAACCCCAGCTTGGCCAGGTCCTTGGAGATGCGGTCCGACAGTTCCGTCTTGGCCGGACGCGGGCCCTCGGCGGCGTCCAGCGGCTTGCCGCCGACGTAGGCCCACAGCCACTGGTCCAGCGTGGTGCCGCCGGCGCGCAGGCGCAGGTAGGCCTGCGCGTTGGTGATGGCCGCCGCCACCTTCAGACGGTTGCGCACG
>NZ_JANXMI010000158.1 GCF_025354735.1 Rugamonas sp.
TGGCCGTAATGGTCGTTGTAAGCCTTGAAGAAATCGACGTCGCACAGCAGCAGCGCCAGCGACTGGCCGCTGCGGCTGGCGCGGCGCCATTCGGCCGCCAGCGCCAGGTCGAAGGCGCGCCGGTTGCTCAGTCCGGTCAGCGCGTCGGTGCTGCTGAGCGCCTCCAGCTTGGCGTTCGACGCTTCGAGCTCGGCGGTGCGCAGCGCGACCAGCTGTTCCAGCGTGTCCTGGCGCCGGGTCAGGGCGGCGATGCGCCAGCGGTGGGCGCCGGCCAGCGCGCCGGCCAGCGCCACGGCGGCCAGCGCGCGGAACCACCAGCGCTGCCAGAACGGCGGCGTGATCGTCACGGCCAGCGTGGCCGGTTGCGCGCTCCAGACGCCGCGCGGGTTGGCGGCCTTGACCCGGAACAGGTAGTGGCCGGGGTCGAGGTTGGTGTAACTGGCGCTGCGGCGGTTGGCGTCGGTCTCGACCCAGTCGCGGTCGAAGCCCTGCAACTGGTAGGCGTAGCGGTTCTGGCCCGGCTCGGCGTATTGCAGAGCGGCGAATTCGAGCGCGAAGACGGCGCCGCCCCAGTCCAGCGTCAGCGCGCGCGGCGCCGTCACCGGGCCGTCCAGGCGCACGCCGGGGCGCGGCGCGGCGGCCCGCAGCGTGCGGTTGTAGACGCTGACGTCGGTGATCGCCACCTGCGGCGCCGGCGCCACGCTGCGCACGGCGGCGGGCGCGACGGCCGTCATGCCGTGGGCGCCGCCGAAGTAGAGCAGGCCGTCGTCCGGCCAGGCGGCGCCGGCCATGCCGCCCAGCGCGGCGCCCAGGCGCAGGCCTTCGGTCAGGCCGTCGGCGGCGCCGTAGCGGTGGACGGCGCCGCGCGCCGGGTCCAGTTGCAGCAGGCCGGCGTCGGTGCTGCACCAGACGCCGCCGCCGGCGTCGCTGGCGATGGCGAGGATTTTCGGCGTGCCCAGCGCGGCGTAGGCGCGAAAGCGCAGGCTGCCGTCCGGCTGCGGCAGCGCCAGGTTCAAGCCCTTGGCCGTGCCCACCCACAGCCGGCCGCGCGTGTCTTCGTGCAGGGCGCTGACGCTGTCGTCGGCCAGGCTGGCGGGGTCGCCGTCGCGGTGGCGGTGGTGGCGGAAGCGGCCGCTGGCGGGGTCCAGCTGGTCCAGGCCGCCGCCGTTGAATTCGGAGCCGGCCCACACAACGCCGTGGCGGTCTTGCAGCACGGTCGAGCTGCCGTCGGCGCTGCGGCTGGTCGCCACGGCGGCGTCGTGCAGGTAGCGCCGGCTGGCGCCGCTGCGGCTGTCGTAGCGTATCAGGCTGTTGCCGGTGGCCAGCCACAGCGCGCCGTCGCCGGCCGGCGCGATGGCGTTGATGAAGTCGCTGGCGGCGGCGCCGAAGTGGATGTGGCGGAAGCGGCCGCCGTCGAGCCGGTCCAGGCCGTTCGACGTGCCTATCCACAGCGGACCGTCGGGTTGCTGGTACAGGCTGTAGACGATGTCGTGGGCCAGGCCGCCATCCCTCCCGCCGCCGGCGCGGTAGCTGCGGACGATGGCGTCGGCGGCCGGGTCGTACAGGCTCAGGCCGAGGTCGCTGCCCAGCCACAGCCGGCCGGCCGGCGCGCGGCTCAGGCTGAGCACGGTGTTCGACACGGGCCGGCCGTCGCGGCTGTGGAACGGCAGCAGGCGGCGGAAGCCCTGCGTGTTCAGGTTCGCCAGGCTGATGCCGTCCGTGTACGACACCACCCACAACATGCCGCCGCGGTCGCGCAGCACGGCGCGCAGGGCGTCGCCGGGCAGGCTGTAGGGATCGTCGGCCTGGTGCAGGTATTGCTCGAAACGTTGGCCGTCCCAGCGCAGCAGGCCGGCCGACAGCGTGGACACCCACAGCACGCCGTCGGCGTCGCTGAGAAAGCCGGTGACGCGGCTGGCCGGCGTGTCGGCCTGGCGCCGGCTGGCCCAGTCGCTGCCGTCCTGCCAGCTCAGCACGCCCGCCTCCGTGCCTATCCACAGCCGCTGGCGCGGGTCGAACTGCAAGGCGCGCACGATGCTGGCGCCGGCGTCGCGGCCGGCGCCCTCGGCGACGGGGTAGTGGCGGAAGCGCCGCGCGCCCGGCGCCAGGTAGTCGAGGCCGCCGGGCCAGGTGGCGATCCACAGGCCGCCACGGGCGTCGCGGGCCAGCGCGTTGAGGTCGTTGCTGGCCAGGCTGTCGGCGTCGTCGGCGTCGTGCGCGTACAGCGCGAAGGCGCCGCTGTCGGGATCGTAGTGTTGCAGGCCGCCCCAGCTGGCCAGCCACAAGCCATGGCCGCCGTCCGAGACGATGGTTTTGATGTTGCGGTAGTTGTTCGGCCCGCTGGCCGGGGCCACCACGGTGAAATCGTCGCTGTCGGGATTGAAGCGCGCCAGGCCGTTTTGCGTGCCGGCCCAGATGCGGCCCTGGCCATCTTCAAACAGGGCCGAGACGCGGTCGTGCGGCAGGCTGTGCGGCTGCCCCGGCAGGTTGCGGTACTGGGTGGACTGGTAGCCGTTGTAGCGGTACAGGCCGCTGGCCTGGGTGCCGATCCAGATGTAGCCCTGGCGGTCTTGCAGCAGCGCCAGCATGGACGGCTCGTCCTTGCCCAGCGGTCCCAGCTTCTTGAAGCGCAGCGACGGCGCGGCGGCGGCCGTCACGCCGGACAGCAAGGCCAACAGTGTCAGCAGCGTGGCGGCGGCGCTGGCCGGCCGGCGCAGCCGCGACCACAGCCGCGACCACAGCCGAGATAATGGCCGCGACCACAGCCGCACTCCCGGAGGCGGGGCGGCGTGGCGCATTCGCGGGCGTATCGGCAGCGCTGGCATGGCGGGCATCCGGTGGCGGTCGGGGTGCTGGTGCTGCTTTATTATACCTTCCAAGGATGCAATTATCTGTCCGCCACGACCACAGTTGTTTCCATGCCGATATTGCTTGAAAGAAATGACTTTGCGTGAAAAAATGCGGCTGTCGTGCGCAGTTGCCACAATTTAGGGTATAGTTTACGGCGCTGATATTGTATCCACGTCTGCGCGCGCTCTGATCGTCACCGTGGTAACCGCCGTGTGGCGCTTGCCCTGCCTGTCGCTTGCCTTCCTTAGTGCCCGCCTAGTGCCCGCTTAGTGCCCGTACTCCCCTCGGAGGCGGCGCCGACCGCGCCATGACAGGCCTCCCGGTCGCCGCGCGCGGAAAATGTTGTTAATTGAAGAAAGCATGGCTGCCCGCTGGACGGAGGCCGACTAAATTATGTCCGAAATCGAGATCCAAACCACGCCCGGCGACGTCGCCGTGTTCGCCGCTGCGGTAGACGCCGTTCCTGTTGTCGAGGCCGTGGCGCCCGTGGTGGCGCCAGCCGCGCCCGTCGTAGAATTCGCCGCAGAGTCGGCCCCCGCACAGTCGGCCCCCGCAGAGTCGGCGCCCGCACAGTCGGCCCCCGCACAGTCGGCTCCTGCTGAGTCGGCCGCGCCCGTCGCCGCCGTGGTCGAACCGGTCATCGCCGCCGTTGCCGCGCCGGTCGCCGTCGCACCCGCCGTCGTGCCCGAAACCGCCGCCCAGGTGCGCTTCGCCGATTTCGGCCTGTCGCCGCTGATCCTGCGCGCGCTGACCGAGCAGGGCTATGTCCACCCGACCCCGATCCAGGCCCAGGCCATCCCCGTGCTGCTGCAAGGCCGCGACGTCATGGGCGCGGCCCAGACCGGCACCGGCAAGACCGCCGGCTTCGCGCTGCCCATCATCCAGTTGCTGCTGGCCCACGCCAGCAGTTCGATGTCGCCGGCGCGCCACCCGGTGCGCGCGCTGATCCTGACGCCGACCCGCGAACTGGCCGTGCAGGTGGCCGAGAACGTCAAGGCCTACGCCCAGCACACGCCGCTGCGCTCGACCGTCGTGTTCGGCGGCATGGACATGAAGGGCCAGACCGTGATCCTGAAGGCCGGCGTCGAAATCGTCATCGCCACGCCGGGCCGGCTGCTCGACCACATCGAACAAAAGAACATCAGCCTGAGCCAGGTGCAGATGCTGGTCATGGACGAGGCCGACCGCATGCTCGACATGGGCTTCCTGCCGGACTTGCAGCGCATCATCAACCTGCTGCCCAAGCAGCGCCAGAACCTGATGTTCTCGGCCACGTTCTCGCCGGAAATCAAAAAACTGGCCAACACCTTCCTCAACAACCCGCTGACGATCGAAGTGGCGCGCAGCAATGCGACGGCCGAGCGCGTCACCCAGGTGGTCTACAAGGTCGAGGAAAACCAGAAGCACGCCCTGGTTGCCCACATCCTGCGCCAGCGCGACCTGAAGCAGGTGATCGTGTTCTCCAACACCAAGATCGGCGCCTCGCGCCTGGCGCGCGGCCTGGAGCAGGAGGGCATGAACGCCACCGCCATCCACGGCGACAAGACGCAGCAGGAACGCATGGCCGCGCTGGAGTCGTTCAAGAAGGGCGAGATCGACGTGCTGGTCGCCACCGACGTCGCCGCGCGCGGCCTCGACATCACCGACCTGCCGTGCGTCATCAACTACGACCTGCCGTACAACGCCGAAGACTATGTGCACCGCATCGGCCGCACCGGCCGCGCCGGCGCCTCGGGCGACGCCATCTCCATCTATTCGGACAAGGATGAGCGCCTGCTGGCCGACATCGAAAAGCTCATCAAGCAGACCATCACGCGCGGCGACCTGGCCGGCTTCACGCCGGGCAGCAGCCGTGGCGACGAGCGCGGCGAGCGCCGTCCGCCGCGCCGCAGCGAAGCGGAATCGTTCAGCCCGGCCAGCGCGCCGCGCGAAAGCCGCGAACCGCGCGACAGCAGCCGCAGCGCCACCGAGTCGCGCGACAGCAGCCGCAGTTCCAGCGAATCGCGCGACAGCAGCCGCAGTGCCAGCGAGTCGCGCGACAGTCGCAGCAGCGCCGCGCCGCGCATGAGCGAGCGCGGTCCGCGTTCGTCGTCCGGGCCGCTGCCGCGCCGCGAAAAAGCCGATCCATGGTTCCTCAAGCCCTACGAGCCGGCCAAGGCGCCGACGCCGGTCCAAGCCGCCACGCTGGGCGGCGCCGGCGCAAGCAAGCCCAAGCAGAAGATCGCCTTCCTGCTGGGCGGCGCGCCCAAGCAATCTGCCTGACGATATCTCAGGCCGCACGCCGCCGGCGCCACGAAAAACCGCCCATCGTCTGGCGGTTTTTTTTCGTCCCCGCTTTTGCCGGCGGCCCGGCGCCGCCCGCCATGCTGTATTATTTGATTTGATAATATTTCCCAAATAAACAAGTTTCCATGAAATTGGCGCGCACCTATTTGCTGCTGGCGGCCATCGCCACCCTGTTCAACATCGCGCTACAAGACTTGTGCGTGCGCGTCTACGCCGGACCGTACAGCCTGCTGCTGGCGGCCTGCTGCGGCACCGGCGCCGGCCTGGTGCTGAAATACCTGCTCGACAAGCGCTACATCTTCCAATTCCGAGCCGACAGCCTGGGCCATGACGGCCGGGTCTTCCTGCTGTACACGGCGGCCGGGCTGGCCACCACGGCCATCTTCTGGGCCTGCGAGTTCGGCTTCGACCACCTGTTCGGCAACCGCGCCGGACGCTACGCGGGCGCCGTGCTGGGCCTGGGCATAGGCTATCTGTGCAAGTACCAGCTCGACCGCCGCTTCGTGTTCCGCGCGGCGGCGGCCTGATGCGGATCGAAGGCTGGGGCCGTTATCCGACCGTGGAAGCGCGCGTGCTGGCGCCGGCCACGCGCGGCGCC
>NZ_JANXMI010000166.1 GCF_025354735.1 Rugamonas sp.
TGAAGTTCGTGACGACCTGGCCGAACGGGCCGGGATAGCTGTCCATCATCAGCAGCTCGGGGATCTCGAAGGCGATCGCATGGTCCGAAGCGCGGATGCGGTTCATCATCGTCGCGATGATTTCGTGCGCCACCTGCTGCAGGTTGAACATGCGGCGCTGTTCCGTGGTGCGGTCGACGGCGACCTGCTTGAAGCTGTTGACCAGGTCGGCCGCGCTGGTCAGGCCGCGCATCACCAGCTCCGACGCCTTTTTGGCGTCGGCCACGAAGGCGGCCAGTTCGGAGCGGCGCAGGCCGGGACCGTTGAGCTGCTTTTCCAGGTCGTCGGTCTTCTGTTGCAGCGTGCTGGCGATCAGCAGGCTGTTGCCGATCGGCGTATTCAATTCGTGGGCCACGCCGGCCATCAGGGAGCCCAGCGCGGCGAGCTTTTCCTGCGACACCAGCTGCGTCTGCGCGTCCTGCAACTGGCGGTAGGCTTCGGCGTTGTCGAGCGCGATGGCGCCATAGGCGCACAGGGTGCGGAAGATCAGCCGTTCGCGCTCGCCGTAGGCCTGCGGCGCCATGGTCTGCACCGTCATCACGCCGAGCGCGCGCTCGCCCACCAGCAGCGGCAGGAACAGCGCGCTCAGATTGGCGTCGGTGCCGGGCGTGACGGTCAGGTGTTCGGCCGCCGCCGGCGTATGTTCGACATAGACTTCGCGCCGTTGCAGCAGGCAGCGCACCGAGTGGGCGTGCGGGTGCGTGAGCGGGATCGAGTTGGTCGCCAGCGGCTGGCCGGCTTCGACGCCGAAGGCGCGGCTGAGCGAGGCGCCGCCCGGGTCGGTGAGATAAATGGCGAAGGTGTTCGCCGGCAGCAGCAGGTGGACGTGGCGCGTCAGCGCCTGGAACACGGCGCCGGCGTCGAGGTGGGCGGTGATTTCCTGGCCGATCACGGACAAGCGTTCCAGCGTGGCGCTGGTCTGTTGCAGCACGGCGGCGCGGCGCGCCTCCGATTCGGCCAGCTGGCGGTGGTGGTGGCCTTCGGCGCGCGCGTTTTCGGTCTGGTGGTGGACCTGCATGGCGATGGCGCGGTTGGTCGCTTCCTGGTTGCGGGCCTTTTCGCGCGCGGCGCTGGCGGCCAGCGCCGCCTCGTAAGCCTGGGCGTAGCTGCCGGCCTGGGCGTACTCGCGCGCCAGCGCGTCGAGCAGGTCGCCGGGCAGGGTGTAGCCGTCGATGGTCGAGGCCAGCGCCAGCGCCTGGTGCAGATAGTGCAGCGTGGCGTTCAGCTCCGTCATGCCGGCCGGCGGCGGCAGCGTGTGCTCGGTGTGGATGATCGACAGCACGCGCAGCGCCGCCACCTGGCTGTAGGCGTTGGACTGGCTGGCGGCCAGCTCGATGGCGGCGGCGGCCGCCGTCAGCGCCGCTTCCGGCTGGTCCAGGAAGCATAGCGCGTGGGCCTGGCCGCGCCGCGCGATGCTGCGGAAATCGGTTTGCTGGAGCGCCTCGGCGCGCGCTTCGAGGCGCTCGAAGGTTTCCAGCGCGGCGGCGTATTCGGCGCGGTCGAGCGACAGTTCGCCCAGGTAGTGCAGGGCGTTGGCGTAGCTGCGCGCGCCGGCCAGCGGCGCCAGGATCAGCAGCGCTTCCTGCAACAGCTCGCGGGCGGCGTCGAGGCGGCCCAGGCGGCGCATGGTGTCGGCCGTGTACATCAGGCAGGCGCCTACGGAGCGCGGCCAGCCGGCCGGCCGCGCCAGGTCGAGCGCGCACTGCATCCATTCGAGCGCCGAGTGGTGGTCGTTGAGGACGGCGAACGCTTCGCCCAGGTTGGTGGCGGCGGTGATGGCCGCGCGCAGCTGGCCGGTGCTCAGCGCCGCTTCGTAGCACTGGATGAAGTAGCCGGCGGCGGCGCCGAAATCGCTGGCCTGGCTGGCCGCCAGGCCGAGGAAATCGTTGACCCAGGCGGTGACGGCGGCCGGCTGCGGATATTGGTGCAGGTCGAAGCGCAGGCCCCAGCGCACGGCGGCCTGCTGCGGATCGTGCAGCACGGCCCAGCGCGCGATGGCCGCTTCGGCGATGGCGGCCCGCATCGGGTCGCCGGCGTCGCGGGCGGCGGCGGCGGCCAGTTCCAGTTCGGCGTCGCAGCGGACGTGGTCGCCGCGGTCGACCGCGATCCAGGCCCGCAGCCAGTGCGAGTCGGCGCAGCCGCTGTGGTCATGGTGCTTGCACAACACATCCCACGCTTGCGCGGCCAGGGCGTCGGCGGCATCGAGCTCGCCTTGCAGCCACAGCGCCTCGGCGTGCACCAGTTGCAGGCGGGCGGCGCTCAGGCGCTGCGCCAGCGGCGTCAGCTCGGACTGCGCCAGCAGGGCCAGCGCCTCGGTGGCGAGGGCGCTGGCGCGGACGCTGTCGCGCTGGCGCAAGTGCCAGGCCAGCGGCAGTTGCACCGGCAAACGGGCCACGCCGTTCAGGGTAAGCAGCGCCTGCTCCCATTTCGCCACGTCCTCGTCGAGCACAAACATGTCCATCGTCAGCCTTGATTGCAGTGATGCGCTGGCGCCGGCCAACGTCGCAAAATAATTTCCCTGGGGAATTATAAACGCAAATACGGCTTGCGTTTCTGTTATCTAGAAATAATGATTAAGAAATAAAAGTGCGCTTGTTTAAGAATATCGAGCCTGTTTAATACAGCGTCTGGGCCGACTCGTGCAGCAGCTGGCCGTACAGCGTGTGGCGCATGCGCGCGATTTTACCGTCCGCCACCGCCGCCAGTATCGCGCATTGCGGCTCGATCAAGTGGCGGCAGTTGTAGAATTTGCAGTGCCCGAGGTAGGGCGCGAAATCGACGAAGGCGCGTTCCAGCATCCCTTCGCTGAGGTGGTACAAGCCGAATTCCTGGAAGCCGGGCGAATCGATGATGGACGAGTCGGGCCCCAGTTCGGGCAGCTGGTACAGGCGCGTGAAGGTGGTGGTGTGCTTGCCGGTGTCGAGGGCGGCCGAGATTTCGCGCACGGCGATGTCGGCGTCCGGCACCAGCAGATTAATCAGCGAGGACTTGCCCATGCCGGACTGGCCGATCAGGATCGACGACTGGCCGGCCATCAGCGGGGCGAGGATGGCCAGCGCTTCTTCGGGCCGCGCCTTGGCCGACATTTCGTGCACCGGATAGCCGAGCGAGGCATACGGCTGCAAGCGTTCGCGCGTTCTGGCCAGCGATTCGGTGACGTCGGTCTTGTTGAGGATCAGGCGCGCCGTGATGCCGGCCGCTTCGGCCGCGACCAGCGAGCGCGACACCAGGTCGTCGGCGAAGCCCGGTTCGGTGGCCACGACGATGAACAGCTGGCTCAGATTGGCGGCCAGCAGTTTCGACTTGTACTGGTCGGAGCGGTACAGCAGCGTCTTGCGTTCCTCGATGCGGTCGATCACGCCCTGGTCGGGCGAGGTCAGGGTGAGCTTGACGAGGTCGCCGACCGCCACATTGGTTTTTTTGCCGCGCGTGACGCATTGCAGCTTGACGCCGCCGGCGTCGGCCAGGTAGTGGCGGCCGTGGGCGGCGATGATGGTGCCGGTCAGCTGGCTCATGCCGCGCCCTGCGCCTGGTCGAACAGGGCGCTGGCCTTGGCGGCGCAGATGAAGTCGTTTTGCGACAGGCCGCCGGCGCCCGCGTTCACGGAATGGGTGTCGTAGCGGGCCACGCAGTTTTTATAAGTCACGGTCAATTCCGGGTGATGGTCTTCGGTGTGGCTGATCCAGGCCAGCGCGTTCACGAAGGCCATGGTGTGATGATGATTCTTGAAGCCGAAGCCGCGGCACAAACGGCCGTTTTCGACGCTCCATCCCGGCACCAGCGGCAGCAGGCGCGCGACGGCGTCCGCGTCGAGCGCATCGTGGGCGCGGATGCAGCGGGCATCGAGCAGGTCGGCGGTGCTGGTCAAGGTGGCGCTCATGGCGCGGCCAGGTTCAGGTGGTGGATGCGGACGCTGGCCGGCGGATGCGTATCGTAAAAGGCCGAGTGCAGCGGGTCCGGCGTCAGCGTCGAGGCATTGTCTTCATACATCTTGACCAGCGCCGACACCAGGTCGCGCGCGTCGGTGTGGCGGGCGGCGAAGGCGTCGGCCTCGAATTCGTGCTTGCGCGAGGAGATCGAGGTCAGGGGCCCGAACAGGAAAGTAAACACCGGCAGCACCAGCACGAACAGCAGCAGCATCATGGCGTCGTTGCTCTGTCCCGGCAAAATCATGGGGTCGACGCCGAGGCCGGTGTAAAACCACATCTGGTTTTTCAGGTAGCCCAGCAGCGCCAAAAAGGCCAGCGAGATGGCGAACATCATGGCGATGCGCTTGACGATGTGCTTGAGCTTGAAGTGGCCCAGTTCATGCGCCAGCACCGCCTCGATTTCCTGGGGCGCCAGGCGGGCCAGCAGCGTGTCGAAGAAGACGATGCGCTTGTTGGCGCCGAAGCCGGAGAAGTAGGCGTTGCCGTGGGCGCTGCGCTTGGAACCGTCCATCACGAACAGGCCCTTGGAGGCGAAGCCGACGCGCGCCAGCAAGCCTTCGATGCGGGCCTTGAGGGGGGCGTCGGCCAGCGGCGTGAACTTGTTGAACAGCGGCGCGATCACGGTCGGGAACAGCACCATCATCAGCAGCTGGAAGCCGCTCCACACCAGCCACGCGTACAACCACCACAGGTTGCCGGCCTTGCCCATCAGCGTCAGCACCACCCACACCAGCGGCAGGCCGATGGCCGCGCCCAGCGCCGCGCCCTTGGCCATGTCGGCGAAGAACAGCGTGCGCGTCATCTTGTTGAAGCCGAAGCCCTGCTCCATGTGGAACTGCTTGTAATAGTCGAAGGGCAGGTCGATCAGGCCGGAGATCAGGGCGAAGCCGGCCAGCAGCGCGATCTGGTAGCCCATGCCGGGACCGGTGTGCTGGAAGATCTGCGTCGACAGCCATTGCAGGCCGCCCAGCAGCGTGAAGCCGATCAGCACCGCCGTGTTGACGAGCAGGGCCAGCATGCCGAACTTGGTCTTGGCGACCGTGTAGTCGGCCGCCTTCTGGTGGGCGGCCAGTGGGATTTTTTCGGCGAATTCGGCCGGCACGGCGGCGCGGTGGCGCAGCACGTGGCGGATATGGCGCGAGGCCAGCCAGAAGCGCACGAGCAGCGTCAAAATGAGGAAAGATACAAACAAAATCGAAAACGCGAGTGAATACATGCTATGCCTGTGAGAAAATGGCGGATTAGATAGACTAGCCAAGAGAGAATTATGTCACAAGCCACCGACTTAGCCGCCGCTTCCGCAAACGTGCCGGCCCAGCAGCGCCCCAACGAGATGAATCTGGTCTGGGTCGACATGGAAATGACCGGCCTGGAGCCGGACACCGACCGCATCATTGAAGTGGCCGTCGTCGTCACCGACATGCACCTGAACGTGCTGGCCGAAGGCCCGGTGTTCGCCATCCACCAGAGCGACGAAACGCTGGACAAGATGGATGCGTGGAACAAGGGCACGCACGGCCGTTCCGGCCTGATCGAGCGCGTCAAGGCCTCGACCGTGACGGAAGCGGAGGCCGAGGAGGCGCTGATCGCCTTCATGAAGCTGTGGGTGCCGAAGGGTAAAACGCCGATGTGCGGCAACACCATCGGCCAGGACCGCCGTTTCATGGTGCGCTACATGCCGAAGCTGGAAGCGGTTTTCCACTACCGGAATATCGACGTGTCGACGCTGAAGGAATTGTGCAAGCGCTGGAAGCCGGAAATCGTCGGCGGCTTTAAAAAGCACCAGAAGCACACGGCCATGGCCGATATCGTCGAATCGATCGAAGAGCTGAAATACTACCGCGAGCATTTCATCAAGCTGTGATGCGGCCGGCAAGGTTTTAATGCGGTGATAAAGCGCCGCCGGTTTAATCCGGCGGCGTTTTTTTATGCGCCGCGCCGGTAAAAAGACCGGCCGTAGCGTTCGATGTGCGCTTGCAGCGCCGGATTGTCGATGTGCGACCGTATCGACAAAGCGCTGTAGTTGCGCGAGAGCGCGGCGGTAATTCGATAGCCGTTGTAGCCAGCGGATGGGATGTCTTGCGTGCTTATGGGATGACAGCGGGACGGATGGCGGCTGGCGGATGGTGGCTGGTATTTTACAACGGCGGCCCGGCGCGCGGCGCGGACCGCGATTTTATGTGGGAATTGGATAGAATGCCGAAATTGGCGTGTGGTTATTTGATCGGTGACAATAAAATAGTTTCTTTTGATTTAATTGGTGATGCCAATGGGATAGGTGGTCGTCTATAATCTGCCCTCGACGTTGACTGGTAATTCCGCGATTTTTTGTGCGCGAGTGAGAGCGGTGTTTTTACTTGATGGCTCAAAGACTATTTTATTTATGCGCACGCAGGCCATTCGATTTTCCATTGTCAGCCACGCTGCCTGGGCGCCGGGCCTGACCACGGCCGACCTGTGGCGGCAATGGGCCGCCGCTCCTTATCGGATCGAAGCGGGCGCCGAACCCGGCGTCGCGGCCATGCCCGCGATGTTGCGGCGCCGCGCCGGCCTGCTCGGCAAGATGGCGCTCGAAGTCGCCTACCAATGCCAGGCCGGCCGCGCCGACGTGCCGACCGTATTTTGCTCGCGCCACGGCGAAGTCGGGCGCGCGCTCGACTTGCTGGCCGATCTGGCGCGCGGCGAGCCGCTGTCGCCGACCGCCTTCGGCATGGCCGTCCACAACGCCAGCGCCGGCCTGTTCACCATCGCGCGCGCCGACCGCGCCAACCACATCGCGCTGGCGGCCGGCGCGGCGACGGTCGAACACGCGGTGATCGAAGCCTGCGGCCTGCTGGCCGACGGCGCGCCGGCCGTGCTGCTGGTGGCGTGCGACTGCGCGCTGCCGCCGCTGATGGCGCCTTACGCCGACAGCGACGAGCAGCCGCACGCGTGGGCCTGGCTGATGACGGCCGCCGCCGACAGCGGCGCCATCGCGCTGAGCTGGACCGGCGCGGGCGCCACGCCGGACGACGACGCGGCAGCAGAGAGCACGGCCGTCCCCGGCAGCCTGGCGGTGCTGGCCTTTCAACTGAGCGGCGCGTCCCGCATGGAGCGGGTCGCCGCGCAACGCCGCTGGCGCTGGAGCCGCGATGCGTGAGGCCGCGCCGGCGCGGCTGGTCTCGCAACTGGACTTGTGCTGGCGCGTGCTGGCCACCGGCTTCAGTTTCGCCGTCTTCGGCGTGGGCGGCCTGCTGCTGCGGCTATTCCTGTTTCCGGCGCTGAAGCTGCTGGTGCGCCGCCGCGAACGGCGCATCGCCTGGTCGCGCACCGTGATCCGGCTGGCCTTCCGTGCCTACGTCGACCTGATGCGGCTGCTGGGCGTGCTGCGCTACGATATCCGCGGCCTGGAAAAGCTCGACCGCGGCGGCCTGCTGATCCTGGCCAATCATCCCACGCTGATCGACACCGTGTTCCTGATGGCCTTCGTCAAAAACGCCGACTGCATCGTCAAGGGCGCGCTGTGGAACAACCCGTTCACGCGCGGCCCGGTGCGGGCGGCCGGCTACATCAACAACGGCGGCGGCGCCGGCCTGGTCGCGGACTGCATCGCGTCGCTGGAACGGGGCAACAACCTGATCGTCTTCCCGGAAGGCACGCGCACGGCCGGCGACGGCGTCATCAGCCTCAAACGCGGCGCCGCCAACATCGCCGTGCGCGGCGCGCGCGACATCACGCCGGTGCTGATACGCTGCCAGCCGCAGACGCTGGGCAAGGGCGAAAAATGGTGGCGGGTGCCGCCGCGGCGCGTGCTGTTTCGCATCGACGTCCAGGACGATCTGGCGATCGCAGGGTTCACCGGCGACGGCGCCAGCGACGTGATGGCGGCGCGCCGGCTGACCGATTTTCTACAGACTTATTTTACGGGGAAGTACCAAAGCCATGCTTGAACTGGAAGTCAAAGAACTGATTATCGACGTGCTGCAACTGGAAGACATGGTCGCCGCCGACATCGACAACGAGGCCGCGCTGTTTGTCGACGGCCTGGGCCTCGATTCGATCGACGCGCTGGAACTGGGCGTGGCGCTGCAAAAGAAGTACGGCATTTCGCTGTCGGCCGATTCGGCCGACACGCGGCGCTATTTCGCGTCCGTGACAGCGCTGGCGGCCATGATCGCCAGCCTGAGAACAAAATAAAACAATAAGGGGTAGGGCATGATTGAATTGAATACGATGAGCAGGCAGCAGTTGCAGGCCTGGGTGGTGGAGCTGCTGGCGGAGATGTTTGAGCTCGACCCGGCCGCCCTGACGGCCGACTCCAACCTGTACGCCGATCTCGATATCGACAGCATCGACGCCGTCGACCTGGCCGTCAAACTCAAGCAGCTGACCGGCAAGCGTTTGCAGCCGGAAGTGTTCAAGACCATCCGCACCATCGGCGACGTGGTCGACGCGTTGACCGGCATGGCGGAGCAGGTGGCGTAAGCGCGATGCCGATGACGGTGCTGACGGCGGCGTTGACGCTGCTTTATCCGCTGGCGATCTGGTTCGGCCACGGCCGCGTCGAGCCGCGCTGGCTGGCCGGCCTGCTGCTGCTGGCCGTGCTCACGCGGCTGCCGTCGCTCAAGCTGGCCGGCGCCGCGCGCTGGTCGGCCGGCGCCGCGCTGCTGCTGGTGGCCTGCGCCATCTGGAGCAACCTGCTGCTGCCGCTGAAGCTGTATCCGGTGCTGGTCAACGCCGCGCTGCTGGGCGGCTTCGGCTACAGCCTGCGCACGCCGGTGTCGGCGGTCGAACGCATGGCGCGCCTGCGCGGCGAGGATTTCGCGCCGCCCGCGCAAGCGTATATGCGCAAGGTGACGCAAGTGTGGTGCGGCTTCTTCATATTCAACGGCGCCGTCGCCCTGGGCACCGCGCTGTGGGCCTCGGCCGCCGTGTGGTCGCTTTACACCGGCGTCATTTCCTACGCGCTGATGGGCCTTTTATTCGGCGTCGAATATCTGCTGCGGCTGCGCTTCAAACGTTTGCACCATGCTTGACACGCTATCACTTTTAAGCGCGGCCACGGCCGCGCGCCGGCCCGCGTCGCTGGTCGGCTGGCGCGCCGGCGCGGCGGTCGACAACGCGGACTTCGTCGCGCGCGTGCGCGCCTGGCACGGACTGCTGCGGCGCCAGGCCGGCCGCGATTTCGCCCTCTACCTGGACGACAGCATCGAATTCGGCGCGGCCATGCTGGGCGCCTGGCAGGCCGGCAAAACCATCTGGCTCAGCGCCGACACGCTGGCGGCCAGCTGCGCCGCCCTGCGGCTGTCGGTCGACGGCTTCCTCGGCCAGTTCCCGGCCGCGCTGCTGCCGCTGATGCCGGCCGCCGGCGACGACGTTGGCGATGACGACCGCCATGCGCTCAACGCGGCGCTGGCGCCCGATTTCCCGGCGCTGGTCGTGTTCACGTCCGGCAGCACCGGCGCGGCGCAGGCGATCCCGAAAAAAATCTCGCAGCTGGCCAGCGAAGTGGCGACGCTCGACGCCCTGTTCGGCGCCATCGCCGGCGACGCGGCCGTCATCGCGACCGTCTCGCACCAGCACATCTACGGTCTGCTGTTCAAGGTCTTGTGGCCGCTGTGCGCGGGCCGCGCCATCCATGCGCTGAGCGTCGCCTACCCGGAGCAGCTGGCGCCGGCGCTGGCGGCCGGACCGTGCGTGCTGGTGGCCAGTCCGGCGCACCTGAAACGGCTGCCCGCGCACCTGGACTGGAGCGGCGCCGCGCGCACGCTGCGCGCCGTGTTTTCATCGGGCGGTCCGCTGCCGCCGGAGACCGCGCACGGCACCGGCGCGTTGCTGGGCAAAGTGCCGGTGGAAGTCTACGGCAGCTCGGAAACGGGCGGCGTCGCATGGCGCCAGCGCGGCGGCGACATCGGCCTCGGCGAAACCTGGCTGCCTTTCCCCACCGTGGACTGGCGCATCGGCAGCGACGACGGCTTGCTGGCCGTGCGCTCGCCGCACCTGCCCGACGACCGCTGGCTGACGCTGGCCGACCGCGCCGCGCCGGCGGCGGCCGGGCGTTTGCTGTTATTGGGGCGCAGCGACCGCGTCGTCAAAATCGAGGAAAAACGCATCTCGCTCGATGCCATGGAAGCGGCGCTGATCGCCTCCTCGCTGGCGCAGGAAGCGCGCGTGGTGTTGTGCGATCCGGCCGCCGGCGAACGCCAGAAGCTGGCCGCCTTCATCGTGCCGACGGCGGCCGGCCGCGCCGCGCTGCAAGCGGACGGCAAGCTGGCCCTGAACGCGCGCTTGCGCGCCGCGCTGGCCGCCGTGGTGGAGGCGGTCGCGCTGCCGCGCCGCTGGCGCTACCTCGATCAACTGCCGGTCAACGCGCAAGGCAAGACCACGCTGGCCGCCTTGCTGGCGCTGCTCGACGACGACGACGACGGCACCGCCGGCGCTGCGCCGCCAGCGCCGGCTCCGCGCCTGCCGCACCTGCGCGAACTGGAACTGGAACTGGAACGGGACGCCGCCGCCCGGCCGCGACGCGTGCTGCTGGAACTGACCGCGCCGGCCAACCTGTTTTATTTCGACGGCCATTTTGGCGCCGCGCCCATCCTGCCCGGCGTGGTGCAGGTCGAATGGGCCATCCACTACGGCCGCCATTATTTCGACTTGCCGGCGCGGTTCCGCGCCATCCACGCGCTCAAATTCCAGCAAGTGATACTGCCGGACAGCCCGGTGCGGCTGGAACTGCTGCACGACGCCGATAAAGGCAGCCTGCAATTTCGCTACCTGTCCGCCGGCGGCCAGCACGCCAGCGGCCGCATCATGCTGGGAGACGACGATGTTTAAGCCCTGCGTCGTGGTCCCGGTCTACAACCACGAGGGCGCCATCGGCGCCGTGTTGGCGGGATTGCTGCGCCATGACGTGCCCTGCATCCTGGTCGACGACGGCAGCGGCGCCGCCTGCGCGCAAGTGCTCGACGCGCTGGCGCGGCAGCATCCCCAGCGCGTGACGCTGGTGCGGCTGGCGCACAATCAGGGCAAGGGCGCGGCCGTGCTGCGCGGCTTCGAGCGCGCCGCGCAGCTGGGCCACAGCCACGTGCTGCAAATCGACGCCGACGGCCAGCACGACACGGCCGACGTGCCGCGCTTCCTGGCGCGGGCCGAGGCGCATCCGGCCGCCGTCATCGCCGGCCATCCGGTGTACGACGCCTCGGTGCCGAAGGCGCGCCTGTACGGCCGCTACGCCACCCACGTCTGGGTCTGGATTAACACGCTGTCCTTCGACATCAAGGATTCGATGTGCGGCCTGCGCGTCTACCCGGTGGCCGCCGTCACGGCGCTGGCGTCGCGCCGCGCCATCGGCACGCGCATGAACTTCGACACCGACATCCTGGTCCGCCTGTACTGGGACGGACTGGCCGTCATCAACCTGCCGACGCGGGTCTGCTATCCGGCCGACGGCGTGTCGCACTTCCGCGTCTGGCGCGACAACGCGCTGATCTCGTGGATGCATACCTTGCTGTTCTTCGGCATGCTGCCGCGCATACCGCGCCTGCTGGCGCGCAAATGGCGGGGCCGATGAGCGCGCGCGGCCGCCACTGGGCTTCCATCAACGAGATCAGTTTCGTGGCCGGCATGCGCCTGCTGTTCTGGATCTGCCGCGTGTTCGGCCGCTGGCCGTTCCGCGTGGTGCTGTATCCGGTGCTGGGCTGGTATTTGCTGACCAAGCCGCAGCCGCGCCGCGCCTCGGGCGACTACCTGCGCCGCGTGGCCGGCCACACCGGCCGCACCGCGCCCGGTGTGCTGCGCCACTTCGCCGCGTTCGGCGAGGCCATCCTCGACAAGATGCTGCTGTGGGGCGGACTGTTCCCGCTCGACGGCGTGAGCTTCTTCGGCGAGGCCGTCGTCAACCAGGCCGCCGCCGACGGCCGCGGCGGCCTGCTGATCTGCTCCCACCTCGGCAACCTGGAACTGTGCCGCGTGCTGTCGCGCCAGCGCGCCGACATCAAGCTCACGGTGCTGGTCCACACCCGCCACGCGCAAGCGTTCAACCAGATGCTGGGCCGCCTCAATCCGGCCAGCCAGCTCAATCTGATGCAGGTGACGGACATGTCGCCGGCCACCGCCATGCTGTTGGCGGAGCGCGTCGCGCGCGGCGAGTTCGTCGTCATCGCCGGCGACCGCATTCCGGTCGCGCCCAAGCCGCGCGTGGCGATGGCCGATTTCCTCGGCGCGCCGGCGGCCTTCCCGGTCGGGCCGTATGTGTTGGCCAGCATCCTGCAATGCCCGGTGTACCTGCTGTTCTCGATCCGCCACGGCGCCGGCTCGGAAGTACACTTCGAATTTTTCCGCGACGCCGTGCGCATTCCGCGCCAGGGCCGCGACGCGGCGCTGGCGGCGCTGGCGGCCGACTACGCGCGGCGGCTGGAACACTACTGCCTGCGCGCGCCGCTCCAGTGGTTCAACTTCTACGACTTCTGGCACTCACCCAACTGGAATACTGATGCATCTCGCTGACTTAAAAAACACCCGCCGTGCGGTGCGCTTCGACCAGGACCGCCTGAGCATCGAAGACATCGCCGACATCGCGCACGGCCGCGCCGACGCCATGCTGTCGGACGACCCGGCCTTCCGCGCCGCCATCGCGCGCGGTGCCGACTTCCTCGACCGCCTGCTGCGCGAGGACGGCACCATCTACGGCGTCACCACCGGCTACGGCGACTCCTGCACCGTGACGGTGCCGCCGGAGCTGGTGGCCGAGCTGCCGCATCACCTCTACACCTACCACGGCGTCGGGCTGGGCGACTACTTCACGCCGGCGCAGACGCGCGCCATCCTCGCTGCGCGACTGGCGTCGCTGAGCAAGGGCTATTCCGGCGTCAGCGTCGAGCTGCTGCTGCAAATCACGCGCCTGCTCGACGCCGGCCTGCTGCCGCTGATTCCATCGGAAGGGTCGGTCGGCGCCAGCGGCGACCTGACGCCGCTGTCCTACCTGGCCGCCGTGATGTGCGGCGAGCGCGAAGTGTGGCGCGACGGCGCCCAGCTGCCGGCCGCGCAGGCGCTGGCGGAGGCCGGCATCGCGCCGCTGAAATTGCGGCCGAAAGAGGGGCTGGCCATCATGAACGGCACCGCCGTCATGACCGCGCTGGCCTGCATGGCCTACGACCGCGCCGACTATCTGCTGCGGCTGACGACGCGCATCACGGCCATGGCCTCGTTCGCGCTCGACGGCAACGCCCACCATTTCGACGAAGTGCTGTTCTCCGTGAAGCCGCACGCCGGCATGCAGCAGGTTGCGGCCTGGCTGCGCAGTGACTTGCCGACCGAGCAGTGGGAACGCAACGGCAAGCGTTTGCAGGACCGCTACTCGATCCGCTGCGCGCCGCACGTGATCGGCGTGCTGGCCGACGCCATGCCCTTCTTCCGCAGTGCGATTGAAAATGAACTCAATAGCGCCAACGATAATCCGCTGATCGACGCCGAAAACGAACGGGTACTGCATGGCGGCCATTTCTACGGCGGCCACATCGCGTTCGCGATGGACAGCATGAAAAACGCGGTGGCGAACCTGGCCGACCTGCTCGACCGCCAGATGGCGCTGCTGGTCGACAGCCGCTACAACCACGGCCTGCCGGCCAACCTGTCCGGCGCCACCGGCCCGCGCGCGGCCATCAACCATGGCCTGAAGGCGCTGCAAATCAGCGCCTCCGCATGGACCGCCGAGGCGCTCAAGCTGACCATGCCGGCCTCCGTGTTTTCGCGCTCGACCGAATGCCACAACCAGGACAAGGTCAGCATGGGCACCATCGCCGCGCGCGACTGCCTGCGCGTGCTGGAATTGACGGAACAGGTGGTGGCGGCCCTGCTCATCACGGTGCGCCAGGGCGTCTGGCTGCGCACCGTGGCCAACCCGGAACTGCAACCGCAGGCGCAGTTGACGGCGATGCTCGAAGCGCTGGGCGCCGACATCAGGGTGGTGGAAGAAGACCGCCGCCTGGAGCCGGACCTGCGCCTGCTGCTCGACCGCATCCGCGGCAAGGCATGGCGGCTGTATGCGTAAGCCGAACGGGGACAGCCGCTGGTTCGCGGAAGTGGAAATGCAGGTGCAGTTCTTCGACCTCGATCCGATGGAGATCGTCTGGCACGGCCGCTACGTGAAATATCTGGAAGTGGTGCGCTGCGCGCTGCTCGACAAGATAGGCTACAACTACGTGCAGATGAAAGAGTCCGGCTACGCGTGGCCGGTGATCGACATGCATCTGCGCTACGTCGGTTCGGCCACGTTCGGCCAGCGCCTCAAGCTGCGCGCCGATATCGTCGAATGGGAAAACCGGCTCAAGATCGACTATCTGATTACCGACGCCGACACCGGCAAGCGCCTGAACCGCGCCAGCACCACCATGGTCGCCGTCGATATCGCGACCAAAGAGATGTGCTTCGTCTCGCCGCCCGTGCTGTTTGAAAAATTGGGGATCGCTCCGGTATGAAACGTCTCGTCCTGACATTGATGTTGACACTGGGTGCGGCCACGCTCGCGCAGGCCGCCCAGCCGCCCGCGTTGGTCGCGAAAATCCAGGCCATGCTGGCCAAGCCGCCGGTGATGTGCGGCCGCTTCGACCAGAGCAAGCAGCTGGCCGGCATGAAGAAGCCGCTGGCGTCCAGCGGCCGGTTCTGCGTCGTCGCCGGCAAGGGCGTGCTGTGGCGGACCTTGCGTCCCTTCCCCAGCACGCTGCGGCTGACGCGCGACGAAATCGTCAACTACCAGGGCGACCGCGTCGCCATGCGGCTCGATGCCAAGACCGAGCCAACGGTCCGCATGATAAACAGCGTGCTGTTCTCGCTGCTCGGCGGCGACCTGGCGCAACTGGAAACGCTGTTCGACATCGACGGCGGCGTCGACGCCACCGGCTGGAACGTCGCGCTCAAGGCGCGCGCGCCGGCGCTGGCCAAGGCCATAGGCGGCATCAAGCTCGATGGCGGCGCCTACGTCAAGAACATCGTCCTCAGCGAGGCGGGCGGCGACCGCACCAGCATCGTCTTTTCCGCCATCGAAACCGGCGACGCCGCGATGACGGCCGACGAGGCGGCGCTGTTTTGAAAGGCAGCCGCTATCTGGCGCTGACGTGGGCACTGTTGGTGTGCCTGCTGCTGGGGCATAACGCCTATCTGTGGCTGGTGCAGCGCATCGTGCCGGACACGGACATCATGGCGCTGCTGCCGGTGCAGGAGCGCGATCCGATATTGCAGCAGTCCTTCACCCACATGGTGGACGCGGCGCAGCAGCGCGTGATCGTGCTGGCCGGCGCGACGGATTGGGGCGACGCGCGGCGCGCGGCCGACGCCTACGGCGCGGTGCTGGCCGCGCACAAGGACATCATCGACGCCACGCCCATCGACGAGCAGACGCAGACGGATTGGCTGTCGCTGTTCCAGCGGCACCGGCTAACGCTGCTGACGGCGCAGCAGGACGCGCAGCTGCGCGCGCAGCCGGCGCAATGGTGGGTGCAGTCCGCGCTGGCGAAATTATATAGTCCCTTCGGCGGCCCGAAACTGGGCGCGTGGCAGGACGATCCCTTCGGCCTGTTCGGCGGCTGGGTCCAGGAGCGCGCGCTGGAAACGCCGGTGCGCCCGCGCGACGGCCACCTGTTCGTGACGGACGGCCAGCGCCAGTATGTGCTGCTGTCGTTTGTGCTGAAGGTGCCGGCGCTGTCGATGACGGCGCAGGAAACCGTGCTGCCCCTGCTGGCGCAGGCCGGCGCCGCCGCGCGCAAGGCCGCGCCGCAATCGGAACTGATACAGGCCGGCGTGATCCTGCATGCGGCCGCCGCCAGTGCGCAGGCCAGCGGCGAAGTGTCGACCATCGGCATCGGTTCGCTGATCGGCATCGTGCTGCTGATGTGGTTCTCCTTCCATTCGCTGAAGCCGATTTTCCTGATCCTGCTATCGATAGGCATAGGCTGCCTCGGCGCGTTGTCGGTGTGCTGGATCCTGTTCGGCCACGTGCATTTAATGACGCTGGTATTCGGCGCGAGCCTGATCGGCGTGGCGCAGGATTACGGCATCTACTTTTTATACAACCGCCTCGGCACCGACGCCGCCACCGATTCGCAAACGCTGCTCAAGCGCCTGATGCCCGGCCTCACATTGACCTTGCTGACCACCGTGATCGGTTACATGGGACTGGCCCTGACGCCGTTCCCCGGCCTGCGTCAGATGGCCGTGTTCTCCGGCTTGGGTCTGGTGTTCGCGTGGCTGACGGTGGCGTGCTGGTTCCCGCTGCTGATAGGCGGCCGGGCGCTGAAAAGCGGCGCGCTGGTGCGGCGCTACGGCGCGCTGCTGCAACGCTGGCCGCAGCTGCGCATGAACCGGGCGACGCTGCTGGCGGCGCTGCTGTTCGCGGTCGCGGCCTGCGCCGGCATCGCGCGCCTGGGCGCCAACGACGATATCCGCCTGCTGCAAAATCCGCCCAAAAACCTGATCGCCGACCAGATCAAATTGAGCAAGCTGCTCGACGCGCCGACGCCGGTGCAGTATTTTCTCGTGCGTGGCGAGTCGGCGGAAACCGTTTTGCAGCGCGAGGAGGAGCTCAAGCTGCGCCTCGATCCGCTGGTGGCCGCGCATCGCCTCGGCGGATATCAATCGATGTCCAACTGGGTGCCGTCGGCGCGGACGCAGGCGGCGCGCCGCGCGCTGCTCGATGAAAAATTATTCAACGACGGCGGTCCGCTCACCGAACTGGCCGCGCAGATCGGCGCCGACCCGCAATGGATAGCCGCCACCCGCGCCGGCCTGAAGGCGGCCGGCGCGCCGCTGCTCATGGACGATTTTTTGAAGACGCCGGCCAGCGAGCCATGGCGCCATTTGTGGCTGGGCCGCATCGACGGCAGCTACGCCAGCATCGTCGCCTTGCGCGGTCTGGAAAGCGGCGCCGTGCCGCAGGTGATGCGGGCCGGCGCCGGTTTGCGGGGCGTGCTGTGGGTCGACAAGGTCGATGAAATTTCATCGGTGCTGGGCCGCTATCGGCTCTACATGGGTTGGGTGGTGCTGGGCGCTTATGCGGTGGTGTACGCGCTGCTGTTCCCACGCTACCGCCGCCGCACCTGGCGCGTGCTGGCGCCGGCCGCGCTGGCCAGCATCGCCACGCTGGCGCTGCTCGGCTACGCGGCGCAGAAGCTGCAACTGTTCCACGTGCTGGCGCTGATGCTGCTGCTCGGCGTCGGCGTCGACTACGGCATCTTCATGCAGGAACACCCGGACCGCCGCAACCGCACGCCGTGGCTGGCGATCGGCATGTCGGCCGCGAGCACTATTTTGTCCTTTGGCTTGCTGGCCCTGAGCCGCACCCCGGCGTTGCAGGCTTTCGGCCTGACGATGCTGGTCGGGACCGCGCTGGCCTGGCTGCTGGTTCCCTGTTTTGTCTCCTCCTCTGAAAGCACGCATGACTGAAGTATTGAAGCCGGAATCCGTTGAAATCCTCATCGTCGGCGCCGGACCCGCCGGTTCGGTCGCGGCCGCGCTGCTGCGCCAGCAAGGCCGCCAGGTGCTGGTGATCGAGCGCGAACAGTTCCCCCGGTTTTCCATCGGCGAAAGCCTGCTGCCGCAATCGATGGAGTACCTGGAGCAGGCCGGCATGTTGAAGGCGGTGGTCGAAGCGGGCTTCCAGTTCAAGAACGGCGCGGCCTTCATGCGCGACGGCCGCTACACCGATTTCGATTTCCGCGACAAGCATTCGGCCGGCTGGGGCACCACTTACCAGGTGCAGCGCGCCGACTTCGATCACATACTGGCCAGGGAGGCCGAGCGCTTCGGCGCCGAGGTGCGCTATCGGCACGAGGTGCTGGACGTGGAACTGGCGCAGGCCGGCGGCGCTACACCCACCACTTCGCGCGTGACGGTCAGGGATGCGGAGGGCGGACAGTATCAGGTCGATGCGCGCTTCATTCTCGACGCCAGCGGCTTCGGACGCATCCTGCCACGGTTGCTGAAGCTGGAAACGCCATCGAACTTTCCGGTGCGCGGCGCGATCTTCACCCACATCGAGGACGGCATACGCGGCGCGGGATTCGACCGCAACAAAATCCGCGTCACGGTCCATCCCCGGCATTGCGATGTCTGGTTCTGGACCATCCCGTTCGCCGGCGGCCGCTGCTCGCTGGGCGTGGTGGCCGAGACCAGCTTCCTCGACCGGTATCAGGGCAGCGCGACCGAACGGCTGCAAGCCATCGTCGCGGAGGAGCCGTCGCTGCAAGCCTTGCTGGTCGACGCCAAGTGGGACACGCCGGCGCGCCAGATCGTCGGCTACTCGGCCAATGTGGACCAGCTGTGGGGACCGGGCTACGCCTTGCTCGGCAACGCCGGCGAATTCCTCGACCCGGTGTTTTCGTCCGGCGTGACCATCGCCTTCAAATCGGCCAGCCTCGCGGCGGCGGTATTGCAGCGCCAGTTCGCCGGCGAGAGCGTGGACTGGCAGGCCGACTTCGGCGCGCCGCTGCGCAAGGGCGTCGACACCTTCCGCGCCTTCGTCGAGTCGTGGTACGCGGGCGGCTTCCAGAACATCATCTTCCACGAAAACCAGCAGCCTGAAATCAAGCGCATGATCGCCGCGATTTTGGCCGGCTACGCATGGGACGTGAACAATCCCTTTGTCAAGGAGACGCCGCGCCGGCTGGCCGCGTTGGAGGCGCTATGTACGCCGGCCTGATTCGCTTGCGATGGTTGATGTGGATGGCTGTCGTGCCGATGCTGGCGCTGGCCGGCTGCGCCAGCGCTCCATCATCAGCGCCGCCGGCGCGCCTGGGCTTGAAACTGGCGCCGGCCGCGCTGGGCGCGTCGATCAGCGTGCAGCAGCATTTGAAGGTGGAGCGCGGCGGCCGCATCGACGAACTCGATGTCGCCTTGCAGGTCGAGCCGGATGCCGTCGACATGGTCGGCCTGGCGTTCGGCCAGCGCGTGCTGACGCTGCATTACGACGGCAGGCAGCTGACCTCATGGCGCCATGTGATGCTGCCGTCGCAGGTGAAGGCCGACGACGTGCTGGAAGACATGCAGCTGACGCTGTGGCCCGCTGCCGCCATCGCGCAGGCTTTGCCGCCCGGCTGGCGCATCGACGAACAAGGACTGCGGCGGACGCTTTACTTGGGCGCGGAACCTGTCATGCTGATCGATTACAGCGCGCGGCCGCGCTGGAGCGGCACCGTGGTGCTGCAAAATTTACGCTATCACTACCGCTTGACCATCCAGTTCGCGGCGCCGGACACTGATTGAGGTTGCATTGGATACGACGATATTTTATTTGAACGCCTGCGGCATCGTCTGCGCCCTCGGCGACAGCCACGCGCAAATCAAGGCGCGGTTGTTCGCGGGCGAGAGCGGCGTGGCGCCGACGGACGCCTGGTCGGCCGGCCGCATGCTGCCGCTCGGTCGCGTGGCGTCGGAGCTGCCATCGGTGGCGCACCTGCCGCCGCCGCAGCGCAGCCGCAACAACGCCATGGCGCTGGCGGCGCTGGCGCAGATCCGGCCTGCGGTCGACGCCGCGATCGCCCGCTTCGGCGCCGACCGCGTCGGCGTGGTGGTCGGCACCAGCACTTCGGGCATCGCCGAAACCGAGCGCGCCATGCGCCGGCACGCGCTCGACGGCACGCTGCCCGGCGACTTCCATTACGGCCAGCAGGAGATGGCTTCCCCGGCCGAGATGCTGGCGCGGGAGCTGGGCGTCGGCGGCCCGGCCTATGCCCATTCGAGCGCCTGCTCGTCGAGCGCCAAGGCGATGGCCAGCGCGGCGCGGCTCATCAAGATGGGCTTGTGCGACGCGGTGCTGACCGGCGGCGTCGATACGCTGTGCGCCTTCACCGTGGCCGGCTTTTCGGCGCTGGAATCGGTCAGCGCCGCGCAGTGCAATCCCCTGAGCGCGAACCGCAAGGGCATCAACATCGGCGAGGGCGCGGCGTTGTTCCTGATGACGGCGCAGGCCCCGCCCGACACCGCGCCCATCGCGCTGCGCGGCTGGGGCGAGTCGTCCGATGGCCATCACATGTCCGCGCCCGATCCGGCCGGCGTCGGCGCGCGCCTGGCGATGACGCAGGCGCTGGAGCGCGCCGGCATCGATGCCGCGCAGATCGATTACATCAACCTGCACGGCACCGCCACCATCCAGAACGATGCGATGGAGTCGCGCGTGATCGCGGCCTTGTTCGGCGCCGAGGTGCCGGTCAGTTCCACCAAGCCGTTCACCGGCCACACGCTGGGCGCGGCGGCCGCGATTGAGGCGGCCCTGTGCTGGCTGGCGATGCAGGACGATAACGCGGACGGCAAACTGCCGCCGCACCTGTGGGACGGCGCCGCCGACGCCGCGCTGCCGGCATTGAATCCGGTGCGGCGCGGCGCGGCGTTGGGCCGGCCGCTGCGCTGGGCCTTGAGCAGCTCCTTCGCGTTCGGCGGGTCGAACGCGGTGCTGGTGCTGGGGAGGACCGCATGACGATGCCCGACATCCGCGCGCTGGTGCCGCATTCGGGCGCCATGGTACTGCTGGACCGCGTGTTGAGCGCCGACGACGAGAACCTGTGCGCGGAAGTGCGCATCCGCGCGGACAGCGTGTTCTGCGACGGCGAGGCCGTCGGCGCCTGGGTCGGCGTCGAATACATGGCGCAGGCGATCGCAGCGCACGCCGGCTGGCTGGCGCTGCGGCGCGACGAGCCGGTGAAGATAGGCTTCCTGCTCGGCGCCCGCAGATATGAGGCCAGCCGGGCGCATTTTTCAGTCGGCAGCGTGCTGCACGTGCACGCGCACCGCGTGCTGCAGGGCGATAACGGCCTCGGTGCGTTCGAGTGCCGCATCGACGATGGCGGCGCCGCGCCGGTGACGCTGGCGACAGCGACGGTGACGGTTTTCCAGCCCGATAATGTCAATCAATTTCTTCAAGGTGGAAGCGTGGTATGAATCAGAATAAGTCCATGAGCGTGCTGGTGACGGGATCGTCGCGCGGCATCGGCAAGGCCATCGCGCTGCGCCTGGCGCACGACGGTTACGACATCGTCCTGCATTGCCGCAGCCGGCGCGCCGAAGCCGACGAGGGGGCGCGCCAGATCGCGGCGCTGGGCCGCGCCGTGCGCGTGCTGCAATTCGACATCGGCGACCGCGCCGCGACGGCGGCCGCGCTGGAGGCGGACATCGCACAACACGGCTGCTATTACGGCGTGGTCTGCAACGCCGGCGTGGCGCGCGACAACGCCTTCCCCGCGATGTCGGGCGAGGACTGGGACATCGTCCTGCAAACCAATCTCGATGGCTTCTACAACGTACTCAATCCGCTGGTGATGCCGCTGGTGCAGCGCCGCAAGCCGGGCCGCATCGTCACGCTGGCGTCGGTGTCTGGCCTGATCGGCAATCGCGGCCAGGTCAATTACAGCGCGGCCAAGGCCGGCATCATCGGCGCCACCAAGGCGCTGGCGCTGGAACTGGCCAAGCGCGCCATCACGGTCAACTGCGTGGCGCCGGGCCTGATCGAGACCGACATGATAGGCGAGGTGCCGCTCGAAGAGGCGCTGAAGATGATACCGGCGCGCCGCGTCGGCAAGCCGGAGGAGGTGGCCGCCGCCGTCAGCTTCCTGATCGGCGAGGAGGCCGGCTACATCACGCGCCAGGTCATCTCGGTCAACGGAGGCATGGCGTGAGCCGCCGCGTCGCCGTCACCGGCATGGCCGGCATCAGCCCGATCGGCAACGATTGGGCCAGCGTCCGCGAGCGCCTCGGCCAGTACCGCAACGCCGTCGTCCACATGGACGACTGGTCCGACTACGAGGGCTTGAACACGCGCCTGGGCGCGCCGGCCGCGCCGTTCGAGCTCAATGAGCGCTACCACCGCAAGGCCATACGCAGCATGGGCCGCGTCGCGCTGATGGCGACCCGCGCCAGCGAACTGGCGCTGCTCGACGCCGGCCTGCTGGACCATCCGCTGCTCAAGGGCGGCGCCATGGGCGTGTCCTTCGGCTCCTCGGCCGGCACGCCGAGCGCCATCGGCGACTTCGGCCGCATGATGGAGGAGCGCACCACCAAAGGCATCAACGCCACCACCTACATCAAGATGATGGCGCACACGGCGCCGGTCAACATCGGCGTCTTCTTCGGCCTCACCGGCCGCGTCATCACCACGTCGAGCGCCTGCACCTCGGGCAGCCAGGGCATAGGCTACGCCTACGAGGCCATCCGCGGCGGCAAACAGACCGCGATGGTGGCCGGCGGCGCCGAGGAATTGTGCGCCACCGAGGCCGCCGTCTTCGACACGCTGTTCGCCACCAGCACGCGCAACGACGCCGGCCACACCACGCCGCGCCCGTTCGACGCGGCGCGCGACGGCCTGGTGATCGGCGAGGGCGCCGGTTGTCTGATTTTGGAAGACATGGATCATGCGCGGGCGCGCGGCGCCGTGGTGCACGCGGAGCTGGTCGGCTTCGGCACCAACAGCGACGGCTGCCACGTGACGCAGCCGAATGCCGCCACCATGCAGAAGGCGATGCTGCTGGCGCTGGACGACGCCGGCCTGCGGCCGTCCGACATCGGCTACATCAACGCCCACGGCACCGGCACGCAGCAGGGCGACATCGCCGAATCGCAGGCGACGATGGCGGTGTTCGGCGGCGCCACGCCGGTCAGTTCCCTCAAGAGTTATATGGGGCACACGCTGGGCGCCTGCGGCGCGCTGGAGGCGTGGCTGAGCATCGAGATGATGCGCGAGGGCTGGTTCGCGCCGACCATCAACCTGGAACAGGTCGACCCGCAGTGCGCGCCGCTCGACTACATCGTCGGCGAGGGCCGGGCGCTGCAATGCGACTATGTGATGTCGAATAACTTCGCCTTCGGCGGCATCAACACCTCATTGATTTTCAAACGGTATCGGTAGTCTTAACTTTGAGAGAAAGAAGAAAATGAATAAATTGCATGCCAAGCTGATGATGGGTGTGGTACTCGCGGCCTCGCTGGCGGCGGCCTTGCCGGCGCAGGCGTCGGACACGGTGGTGATGCTGCCGCTGGCGGGCGCCATGGCCGCCAACGATGCGCAGCAGCGCTTGGGCGACGGCGTGAAATTTTATTTCGGCGACCAGCCCACGCCGCCGGTGTTGAGCACCCTGACCAGCGACCACACCAGCTTGCGCACCAACGGCTTCGCCAAGTCGGCGGAAAAATCGTGCAACTGGGTGTTTTTGTCGGCCATGCTGCAACTGCAAAAGCGCGCCGTTGAAGTGGGCGCCGACGCGGTGATCCACACCGTCAGCAATTACAACGACAAGGAAATGTCGAGCCAGACCGAATTCGAATGCCACGCCGGCGCCATCATGTCGGGCGTCGCGTTCAAGGCCGATTTCGTCAAGCTGGCGCAGTAAGCTGCGCGGCTTGAGCGCTTACTGCCACAGCCAGTTCCACAGGCCGGGCAGTTGCGGGCGGACGTCGCCGGCGTGGACGGTGGACGCCAGCGCCGCCCGTTCCAGCGCGGCGCGGTCGGTGTAGAAGGGCTGGGGCGCGAGCGGCACGTCGAGCTCCTTGGCGACGTCGAGCAGGATGGCCATGTACTCCTCGATGTGGCGCGACGAATAGGTGTTCACGTCGTGGAAGGTGACCACCACCGGCGTGGCGCCGTCGACTTCCGGCATGGCGCCGGCGGCCCAGCGCTTGCGCGTCTCGGCCAGGTGGCTCAGCATGTTGGAGCGTTTGTGCCAGCTGAAGTTGACGCCGTAGATCTTGCCGTCGTTGGCATTGAGGTCGGTCAGCAGCATCTGCATGCCGTGCCGGTGGTACGACGCCAGCGTGGCGGCGTCGTAGGCCCAGAAGGGCGGGCGCACCAGCGTCGGCGCGACGCCGGTGATGCCGGTCAGGTCGTCGACGCCGTTTTGCAGCGACGCGTCGAGGTCGGCCTCGCTCATGAAGCGGTGGTTGGAGTGGAACAGGGTGGCGCTGTGAAAAGCGACCAGGTGGCCGGCGTCGAATTCGCGCCGTATCAGCTGACGGCCGACCGCCGTGCCGCCGCCGTGCCAGGCGCGGGTCTGCGTGAAGAACACGGCCTTGACGCCGTCCTGGTAGGGATTGTGGGCCAGCGTGTCGAGCACGCGCACGGTCGGATTGTCGCTGCTGGCGGCGGCCGGGCCGTCGTCGAAGGTCAGCAAAAAGCGTATCGGCGCGCGCGTCACGCTGGCCGATGCGGGCGATGGCGGCGCGGTGGGCGCGGTGGCGCAGGCGGCGAGGGCGCCCAGCAGGACGGTCGCGATGGCGCGGCGGACGCCGGCGGCGAGCGGGGAAAGAGGACGATGGTTGAACACGATGGGGCCAGAAGATGCGGTGGCCGCATTGTAGCGGATTTGCCGGCGCGGTCGCGCCGGACAGCAGGACAGCAGGACAGCAGGACAGCAGGACGACAGGCCGCACCGGCTGCGCCTCCACGGGCCGCCGCCGCGGTTCTCGCAAGATTATCTCAAAATAGAAAAACCAAGGTCTTATGAGCGCCAATTTCGATTTGATGCAGCACCCCGCCGAACCCCACGTGCCCGAGACGGCATTCGGCAAGTGGTTCTTGCGGACCAATACCTGGACCCTGCACGTGCTGGAACGGGCGCTCGACGATTTGCAGCGCCTGATGCCGGGCGAGACGCGCAGCTTCCCGGTGGTGGCCGATGTCGGCTGCGGTTTCGGCCGCTCGCTCGGCAAGCTGCATGCGCGCTTCGCGCCGCAGCGCCTGATCGCCATGGACATCGATCCCGAGATGCTGCAAGCGTCGGCCGGGGAGATGGCGCGGCTCGACATCGCGGCCGAATTCATATGCTGTTCGAGCTCGAACATCCAGCTGGAAGATAATTCGGTCGACCTGCTGTTCTGCCACCAGACCTTCCACCACTTGATCGACCAGCCGCGCGCGATCGAAGAATTCTTCCGCGTGCTCAAACCGGGCGGCGTGCTGCTGTTCGCCGAATCGACGCGGCGCTACATCCACTCGTGGATCATCCGCCTGCTGTTCCGCCATCCGATGGACGTGCAAAAGACCGCGCCCGAATACCTGGCCATGGTGCGCGCGGCCGGCTTCGTCGTGCCCGACAGCGCGGTCTCCTATCCCTTCCTGTGGTGGAGCCGCGAAGATCTCGGCATGCTCGAATCGGTCCTGCGCATCAAGCCGCCCAGCGTGCGCGAGGAGACGCTGATTAATCTGGTGGCGCGCAAGCCGGCTTGAGGAACGCGCGGCGCCGCTTTCGGCTATGCTGTCGATCTACCACCGATCGTTCCGGCCATCCTTCCACCGACCTTTTACCGGCGAACCACCATGCGACATGAAGCGCGGCTCTGGCTGACCAATACCGCCGCCGTGCGCGATGACGACGTGCAGGCCTGGCTGCCGCTGTTGAGCGAGAGCGAGGCGGCGCGCTATCGGCGCTTCGTGCGGCCGCTGCGCCAGCGCCAGTTCCTGATCGGCCGCGTGATGCTGCGCCGCGCGCTGTGCGCCGTGCTCGATCTGCCGGCCGGCGTGCCCGTCGTCGAAGAACACGTCGGCCACGCGCCGCGCGTGACGCTGCCGGCCGGCGTGCCGGCGCCCGGCTTCAGCATCGCGCACAGCGGCGACTGGGTGGCCTGCGCCGTCAGCGCCGGCACCGCGCTGGGGCTGGACATCGAGCTGCTCGACCCGGGCCGCGACATCATCGCCCTGGCCGAACAGAACTTCGACGCCATCGAACTGGCGGCGCTGGGCATGGAGCCGCCGGCGCGGCGCATGGCGGCGTTCTACCGCATGTGGAGCGGCAAGGAGGCGCGCTTCAAGCTGGGCGCCGCCTTCGACGCCCAGGCCAGCTGCATCGCGCTGCCGCACCCGCATTTGTCCATCGTCGTTTGCAGCGCCCAGCCGCTGGCGGCGGCGCCGGCGATCGAGGCGTTCGACATCGCTTAAACGAACCGCATAATTCCATTGTGGCAGAGGGCGGAGTAAGGTATTTTGTGACTCTCCTTTACCGCGGGTATATCCAGAATGAGTTTTCAGCCATGAGCCAGACCAGCCAGTTCGCCCTGTTGTCGCAGCGCCGCTTCGCGCCGTTTTTCTGGACCCAGTTCTTCGGCGCCTTCAACGACAACCTGTTCAAGACGGCGCTGATGGTGATACTCACCTTCGACGCCTTGAGCTGGACCACGCTCAATCCATCGACGCTGACCAATCTGATACCCGGCCTGTTCATCCTGCCCTACGTGGTGTTCTCCGCCACCGCCGGTCAGATCGCCGACAAGTTCGAGAAGGCCGCCCTGGCGCGCTTCGTCAAGTGGCTGGAGCTGGCCATCATGGGCGTGGCCGCGCTGGGCTGGACCACCCACACACTGTGGCTGCTGATCGCCGCCATCGTCGGCATGGGCGTGCATTCGACGCTGTTCGGCCCCGTCAAATATGCCTACCTGCCGCAGCGGCTCAAGCCGGAGGAACTGGTCGGCGGCAATGGCCTGATCGAGATGGGCACCTTCGTCGGCATCCTGCTCGGCGAAATTCTCGGCGCCGTGCTGGTGGTGCACCAGCCCTACGGCATCGAACTGGTGGCCGGCGCCACGGTGACGGTGGCGGTGATCGGCCTGATCGCCAGCTACCGCGTGCCGCTCACGCCGGCGCCCGAGCCGGCGCTGAAGATCAGCTGGAATCCGCTGGCCGAATCGATACGCAATATCGGCTACTCGCGCAAGAACCGCGTGGTGTTCCTGTCGATGCTGGGCAACTCGTGGTTCTGGTTTTACGGCGCGCTGATACTGGCCCAGTTCCCGGTCTACGCCAAGGATTATCTGCACGGCGGCCACGGCGTCTTCGTGCTGCTGCTGACGGTGTTCTCGCTCGGCATAGGCGCCGGGTCGCTGCTGTGCGAGCGCCTGTCCGGCCACAAGGTGGAAATCGGACTGGTGCCGTTCGGCTCCATCGGCCTGTCGCTGTTCGGCGTCGATCTGTATTTCGCCAGCCTGGCCTACGCCAACACGGCGCTGGTCAACGCCGCCGGTTTTCTGGCCGTGCCGGGCGTGCCGCGCATCCTGTTCGACATCGTCATGATCGGCGTGTTCGGCGGCTTCTTCATCGTGCCGCTGTTCGCGCTGATCCAGACCCGCTGCGATCCCCAGCATATTTCGCGCACCATCGCCGGCATGAATATCCTCAACGCACTGTTCATGGTGGCGGCGGCCGGCGTCGCCATCGTCCTGCTGGGGCAGGGCTACACGATCCCGCAGCTGTTCCTGGTGACGGCGATCCTGAACGCGTTGGTGGCGGCCTACATCTTCTCGCTGGTGCCGGAATTCCTGATGCGCTTCCTGGCCTGGCTGCTGATCCACACCATCCACCGCGTGCGCACCATCGACGCCGACCGCATCCCGGCCCACGGCGCGGCGGTGCTGGTCTGTAACCACGTCAGCTATGTCGACGCCATCGTCATCGGCGCCGCCAGTCCGCGGCCGATCCGCTTCGTGATGGACCACCGCATCTTCAAGCTGCCTTTGCTGGGCTGGATTTTCCGCACCGCCAAGGCGATCCCGATCGCGCCGGCCAAGGAAGATCCGTGGCTGATGGAGAAGGCTTATATCGACATCGCGCAGGCGCTGCACGAGGGCGACCTGGTATGCATCTTCCCGGAGGGGCGGCTGACCAGCACCGGCGAGATGAATGAATTCAAGGGCGGCATCGCCAAGATCATCGAGCGCTCGAAAGTGCCGGTGATTCCGATGGCGCTGCGCGGGCTGTGGGGCCATCTGCTGAGCCGGGGCGCCGAGAATATTTTCGGCCGCGCCTTCCATCGCGGCCTGCGTTCGCACCTGGCGCTGGCGGTCGGCCAGCCGGTGCAGCCGCAGGACGTGACGCCGGAAGCCTTGTACCAGCAGGTGCGCGAGCTGCGCGGCACGTGGAAGTAAGTGCCAAAACAGGCGCGGACAGGCACGGAAAAATTCAGCGGCGCGCGGCCGCCAGCTTGAGGATCTGCTCGACGTCCACCGGTTTGATGAGGTGGTGGTCGAAGCCCGCTTCGACGGTGCGGCGGCGAGCGTCGCTCTGGCCCCAGCCGGTCAGCGCGATCATCAGGATGTTCTCGGCGCCGGCGCGCTGGCGGATCAGGCGCGCGGCGTCGTAGCCGTCCATGCCCGGCATGCCGAGGTCCATCACCACCAGGTCCGGCAGCGCCCTGGCGGCGGCGGCCACCGCCGCGTTGCCGTCGTAGGCCGACTCGGCCTCGTAGCCTTCCATTTCCAGCAAGGCGCGCAGGGCGTCGGCGGCGTCGCGGTTGTCGTCGGCGATCAGCACGCGGGCGCGCTTTGCACCGCCGCCATCGCCGCCGCTCGCGTTGATCGCCTTGTCGGCGGCGCCGCTGTCGTTGTCCTCATTTTCGTCGCCATCGCCGCAGATCACCGGCAGGCGGATGACGAATTCGCTGCCCATGCCGATGCCGCCGCTGTGCGCTTCGACGCTGCCGCCGTGCATCTGCGCGAACTGGCGCGACAGGCTCAAGCCGATACCGAGGCCGCTCGATAGCTGGCCTTTGACGACGCCGCTCTGCTCGAACATGCCGAAGATGCACGCCAGGCTGGCCGCCTGGATGCCGATGCCGTTGTCGGCGATGCTGACGCAGAGGCACCGCCCTTCGCGCCAGCCGCGCAGCGCGATGCGCCCCTGGGCCGGCGTGAACTTGATCGCGTTCGACAGTATGTTGGCGCAGATTTGCACCACGCGCGCGTAATCGGCGTCGAGCGTCAGGTCATGGTCGGGCAGGCTGCTGTCTATCGCGATGTGCTTGGCCGTCGCGGCCTGCGCGCTCAATTCGATGACGTGCTGGATCACGGCGGTGAAGCTGATGCGCTCGCGCTGGAGGGAGATTTTACCGCTGGTGATGCGGGCCACGTCGAGCAGGTCGTCCACCAGCCGGGTCAAATGCGTGACCTGGCGGTCGATCACGGCGCTGATGCGCACCATCGGCGGCGCGTCGGGATACAGATGGCCGAGCAGCGCGACCGAGGTACGGATGGGCGCCAGCGGGTTGCGCAGCTCGTGACCGAGGCTGGCCAGGAATTCATCCTTGCGCCGCGCCGCCTCGCGCACCTCGTACTGCTTGTCGCGCGCGCAGCAGCGCCTGCAGCGACGCCACCAGCGTCAGCGTGCGCACCGGGCGCTCCAGCAAGGTCAGGTTGCCGAGCGCCGCCACCGCCTGCCGCACCGCCAGCGAATCGGCGCCGCGGTGCGTCAGCAGCAGGATGGGCAGGTCGGACCATGTGGGCTGGCGCGCCACATGCTCGTGCAGCAGCACGAAGCCGCCCGGCGCCAGCGCTTCTTCCACCGTCAGCACGCAGCCGGCGCCGTGCGGCAGCTGCCGCGCCAGTTCGGCCAGCGTGGCGCAGATGCTGCTGTCGATGTGCACCATGGCCAGCATGCGCGCGGCCAGCGGCGCATCCTGCCCGGTGGGCGCGTAGATCAAGACGCGTTTTTCCATGGCGCTCAGGCGACCGCCGTTTCGGCCGGGCCGTTGCCGCGGGCGTCGTAGGTGGGCACGCCGGTGAGGATGCCGTGGAAGCCCTTGAGCACCGGGCCGACGACGATGCCGTCGCCATGGATGTGGAAGCGGCGGATGGTGCGCTCGTGCGCGCTGCCGCGCTTCTTGAACACGGAAATCGCTTGCCGCACTTCACCCTCGGCCTCGAAGTAGCGCAGCATGATGACGTTGTCGGCGATGTAGCTGGCGTCGACCGCCGTCGTCAAGCCGGTGCCTATCATGCCTTGCTGGACCCCGACCACCAGCGTGACGACGCCGCGCTGGCCCAGGTAGGTCAGCAGCTCGTGCAGATAGGTGGTCAGGAAGCGTTCGTCGGGCACCGCGTTCAGGTAGCCGTTCAAGCTGTCGATGACGACCACCTTGGCGCCGCGTTCGACGGCGTCCACCACGGCCTGCGAGAACTGGCCCGGCGCCAGTTCGGCCGGGTCGATCTGCTGTATCGTCAGGCGCCCGCCATCGATGGCCTGGCCCAGGTCCAGGCCCAGGTTGGAGCAGCGGTTGAGCATATTGTTGCGGGCCTCCTCGAACAGGAACATGGCGCAATGCTCGCCGCGCATGGTGGCGGCGTGGACGAATTGGGCCGCCAGCGTCGACTTGCCGGTGCCGGGCGGGCCGGAAATGAGGGTGCTCATGCCCTCTTCCAGGCCGCCGCCGAGCAGGGTGTCGAGTTCCGGCACGCCGCTCGACAACTGGCGCCGCTCGCCGGTGACGCGCGTGTGCGCCGCCACCAGGCGCGGATAGACCAGCAGGCCGCCGCGCATGATCTTGTAATCGTGGGCGCCGCCGTGGAAGGCGATGCCGCGGTACTTGACCACGCGCAGGCGCCGCCGCTCGCTGCCGTAAGCCTGGTCCAGCAGTTCGAGCGTGATGACGCCGTGCGCCACGCTGCGCACTTGCAGGTCGGTGCTGAGGGCGGTGCGGTCGTCGAGGAAGATGGTGGTGCAGTTGCGGCTGGCCAGATACTGCTTCAGCGCCAGCACCTGGCGCCGGTAGCGCAGCGCGTTTTCGGCCAGCAGCTGCAATTCGGACAGCGAGTCGAGCACCACGCGCGCCGGCTTGAACTGGTCGATCGCCGCCAGGATGCGCTGGGTGGTGGTGCCCAGTTCGATTTCGGATGGATGGAAGATGGTGTACTGCTGGTCCGGATCGAGGATGGTCGGGTCGGGGATGATTTCCTCGACGTGGATGCCGGCCATGTCCCAGCCGTGCGACAGCGCGACGGCGCGCAGTTCGACCGAGGTTTCGGCCAGCGTGATGTAGAGCACCGACTCGCCGCGGCGCACGCCCTCGTTGAGGAATTGCAGCGCCAGCGTGGTCTTGCCGGTGCCCGGCTCGCCCTCGACCAGGTAGAGGCGGTCGCGCGTGAGGCCGCCGGCCAGTATGGTGTCGAGGCCGGGCACGCCCGACTGCATGAACAAAGAGGTGTTGCTGTTTTGAGCTTCCATCGTAAAAATCCGCATGAGTTGACGGGACGCCGGCGGCGCTGCGCGCGCGGCTGGCCCTGGTATTTTGCGATATTACCGGAAACGCAAAAAGCGGGATTTTCGATAGAAGGGCAGGTGGAACAAGGCCTACAGCGCGGCGGTGCGCTGCTTGTGCTGGCGTTTGACGGCGTACATGGCGCGGTCGGCGCGGCCGATCAGCAGCTCGATGTCGGGGGCGTCGTCGGGCTGGTGCAGGGCGATGCCGATGCTCGCGCCCAGCGTCACGCTGGCCGTCTTGAGCACGAACGGTTGCAGCAGCACCGGCAGCAGCTTGTCGGCGATTTCCTGGGCGCCGTCCTCGCCTTGCAGCATTTCCAGGATGACGACGAATTCGTCGCCGGCCAGCCGGCCCACGGTGTCGGTCTTGCGCACGGTGTCGACGATGCGCTGGGCGAACTGGCGCAGCAGCTCGTCGCCCTCGTCGTGGCCGTGGCGGTCGTTGACCAGCTTGAAGCCGTCGAGGTCGAGGAACAGCACGGCGCACGGCTTGCGCGTGCGGCTGGCGCGCTGCATGGCCTCGGGCAGCGCCTGCATCAGCGCGCGCCGGTTCGGCAGGCCGGTGAGCATGTCGCGCAAGGCCATCGCCTCCATCGACGCGAACAACGTCTTGCGCTCGCTGATATCGTGCAAAAAGGCGATGAACAGGTGGCCGCTGCTGCGCGGCACATAGGCCATCGACACTTCGACCGGGAATTCGGCGCCGGCGCGGCTGACCAGATTGAGTTCGACGCGCCGGTTCAGCACCGCCGCCGTGTCGGCGGCCGCGCCGCCGCCGGACCCCATATTGCCGCTGGCGGCCAGCTGGCGCATGTCGCGTTCATAGGCGCGCCGCAGCAGCGGCGGCAAGATCATCGCCGCCAGCGGCTGGCCGATCACTTCGCGCCGGCTCCAGCCCAGCAGCTTTTCGGCCTGGCGGTTCCAGTCCAGCACCACGCCGCCCGGATCGAGGGCGATGAAGGCGTCGTGCGCGTTGTCGAGGATGGCGCGCAGCTCGGCGGCGCGCTCCTGCAACAGCTGCTGCGTGCTCTGTTCCTGCGCCAGCGCCTGTTCCAGTTGCAGCGCCTTGCGCGCCATTTCGCGGGTGCGCTTGGCCACCGTCGTTTCGAGCTGCTCGTTCATGGTTTGCAGCGCCAGCGCGTGGCGTTCTTCGCGCGCGATCAGGTCGACCAGGGCGCGCGAGAGCACGTGCGCTTCATGGAAGCTGTCGACCGTCGGTATCGGCGCGGCGCCGCTGCAGGCGCCGGCCGGCAGCGCCGAGCGCTGTTCGATGGCGCGGCTGAGCGCATTGAGCGGCCGTGCCAGACGGCGCGCCAGCAGCGCCGCCGCCAGCGCCAGCGCCAGGCCGAGGATGGCGCCCAGTATCAGGATCTGGCGCTCCAGCGCGCGCGCGCCGGCCATCGCCACGTCGACCGGCTGGCGCACCAGGATGGACCACTTGAGCGAGGCCTGGTCGCGATCGAGGCCGGTCTGCGAATACGCGGTCAGGTAGTTGCGGCCGTCGGGCCAGCGCTCGGTCTGCGCGCCGGGCTGGCCGGTCTGCGCCTGCGTCAGACTGGCCAGCGCGATCTTCTGTTCTTCCATGCCTTTCGGTCCCAGCATGACGGTGCCGTCGCCGCGCACGACGATGAATTCGGCCGCGTATTGCGCGCTGGCCGGCGCCAGCATGGTTTTCACCAGCCGCCGCGCCCAGCCCCAGCTCATGTGCACGCACAGCACGCCGCGATAACTGCCGTTGGAGCGGTACACCGGCGTGGCGACGTCGACGAAGCGCCACGGGTCGGCGCTGCGGGGCAGCTGTTTGCCGAGCAGGGTGGCCGGATGGAAGTCGCCCGCGTACAGGCGCTGCTGGCCGCCCTGGAACCACGGCCGCTGGCTCACGTCCACCCCTTCGAGCAAGCCCTGGGTGCCGGCGTAGATGCCGCCGTCGGGATTGGCCAGGCCTATCCAGGCGTAGTCGGGGAAGGTTTTTTGCAGGTTTTCCAGCACCTGGCGGATCTCGGCCGGGCCGCTGGCGTCGCGGATCTGCGGCAGCTCCGACAGCAGCAGCACGTCGCCGCCGGCCTTTTGCAGCACATTGTTGAACGAGTCGCGCATCTGCCACGACAGTTGCTGCAAGCGCTGCTCCGCTTCGCGGGACGCGTAGTCGACGGCGAAATGGTCGACCAGCAGCAGCATCGCCGTCACGGTCAGCAGGATGGTCGAGCAGACGCCCACCGTCACCAGACTGGTCAGCCGAGGCAGGGCCGGGGATTTCATCGGCAACGTCATGGTGGTGGGCGGGGGCGCATCGGCCAGAGTTTCAAATGGTAAATTTGATTGTAGCACTGGCGGAGCGGCCCTTAGGACGTCGCCGCGAGATAACAGCAAGAAATTCCGGCGTTCGCGCAATAGCAACGGCGTGGTGGCGGGCGGCGGCCGGCAAAGGCGCGCCGGCCGGGGTAAGATAGCGATCCCGCGTTTTTTCACCACATCACAGGGACCGCCATGACTTCCTACGTTTTCCCCGCACACGATATCGTCGGCCTGCCGGTGGCCGGCACCACGGAACGCTTCCCGGTGCGCCGGGTCTATTGCGTGGGCCGCAACTACGCGGCCCACGCGCGCGAAATGGGCTTCGATCCCGAACGCGAACCGCCGTTCTTCTTCTGCAAGCCGAACGACGCCAGCGCCGTCGTCGCGGTCGCGCCCGACCAGGTCGGCGATCTGCCCTATCCGCAGGCGACGGCCAATCTGCACTACGAGTGCGAGCTGGTGGTCGCCATCGGCAAGGGCGGCAGCGACATCGCCGTGGCCGACGCGCCGCAGCACGTGTTCGGCTACGCGGTCGGCCTGGACATGACGCGGCGCGATTTGCAGTTCACCATGCGCGACGCCGGCCGTCCCTGGGAAATCGGCAAGGCCTTCGACTATTCGGCGCCGGTCGGCCTGATCCACCGCGCCGCCGATGCCGGCGATATCGGGCACGCCGCCATCACGCTGGAGGTCGATGGCGCGGTGAGGCAGTCGGCCACCATCGCGCACCTGATCTGGTCCGTCGCCGAAACCATCGCCACGCTGTCGACGCTGTTCCGGCTGGAGCCGGGCGACCTGATTTTCAGCGGCACGCCCGAAGGCGTCGGCGCGGTGGTGCGCGGCCAGACCCTGGTCGGCAAGATCGACGGCTTGTCGGTCCTGTCGGTCAAAATGGTATAAATGGTATAAATGATTTAACCGGTTTCGCGGCCCGGCCGGCGCGGCCGGCAATTTTTCGCTTGATCTGGGGCCTAATCGGAATACACTGTCAACTAATCATAAACAGTAGCGCAGTTTCCCAACGCTGTTTCGAGGCTGCCCCCATCCGAGATGATTAATCTGAACCGCCTGGAATGCTTTGTCGCCATCGTCGATAGCGGCTCCTTCACGCGCGCGGCCGAGACGCTGGGGCTGACCAAGGCCATGGTCAGCGTGCAGCTGAAAAAACTCGAAGCGGAGCTGGGCATCGCGCTCATCACGCGCACCACGCGGCGCCTGGCGCTGACCGAAGTGGGCGAACAGTTTTACCAGGACTGCGTGCGCGTGATGCGCGAGGCCGAAGCGGCCGTCGACAGCGCCCGCGCCGGCCACGCCGCGCTGACCGGCGTGCTGCGCCTGACCTCCACCGCCGAATACGGTGCCCACTTTTTGATCCCCGCGCTGGCCGTCTTCGGGCAGCAGCACGAACAGCTGCGCATCGAATTCGCGGCCGCGGCGCCGCTGGCGGACCTGGCGTCGGGGCGCTTCGACGTCGCCATCCGGCTCGGCCAGCTGGGCGACTCGGCGCACCGCGCCACGCGTATCGGCAGCTTCCGGGTGCTGGCCGTGGCCAGTCCCACGTATCTGACGCGGCAGACGCGGCCCCGGTCGGCCGAGGAACTGGAATCGCTGGACTGGGTGGTGCACGCCGGTTTTCACGGCGCGCTGGTGTGGTCGGAGGTGGCGGCGCCGTCGCGCCAGCACAGCGTCACGCTGGGCGGCCGGCACCAGGCCGACAGCGCCGACGCGGTGCTCAGCTTCGCGTTGGCCCACTGCGGCGCGGCGCTGCTGCCGGACTGGCTGATCCAGCATCAACTGGCGCGCGGCGAGCTGGTGGAGATTTTGCCCGGTTACGGGCTGCCGGAGCAGGGCATCTACGCCGTGTTCCCGCACACCCACCACGTGCCGGCCAAGGTACGCCAGTTCATCGACTTCCTGCGCGCCAGCGTGACGCCGCCCGGCGTGCTGCCGCATTGACGGATACGCGGCCGGAAACGCCGGTGGATGAATTGCCGATCATGGCTCAGGCGTTGGTCTTGCGGGCGGCGCGGGCTGGCTTGACGAGGCTGCGCCGCTGTTCGAGCAGCTCGTCGATCGGTTCTCCGGCCAGCCGGCCCGCCACATACGCGAGGTCGTGCACCAGTTCCGCGCGCACCGTCTGCGCTTCATTCAATTCGCGCCGCACGCCGGCGATGCGCTTGTCGAGCGCCGCGACCTGCGCTTGCAGCGCGTGCTCGATCTCGTTCAGCGATTGCCTGGACAGGTGCTTGCGGCCGCCCTTGGGCGTTTCCAGCGGCCGCTTCAGGATCTCGGTGATCGCTTCCACCGTGAAGCCCATCGAGCGCAGATGCAGGATGCGGGCGAATCGGTCGAGATCGTTTTCATCGTAGAGGCGGTAGCGGCCGACGCTGCGGCTGGGCCAGACCAGGCCGCGCTCCTCGTAATACTTGAGGGTGCGCGGCGTCACGCCGAGGCGCTCGGCGGCGGCGCGCACGGTCAGGGTGGCGGCGGCTTTGTCGGAGGTGGACGTCATCGTCGTGCGGGCGGTGGCCGTTATCGGGTCGCCGCCGGCGCGCCGGCACCAGCGGCACCGGCTCCCGCCG
>NZ_JANXMI010000167.1 GCF_025354735.1 Rugamonas sp.
GCGCTGCGCTGGCCGTCGCGGCGCCAGCGGTGCCATTCCATCCACTGCCACGACAGCAGCGCCGGCACGCCGTACAGCACTTCGCGCGCGCGCTTGACCAGGGCCAGCGACAGCGCGACCTCGGGATCGACGCCCAGCAACTGACCCAGCAGCAGCACCAGCGCGTCCTGCACGCCGAGGCCGGCCGGCACGAAGAAGGCCATCTGGCGGCCGGCGCGGGTCAGCGCCTCGATCGCCAGCGCCTGGCCGAACGTGACGGGATGGCCGAACTGGTCGAGCGCGAACCACACTTCGAGCACGCCGGCGACCATGCCGGCGCATTGCCACAGCAGCGTCGCCAGCAGCACGCGGCTGCGCCGGCACAGCGCGCGGATGTGGGCGTCGAGGCGGGCGCCGTCGGCCATCATCGCGCTCAGCTGGCCGGCGCCGAACCAGCGCAGGGCCGCGCTTTCTAGCCGCGCGAACAGCGTGCCGTGGCGCAGGAACAGCGCGAACAGCACCGGTATCGGCAGCGACAGGATCAAGCCGCCGACGATGGCCCAGCCATGCCCGGCCGCCGGCAGGGAGGCCAGCAGCATCAGCACGCCGAGCACGGTGAACAGGGCTTGCGCGAACAGCGTGACCATCACTTCGACGACGACGCTGGCGGCGACGGCGCTGGTGTCGGCGATGCGCAGCCTGGCCAGGCGGATGCCGGCCAGTTCGCCGCCCACGTTCACCGTCGGCAGCAGGCCGTTGACGGCTTCGCGCACGCTGGCCACCCACAGCAGGAAGCCGAGTCCGGCCCGCTGCGCCGGCACCGCGCTGCGCAGCAGGGCGCGCCAGCCGGCGGCGTCGAGCGCCAGCGGCAGCAGGTGCAGCGGCAGCAGCAGGAACAGCAGCCAGCCGCCGTGCAAGATGGTGTGGCCGACGTCGGACCAGCCCTGGTGCAGAATCAGCAGCGTGAGGCCGAACAAGCCGGCCAGTCCGGTCAGCCAGGCGAGGCGCTTCATGTGGCTTGCCACCGTGGCGCCGGCAGCAGGTCGGCGAAGCCGCCGCGCCGCAGTCCGCCCTGGACCAGCTGCTCGAGCGCGGCCCGCACGCGCGGCGACAGCAGGGCCGCCAGCTCGTCGGCGTGGCGATAGCCGTCCATGCTGGCGGCGACGGCGGCGCCCGATGCCAGGCCGGGATGCAGATAGATTTCCGTGACGCCGGCCGCCAGCGCGGGCAGGGCGGCCAGCAGCGCCGCTTCGTCCATGGCGCCGCTGGCGGCGATGCCGACCACGTGGTCGTTGTGGGCGATGCCGGCGGCGCGCAGGCGGCGCCGCGTGAGCAGCAGCCACGGCCGCAGCCAGAACGGCGCGTTCGCCTCCAGCGGCAAACGCATGGCGCGCAGGCCGTAGTCGCGGCCGATGGTTAATATCAGCGTCAGCACGGTGGGGTGCAGATGAAAATGTTTGTGCGTGTTGACGTGGTCCAGCGGCAGGCCGGTGGCGGCGTAGGCGGCGAACTGGGCGCGGATTTCGGCGGCCAGCTGGCGCCGCACGCGGGGCAGGAAAAAGAAGCGGCAGCCGGCGCGCGCCATGTCCGAGCCGAAGCGGCCGTCGGCGCCGACCAGGTCGGGAATCTGCGACGCCGGCAGCGTGGCGGCGCCGTCGGCCAGCACCAGGTGCAGGCCGACGCGCAGGCCCGGCAGGCGGCGCGCGCGGGCCACGGCGTCGGCGGCGGCGGGCGCGGCGACCATCAGGCTGGCGGCGTTGAGCACGCCGTCCCGCCACGCCAGTTCGACCGCCGCGTTGACGCTTACATGCAGGCCGAAGTCGTCGGCCGTCAAGATCAGTCCGCGCGGCGCGGCGGCCGCTGGTCGGTGCGCCGGCATCAAGCCTCGTGCGAACGCAGGAAGTGGAAGAACTCGACGCCTTCGCGCAGGCGGCGCTTGGTCATCTCCCAACTGCCCATCATTTCGCGGACGATTTCCCAGATTTTGCTGGGGCGGAAATAGAAGCGCTTATAAAACTTTTCCACGCCGTGGTAAATCTCTTCCTTCGACAGATGCGGGTAGCTGATCGCGGCCAGCTGCACGCCGCGCTCGTTGACCAGGTTGATGACCTTGTGGCTTTGCAGCCAGCCGTTGTCCATCGCCTGCTTGTACAGCGTGGTGCCGGGGTAGGGCGCGGCCAGCGACACCTGGATGGTGTGCGGGTTGATGTCCTTGGCGTACTGGATGGTTTTTTCGATGGTGTCGCGCGTTTCGCCGGGCAGGCCGAGGATGAAGGTGCCGTGGATGATGATGCCGAGCTTGCGGCAATCGGCCGTGAAGCGGCGCGCGATGTCGGTGCGCAAGCCCTTCTTGATGTTGAGGAGGATCTGGTCGTCGCCCGACTCGTAGCCGACCAGCAGCAGGCGCAGGCCGTTGTCCTTCATGATTTTCAACGTGCTGTAGGGGACGTTGGCCTTGGCGTTGCACGACCACGTGACACCCAGCTGGCCGAGGCCGCGCGCGATTTCCTCGGCGCGCGGACGGAAGTCGGTGAAGGTGTCGTCGTCGAACATGATCTCTTTGACGTCGGGCATGTTGTCGCGTATCCACTTCACTTCCTCGATGACGCTGGCGGCCGTGCGGGTTCGGTAGGCGTGGCCGCCGACGGTCTGCGGCCACAGGCAGAAGGTGCAGCGCGAGCGGCAGCCGCGGCCCGTGTAGATCGACACGTAGGGATGCTTGAGGTAGCCGATGAAGTAGTTGTTGACCTTCAGGTCGCGCTGGTAGATCGGCGCCACGAAGGGCAGCGCGTCCATGTCTTCTATCATGGCGCGGGCGGCGTTGTGGACGATGGCGCCGTCGGCGGCCTTGTAGCTCAGGCCGGTGATCTCGGCCAGCGGCAGGCCGGCGGCGACGTCGACGCAGGTGTAGTCGAATTCTTCGCGGCAGACGAAGTCGATGGCGGTGCTGCCGGTCAGCGTGGCGTCCGGTTCGACGGCGGCCTTGGCGCCGACCATGCCGATCAGCAGCGCCGGCTGGCGCGCCTTGAGCGCTTCGGCGAAGCGGGCGTCGCCGTCGTAGGACGGGGTGCTGGTGTGGATGATGACGAGCTCGTAGTCGGCGGCGATGTCCAGCGACTGCGCCACCGTCAGCTCGTCGGCCGGCGCGTCGAGCAGGCGGCTGCCGGGCACCATGGCGGCGGGCTGGGCCAGCCAGGTCGGGAACCAGAACGATTTGATCTCGCGCTTGGCCTGGTAGCGCGAACCGGCGCCGCCGTCGAAACCGTCAAACGATGGAGCTTGGAGGAATAAAGTTTTCATAGGACCCTTCAGGTGGGATGACGTGTCTGATGATGGGACGCCGGGGCGGCGTGCGGCTTGGCGTAGTCTTGGTGCTGGAGCGCGTGCTCCGCGCGGCCGGGGCCGGCGATGTCGGGCGCGCCGTCGCGCACCGGCAGTTGCTGGCCGCGCCAGCTGACCCGGGAGCCGACCAGGGCGGCGGCCCATTCGGCCAGCAGCAGGGTGTCGCGCAGCGGCGCGCGGGCGGCGGCGCCGGGGCCGCCGGCCAGCACGCTGCGCGACAGCGCGCCGCTGAGCGCGAGCAGGCAGGCCGACGGCGTCTGCGCCAGCGCCGCGCCGCCGATGAGCAGCGGCCAGGTGTGGGTGATGAAGGTGAGGCTGAAGCCGGCCGGATTGAGCGAGCGTATCGTGCGCAGCCAGCGCAGTTCGTGGGTCCACAGCGCCGCCAGCGTGGTTTCGGTGACGTCGGTGCTGACGACGACGTCCGACAGCACGGTGGCCAGGCCGTGGCGGCGGCTGAGCTCGCCGAGCCAGAAATCGTCGGCGAGGCGGCCGGCCAGCGCCTCGAAGCCGCCGATCAGGGCCAGCGTGTCGCGCCGCACGGCGATGGTGGCGCCGAAGGCGAAGCGGCGCGAGCCGGCCGCGTGGGCGATGCGCACCGACGGCGCGAACCAGTCGTCGATGAACTGGGCGCCGACGCGCTGCCAGAAGCGGCCCAGCGCGCGGCCGCGGTACAGGCAGGTGACGATGCCGGTGCCGGCGTCGGCCAGCGGCGCGCTGACGCGGCGCAGATAATCGGGCGGCGCCGCGATGTCGCTGTCGGCCAGCAGCAGCCAGTCGTGGCGGGCGGCCGGCAGCATGTTAATCAGGTTGGCCACCTTGAGGTTGCGGCCGTGCGCGCGGGCCGAGACGACGAGGCTGATGTCGAGGTCGGGAAAGTCCGCTTGCAGGCGTTGGACCACGGCCACGGCCGCGTCGTCGGCCTCGCGCACGCCGAACACGATCTGGTAGTCGGGATGGTCCTGGCGGCACAGCGTGGCGAGGTTGTCGTACAGGCGCGGTTCGGCGCCGCTGAGCGGCTTGAGCACCGTGACAGCGCGCGGTGACAGTGCCGGTGACGGTGACGGTGCCGATGTCGATGTTGATGTTAGTGCCGATGCCGGCGTGGCCTGCGCCGCGACAGCCTCGTCGGCGCGCGGCGCGTAGCGGCTCAGCCACGCGGCCAGCAGCGCGTAGCCGGCCGCGACGGCGCACAGCGCCGTGCCCAGCCATGTTATCCACATCGACGAGTGAGCCGGGGCCATCGCTCAGCTCCCGCCGACCTCGCTCGGCTCGGGCGCGCGGCGCGGCTTGACCGATGCCGTGCGGCCGATTTCTTCGAGCTTGATGGCGACGTGCTTGGAGTGCACGAAGTCGGCCGGCCGCTGGCGGTCGAGCGCGATGTCCGGCGCCATCTTGCCGCTGGTGCGCACGCCGCGCAGGGCCACGCCCATCGCCTTGAACGGGTGGGCCACGGTGTCGGCCACGGCCGACGCCTCGTAGCCGCTGTGGACCATGCAATTGGCGCACTTTTCGTAGTTGCCGGTGCCGTAGGCGTCCCAGTCGGTGTCTTCCATCAGCGACTTGAAGCTGTCGGTGTAGCCTTCGCCCAGCAGGTAGCAGGGACGCTGCCAGCCGAACACAGTGCGGGTCGGGTTGCCCCACGGCGTGCAATGGTAGGTCTGGTTGCCGGCCAAAAAGTCGAGGAACAGCGAGGACTGGCTGAAGGCCCAGTCGCGCCCGCCGCGTCCGCGCGCGAGGATGTCGCGGAACAGTTGCTTGGTGGTGGCGCGGCTGAGGAAGTGCTGCTGGTCCGGCGCCCGTTCGTAGGCGTAGCCGGGCGAGACGGTGATGCCGTCGACGCCGATGCCCTTGAGGGTGTCGAAGAAATTGGCGACCTGCTCGGGATCGGCGTTGTTGAACAGCGTGCAGTTGATGTTGACGCGGAAGCCGAGCGCGCGCGCCTTGCCGATGGCTTGCACGGCGCGGTCGTAGACGCCGCTCTGGCACACGGAATGGTCGTGCATTTCGCGGTCGCCGTCGAGGTGGACCGACCAGATGAAGTAGGGATTGGGCTTGTACTGGTCGAGCTTTTTTTCCAGCAGCAGGGCGTTGGTGCACAGGTAGACAAAGCGCTTGCGGGCGATGATGCCTTCGACGATGGCCGGCATGTCCTTGTGCAGCAGCGGTTCGCCGCCGGCGATGGAGACCACCGGCGCGCCGCATTCATCGACCGCGTCCAGGCACTGTTGCACCGACAGGCGCTGGTCGAGGATGGGGTCGGGATAGTCGATCTTGCCGCAGCCGGAACAGGCCAGGTTGCAACGGAACAGTGGTTCGAGCATCATCGCCAGCGGGTAGCGCTTGCGTCCGGCCAGGTGCTGGCGGGCGACGTAGGCGCCGACGCGCGCCACTTGCAGAAAAGGTATGGCCAATGCGGTTCTCCTGGTGAGCGTGTCAGTCTTCGAGCTGCAATTGTTGAGGCTGTAATTGTTGCGTTGTTTGTGGCGCTGCCGGGTGCTCGGCCTGCCGGGCGCCGTCGTGCGGCGGCGGCAAAGACGCCGGCGGCGTCGGGTCCGCGAGCAGGGCCGGCAGGCGGAATTCGGCGTATTCCTCGCGGCCTTCCATGGTGCTCAGTTCCACCGGGCCGAGCCGGCGCAGCGCGGCCAGCACGTCTTCCACGGTCGACTCCGGGGCCGAGGCGCCAGCCGTCACGCCCAGCACGCGCGCGCCCAGCACCCAGGCCGGATCGAGTTCGCTGCCGTCGGCCAGCAGATAGCTGGGGATGCCGCTTTCGGCGCCGATTTCGCGCAGCCGGTTGGAATTGGAACTGTTGGTGGCGCCGACGACGAGCAGCACGTCGACCCGCTTGGCCAGCTCGCGCACGGCGCTTTGCCGGCTCTGGGTGGCGTAGCAGATGTCGCGCGTGTCCGGCCCGATGAGGTTGCTGAAGCGGCGGTGCAGGGTGGCGATGATGGCGCGGGTGTCGTCGACGCTGAGGGTGGTCTGGGTGACGTAGGCCAGCGCGGTGTCGGCCGCCAAGTCCAGCGTCCGCGCCTCGGCCTCGTTCTGGACCAGGATCACGTCGCCGGGTATCTGGCCCAGGGTGCCGACCACTTCCGGGTGGCCGGCGTGGCCGATCAGGATCACGCGGCGGCCGCTGGCGGCGTACTGGCGGCCCTGGTGGTGGATCTTGGCGACCAGCGGGCAGGTGGCGTCGATCACGCGCAGCTGGCGCGCGACGGCGTCGGCCTCGACCGAGGCCGGCACGCCGTGGGCGCTGAAGATGGTGACGGCGCCGGCCGGAATGCCGTCCAGCGACTCGGTGAAGTCGGCGCCCTTGCGGCGCAGGCTGTCGACGACATGCTTGTTGTGCACGATCTCGTGGCGCACGAAGACCGGCGCGCCATACTTGACGAGGGCGCGGTCGACGATTTCGATGGCGCGGACGACGCCGGCGCAGAAACCGCGCGGTTGGGCGAGTATCACCTGCATGCAGAAACTCCTTTCCGGATCTCCGGTCGAACGCGTCTCAGATGGCAAACCGATGGTGCATGGGCGGCGGCTGGTGGTAGCACCATCCGGCCGCGTGGTGCGCCGATAAAAGCAACACCAATTTTGCAATAGTAACTACTATATGCTTGTTGTAGACCCTACCTTGTTTTTAATTTCACGGCAACTGATTATAAATTGCACAAGGACTAAAACGCGATGGCGGACGACGATATTTTGGTCACGGGAGCGACCGGCTTCCTCGGTTCGGCCGTGGTGCGGCGGGCGCTGGCGCGCGGTCTGCGGGTGCGGGTGCTGGCCCGCGACGACAGCCCGCGCCGCAACCTGGCGCAGCTGCCGGTGCGCATCGTCAGCGGCGACATGCGCGACCCGGCCGCGATGCTGCGCGCCTGCGCCGGCGTGCGCCACGTCTTCCATGTGGCGGCCGATTACCGGCTGTGGGCCGCCCATCCCGAAGAGATAGTCGCGGCCAATACCTCTGGCACCGAGACCGTGATGCGCGCGGCGCAACAGTGCGGGGTCGAACGCGTCGTTTATACCAGCAGCGTGGCGACCCTGCGGGTGGCCGGCGCCACCGCCCCGGTCGGCGAGGAGGCGGCGATGTCGGCCGCCGAGGCCATCGGCGGCTACAAGCGCAGCAAGGTGCTGGCCGAGCAGCTGGTGCTGGGCCGCGTGGCTGACCACGGCTTGCCGGCCGTGATCGTGCAGCCGTCGACGCCGGTCGGCCCGCGCGACGTGCGGCCGACGCCGACCGGGCGCATCGTCATCGAGGCGGCGTCCGGCCGCATGCCGGCCTTCGTCGACACGGGACTCAATCTGGTGCACGTCGACGACGTGGCCGAGGGGCATTTCCTGGCGCTGGAGCGCGGTGTCATCGGGGAGCGTTATATTTTGGGCGGGCAGGACGTCAGCCTGCAACAGATGCTGGGCGATATCGCGGCGCTCAGCGGCCGGCGGGCGCCGTCGCTGCGGCTGCCGCGCTGGCCGCTGTACCCGCTGGCGCATCTGGCCGAGGCGGTGGCGCGGCGCACCGGCCGCGAACCCTTCGTCACCGTCGACGGGCTCAAGATGTCGCGCCACCGCATGTATTTCAGCTCGGACAAGGCGCGTCGCGTGCTCGGCTATGCGCCGCGTCCATATCAGGATGGCTTGCGCGATGCGCTGGCGTGGTTCCGCGAGGCCGGCTACGTGGCGTGAGCGGGCGCTGAGCTTGCGCGTGCTTGCGGCAGATCACGGATGGCGCGATTAAATCTGCGCCGGCTGACGTTTTGGCGCAACAGTTTCGCCCCAACAATGTCGGCGCAAGGATTTTAGCGCAGCAAGCGCAGCGCCCAGCGGGCCAGGCGCGGCACCGTTTGCGGGCGCAGCAATCGGCTGTCGTAGCCGGCCATGCGGCGCGCGTTTTCTTCGAGGCACAGCTCGATCATGGTGCGCGGCGACAGCGCCTCCCCCAGCATGGCCGAACCGTTCATGGTGAAATTGGCGTCCTGGGCCATGCCATCGGTGTCGATGCCGCGCGCGATGCCGATGCGCTCCCAGATCAGGTAGAGCCAGACCCGCGCCACCTTGGCCGTGTACAGCGGGCGGCGCCACCACGGCAGGTTGCGCCGGTGCCACGCGGCCCAGTTGACGAAGAACAGGATGTGGCGGCCTTCTTCCTGGATCACCGGCTCGAAGGTGTCGACCAGCTCGGGCGGGAAAAAGCCGGAGCGGCGGGCGGCGGCGAACAGGCCGAAGGCGAAGAAGCTGTCGATGCACTCGCTGTAGCCGGTCAGCAGCCAGCCCCATTCGGGATCGTCGGGCGCCAGGTAGGCCGGTTCGGGCGCGAGCGCGATGCCGTAGGCTTGCACCAGCTTGGAGAGCACGTCCTTGTGGCGCGCCTCCTCGGCGCCGTCCATTTCCAGCGCCTGGCGCAGCAGCGGATCGCGCACGGTGGCGGCGAAACTCCGGACCCGGATCGAGGCGCGGCCTTCGGTCTGGACCGCGATGTCCCAGATCGGCAGCGACGTGACGCGGCGCAGCGCGTCCGGCGTCAGCGGCGGCCAGTCGATGACGGCCGGCTTGTAGGGATTGTGGGTGTGCAGCAGCATCTGGCAAAACATGTGCAGGTGGCGCGGGGAACCGGGCCGGACCGGATCGGGGCCGGGGTCGCGCCAGTGGCGCATGGCGTGGTCGGCCTGGTCGATGGCGGCCGGCGAGGGGCCGGGCCGGGCGGGGACGCTCGATATCGCGGCTGACGCTGCCGCTGCGGGTGAGTTGGCCATCGTTATCCAGTCCGAGAGTGGGTCAGCTGAAGAGACCCATCCATCATAGCGAAACGACACTGTTTTGTCGACGCCCCGGCGCTGCGGTGCGGGATTCACGCACTCAGGCGGTCAGGCCGGCCGGCGGCCCTGTATCCGTTTCAGCTGCGCGGCCTGGTAGGCGCCGAAGGCGTCGTTGAACAGGCAGCGTATCAGCGGGTCGTCGACGATGTCGGCCGATTGAACTTCCGCTTCGGTCGCGCTGTCGAACAGGGTGTCGTTGATGCGCAAATACATGGACGTCAGTGATTCGCCCAGCGCCAGCGCCGCGTACAGCTTGGCCAGCGGCAGCTGCGTGGTCCAGGACAGGGCCGGCGGCGGCACGGGCAGCGGCGTGATGGTGTCGCCCTCGACGCGGTAGTGGTAGAGGCTGAGGGCCCCGGCGTGGTCGTAGAGGGCCAGCTGCCAGTGGCGCGGCTGTTCAAAGTAACTGTCTTCCGGCAGTTCCATGGCGCGGTATTTGTCGAGCAGGCCGGCGCGGCAGTAGGCGTGGACCAGCTCGGCCTGCGCGGCCGCCAGCGGCGCGAAACGGCGCGCGATGTCGGCGGTGGCCGGCGCGGCGATGTGCTGGTCGTATGCGTAGTCGACGTCTTGCGGGCCGACCGGGTGGACCCAGGGCAGCGGCGCGGCCGGCGTCAGCGTGTCCCGGTCGAGTTCGACCGACACCGAGGGCGACAGCTGGACGATGGTCGCGCCGGGCAGGGCCGCGCCGACTTCCCGGCCGAACTGGCGGTAGGTGATGGGAAACATGGCGTGGTTGTACCAGGACCACGGTTCTTGCACGAACTGGCAGGAGCTGGGCACGATGTAGCGCGGATTGAGCAGGCGCAGCTGGTCCAGCCATTCGGCGGGGATGTGGGCCGCTTCGCGCTCGGTCCGCGAAGGGGCGATGACTTCGATTTCGCGCATGGTCTGGAACGGCCACAGCACCATGTCCCACGGCGCGCTGCGGGCCAGCGTGGCCAGCGTGTCGGGCGCGATCCAGGAGTCGACGACGTTGAGGACGTTGAGGCCGGCCGCGTGGATGTGGAACAGCGAGTCCACTTCGGTGTCGAGCGCCTCGCGCGGGGTGACGGTGTAGGGGCCGATGTGGACCGGCGTGTCCGTGCGCAGCGCGTGGACGTCGAGTAAGCCGAGCTCCCTTATCATGTCGAACAGCTGGTCGAACTGGCAGTAAAGGTAGATGGGCGTGCGGCGGTCCAGCAGGTCCAGGCTGTCGAAGGAGCAGTGGTCGTCGTGAAAGTGGGAGATGAAGACGGCGGCCAGTTTCAGCTGTCTGATCTGGCCGTGGTCGAAGGCGACGGCGGGAAAGGCGTGGCAGTTGCGGCTGAACGGATTTTCAACGATGGGATCGAATGCGATGGCCGTGCCCTCGCATTCGAAGACGTAACCGGCGTGCAGGATGCGGGAAATTTTAAGAGTCATGGGCGGCGATGTCGGGAATGCGCGGGTTGAGGTGCGCATTGTAAACATAGTCGCCGCCCGATGGGCCTCAGCTTTCCATGGCCATGGTCGCGGCGCTCATGCGCTGGCGCTTGGCGGTGTCGGCGGCGGCGTTCAGGTCGGCGGGGAAATCGTCGACGTGGATGGCCAGCGCCGCGAAGCGGGCGTAGTCCGCCATCACGCGGCGTTCTTCCATGGTGATGTGGTTGCGGCTGGCCGCCTGCAAGATCCAGGCTTGCATCTCGACCAGGCTTTGCGGTATGGGCTCGATGGTGCCGTTGTGGAACGCCGGCTTCAGCCGCTGTTCGATGGCGTTCACCTGTGGCAACAGGGCGAAGGCCAGCTCGCCGCAGGCGATGGGGTCGCCGATGTCGTCGGCGATGAAGCTGTCGGCCAGCAGCCGTTCGCGGGCGGCGCCGCCGGTTTGCATGGCGTCGGCTACGGCGCTGCCGAGCTGGTCGGACGGTGCGCGCTGCGGCAGGCCCAGCGGGAACATCAGCAAGCGCGCCAGCACGGCGACGGCGCGGTTGGGGAAATTGTCGAGCACGCCGACCAGGGCTAGTTGCGCCTTCAGCAGCGCGTCCTGCACCGACCAGTGCACATAGGGCGCGTCGGCGGCGGGGTAAAGGTCGTCGTCGTAGCGCTTGAGCGCGGCGCTGACGAGGTAGAGCTGCGACAGCGCGTCGCCGAGGCGGGCGGAAATCCGTTCGCGGCGCTTCAGTTCGCTGCCCAGCACGAACATCGACAGGTCGGTCAGCAGCGCGAACGCGGTCGCCAGGCGGCCGGCGGCGCGGTAGTGGCGGCGCACGTCGGGCACGGCGTGCTGCGGCACTGGTGCGAAGATGGCGCCGCTGAGGCCGTAGCACAGCGCGCGCACGGCGTTGGCGCAGACGAAGGCCAGGTGGCCGAAGAAGGCGGCGTCGAAGTCGTGTTCGGCCTGGCGCTGCTTGGGTTCGGCGCAGGCGCGCATTTCGCGCAGCACGTAGGGATGGGAACGGATCGCTCCCTGGCCGAAGATGATAAGGCAGCGCGTCAGGATGTTGGCGCCTTCGACCGTGATGGCGATCGGCACTTGCTGGTAGGCGCGGGCGAGGAAGTTGCTCGGCCCCATGCTGATGCCCTTGCCGCCGAGGATGTCCATGCCGTCGTTGACGACGGCGCGGCCGCGCTCGGTGACGTGGTATTTGACGATGGCCGACACGACGGCCGGCTGTTCGCCGAGGTCGACGGCCAGCGCCGACATCTTGCGCGCCGCGTCCATCATGTAGAGGTTGCCGCCCATGCGGGCCAGCGCTTCATGCACGCCCTCGAACTTGCCGATGGCGGTCTTGAACTGGCGCCGGATGGCGCAGTAGGCGCTGGTGCCACGCACGGCCATCTTGGCGACGCCGACGCTGGACGAGGGCAGCGAGATGGCGCGGCCGGCAGCCAGGCATTCCATCAGCATGCGCCAGCCCTTGCCGATCTGCTGCGGCCCGCCGATGACCCATTGCATGGGGATGAAGACGTCGCGGCCCGAGGTGGGGCCGTTCTGGAACACGGCGTTGAGCGGCCAGTGGCGGCGGCCGATGACGACGCCGGCGTGGCCGGTCGGGATCAGCGCGCAGGTGATGCCGGGCGCGCTGCCCGGCGGCAGCAGGCCGTCCGGGTCGACCACGCGGAACGCCAGTCCCAGCAGGGTGGCGATGGGGCCCAGCGTGATGTAGCGCTTGTCCCAGCTGATGCGCAGGCCCAAGGTGTCGCGGCCCTCCCACTGGTCTATGCAGACGACGCCGGTGTCGGGTATGGCGGCGGCGTCGGAGCCGGCGTAGGGGCTGGTCAGCGCGAAGCAGGGGATGTCGGTGCCGGCGGCCAGGCGCGGCAGGTAGTAGTCTTTTTGCTGTTCGGTGCCGTAGTGCAGCAGCAGTTCGGCCGGGCCCAGCGAGTTCGGCACCATCACCTGCACGGCCAGCGCCGAGCAGCGGGTCGACAGTTTCATCACCACCTGCGAGTGCATATAGGCGGAGAATTCCTTGCCGCCGTATTTTTTGGGGATAATCATGCCGAGGAAACCTTGGTCGCGGGCGTATTGCCAGGCCTGCGGCGGCAGCGCCTGCCACACCTGGGTCGATTCCCAGTCGTCGACGAGGTCGCATAGCTGCGTGACTTCATTGGCGAGGAAAGAATGCTCCTCCCTGCTCAAGGTCGGCGACGGCAGCGTCAGCAGCTTGTCCCAGTCGGGCCGGCCGCTGAACAGGTCGGCGTCCCACCACGTGGTGCCGGCTTCGAGCGCGTCGCGTTCGGTGTCGGACATGGTCGGCAGCAGCTTTTTGAACAGGGCCAGCAGGTGCGGCGTCAGCAGGGCGCGGCGCAGCGCCTTGACGGCCAGCAGCGCCGCCGGCACACCGAACACCAGCAGCAAGACCAGGGCGGCTGGCGGGCCGATGACGGCGCTCGCCAGTCCCAGCAGCAGCCACGCGCCGAGCGCGGCCAGCCAGGCCCAGCCCGGCACTTGAAACAGCGTCAATGCGGCGCCGGCCAATACGGCCGCCAATATCCATGGTCCCATTTTGTATCCTGTTCCTTGAGGTGGTGCCGGGCGCCGCGTGTTGCATTGTGAGTGGCATGCGCGGGGCGGGCCGCGTGCATGATTTACGGCACACCTTACTGCGCCCGGGCATGAACTTCCGTGCGCTGACGCGCGTAGCGCCGGCGCCGCCCCGCTTGCGGGACAGGAAATAAAAATGGCTCCCGGAAAGGGAGCCATGGGGAAGGGCGGCGCGGCGCGCTTAGTGCGGCGCGGACGCGGACGCGGACGACGGTGGCGATGCGGCGGCGGCCGCTTTGTTGCGCACCAGTGCGTAGCCGATGCCGAGCGCGATCAGCCAGACCGGGATCAGGTAGACGGACATGCGCAGATCCGGCGTCAGATACATGACCACCAGAATGGCGGCCAGGAAGGCCAGGCACAGGTAGTTGGTGAATGGATACCCGAGGCTGCGGAACAGCGTGCTTTGCCCGGCGGCCCGTTTGTGCGCGCGGAAACGCAGGTGTATCCAGCTGATCATGCCCCAGTTGATAATCAGCGCCGAGACGACCAGGCCCATCAGCACTTCGAACGCCTTGCCCGGCATGAAGTAGTTGACGACGACACAGACGCCGGTGGCCAGCGCCGACACGCCCAGCGCGGCCAGCGGCACGCCGCGCCGGCTCACCTTGAGCAGCGCCTGCGGCGCGTTGCCTTGCAGCGCGAGGCCGTACAGCATGCGGGTGTTGCTGTAGACGCCGCTGTTATAGACCGACAGGGCGGCCGTCAACACGACGGCGTTGAGGATGTTGGCGACGATATTGCTGTCGAGCGCGTGGAAGATCAGCACGAAGGGGCTGCCGCTGGTGACCACTTTTTCCCACGGATACAGCGACAGCAGGATGGCCAGCGCGCCGATGTAGAAAATCAGGATGCGGTAGATGGCCTGGTTGGTGGCTTTCGGTATGGTGTGCGAGGGGTCGTCGGCCTCGGCGGCGGTGATGCCGATCAGTTCGAGTCCGCCGAAGGAAAACATGATGACGGCCATCGCCATCACGAGGCCGCCGACGCCATGCGGGAAGAAGCCGCCGTGGGTCCACAGATTCGAGACGGCCGCCTGCGGGCCGGCGTCGCCGGAAATGAGCAGCCAGGCGCCGAAGGCGATCATGCCGACGATGGCGACGACCTTGATGATGGCGAGCCAGAATTCCATTTCGCCGAAGGCTTTCACGTTGCTCAGGCTGATGGCGTTGATGACCAGGAAGAAGGCCAGCGCCGACATCCACGTCGGGATCGCCGGCCACCAGTATTGCACGTAGATGCCGACGGCCGACAGTTCGGCCATGCTGACGAGCACATACAAGACCCAGTAATTCCAGCCCGACATGAAGCCGGCCAGGTGGCCGCAATATTTGTCGGCGAAGTAGCTGAAGGAGCCGGCCACCGGTTCGTCGACCACCATTTCGCCGAGCTGGCGCATGATGAGGAAGGCGATCAGGCCGGCGATGGCGTAGCCGAGCAGCACCGACGGGCCGGCCATCTGTATGGTTTGGGCGATGCCGAGGAACAGGCCGGTGCCGATGGCGCCGCCGAGCGCGATCAGCTGGATGTGGCGGCTTTTGAGTCCGCGCTTGAGTTCGTTTTTATGGTGTATGGGGTCAGCCATCTGGTCTCCTGTATTTTTGTGCAAACCGCTGGACGCAAGGTGCCGGCGACTGCCGGCGGATTTGCAAAAGCCGTTGATTTTAAATCAAAGCGGGGCCGGCGAGGGCGCTGGCGGGCGCACAATTTTCGCGCCGCAACGGCCGGTTCGCCAGTCGCCATTCACCAATCGAGCGCCAGCAGCCGCGTCGCCATGCGCGGCCAGCACAGGCGGCGGATCTGCTCGCGCCCGGCCCAGCGGTAGCCGTCGACCTCGGGCGTCGGCAAGCCCGTCGTCTCGTCGGCGAAGAAACTGCTGCAATGGAGCTGCGACAAGTCGTCGAAATCGTCGGGCGCCCGCAATTTGAACAAGTGCAAATCCTTGTCCTGGCGGTAGGAAAAAAAGCCGATCTCGATAAATAAGCTTGGGTCGAAGGCGATGCCGGCTTCTTCGCGCAGTTCGCGCATGGCGGCGGCCAGCGGCGTTTCGCCGGCGTCGAGCAAGCCCTTGGGTATATCCCACTTGGCGGTGTTGGTGACGTGGCACAGCAGTAATTGACGGCGGGCGTTGACGATCAGGGTGCCGCAGGACAGGGGCAGGCTCATGTGGTTTTCCGTGTGGACAGTGGCGTCGATTGTAGTGGAAACGCGGGCGGCCGGTTCCCCTGATGGCGTGTATGCTATGGTCGGCCGCCGGTGTCAGCGCGGCGCCGGCCGGCCGCCGGCACTTATTAATCCAGGAGCGGAACAGAGATGGAAACGAATTCTTCATTGGCGCGCGATGGCGGCGCCGAACGGGCGCTAAAAGTCGGCATCGTCGGTTATGGTTATGCGACGGCCACGTTTCACGCGCCGCTGGTGCGCAGCGTGCCGGGCCTGGAACTGGTGGCGCTGGCCAGCAGCGATGCCGCCAAGGTGCGGGCGGCGCTGCCGCAGGTGGACGTGTGTGACACGCCGCAAGCCTTGTTCGCGCGGCCCGACATCGATCTGGTCGTGATTCCGACGCCGAACGCCAGCCACTATCCGCTGGCGCTGGCGGCGCTGGCGGCCGGCAAGCACGTGGTGGTCGACAAGCCGTTCACCATCGACGTGGCCGAGGCGGCCGACCTGATCGCGCGCGCCGAGGCCGGCGGCCGTTTGCTGTCGGTGTTTCACAACCGGCGCTGGGATGCCGATTTCCTGACCGTGCGGCAGTTGCTGGCGGCGGGCACGCTGGGCCGCGTGACGCAGCTTGAATCGCATTTCGACCGTTTCCGGCCGCAGGTGCAGACGCGCTGGCGCGAGTCCGGCGTGCCCGGCAGCGGCCTGTGGTACGACCTCGGGCCGCATCTGCTGGACCAGGCCTTGCAGCTGTTCGGCGCGCCGCAAACCATCACGCTCGATTTGATGCGGCAGCGCGACGGCGCCGCCACCGACGACTGGTTCCACGCCGTGCTGCGCTATGACAACTTGCGCGTGATCTTGCACGCCAGCGCGCTGACGGCGCAGCCGGGGCCGCGCTTCGTGGTCCACGGCACGGCCGGCAGCTATGTCAAGCTGGGCCTGGACGCGCAGGAAGACGCCTTGAAGGCCGGCTTGGCGCCGGGCGGCGCGCAGTGGGGCATCGATCCGCAGCCGGGCACGCTGACAATGGCCGGCGCCGATGGCCTGGCCGTGCGCGGCCACGCCGGCGTCGACGGCGATTACCGGCGCTACTACGCCGGCGTGCGCGATGCGATTTTGGGCGTCGGCGCCAATCCGGTGCCGGCCGCCGAGGCCTTGCAGGTGATGCGGTGGCTGGCCTGCGGCCAGCAGAGCTGGCGCGAGAGCCGGGCCGTCGGCCTGGCGCCGTGATGGACGGCAGCGCCGCGCCGGACCGGGGCGCCGCGCCGGCCGCCTACGACGTGATCGTCGTCGGCAGCGGTCCCGGCGGGGCGACCGTGGCGCGCGAGATGGCGCGCCGCGGCGCCCGCGTGCTGTTGCTGGAACAGGGCAGCGCGGCGCCGCTGAAGGGCACGCTGCGCCAGATGGCGGCGATGGCGGCGGTGCCGGGACGCGGCGCCTTTTTGCACCGCGACGGTTCGCTGCTGGTGCGGGCGATCGCCAGCGGCGGCAGTTCGGCCATCAATTACGCGACGGCGATGGCGCCGCCGCTGCCGCTGTTCCTGCGTTACGGCATCGATCTGGCGCCGGCCCTGCGCCAGTTGCGCGAGGAGGTGCCGATGCTGCCGCTGCCGGACCGGCTGGTGGGGCCGATGGCCGCGCGCATCATGGCGGCCGCGCAGGCACTGGGCCACGACTGGCGCAAGCTCGACAAGATGATCTACGCCGACCAGTGCCGCAGCGGGTGCTGGCGCTGCACCTACGGCTGTCCCTTTGGCGCAAAGTGGACGGCGCGCAATTTCGTCGACGACGCGGTGGCCCACGGTGCCGTCTTGCTGGACCAGGCGAAGGTGACGCGGGTGTTGCTGCGCGACGGGCGCGCCGTCGGCGTCGAGTTCGTGCGCGGCCAAGCCGTGCGGCAGGCCCACGCCGGCGTGGTGGTGCTGGCCGGCGGCGGCATCGGCAGCCCGCGACTGCTGCAGGCGTCGGGCCTGTCGGCCGGCGCCGACGCCCTGTTCAGCGATCCGGTGATCGCGGTGATGGGCACGGTCGACGATATCGACGGCGGCAAGGAAGTGCCGATGGCGGCCGGCATGCACCTGGAGGCCGACGGCATCACGCTGGCCGACATGACCTTGCCGAAAGCCATGTACCAGGCCTTCGCGGCGCAGGCGGGACGGCTGGACCGGGTGCTGGCCCACAGCCGCACGCTGACGGTGATGGTGAAGGTCCGCGACCAGATCGGCGGGCGCATCGGCCCGCTGTGGGTGGACAAGACGCTGACTGCCGCCGACCGGCAAAAGTTGTGGCTGGGCGTGGAGATGGGGCGGACGATTATGGCCCGGGCCGGCGCGCATCACGTGTTTCAGAGCCGCCACTTCGCCGCGCATCCGGGCGGCAGCGTGCGCATCGGCGCCGGCGTGGACCGGCATTTGCGAACGTCGACCGGGAATCTGTATGTCTGCGACGCGTCGGTGATACCGGAAGCCTGGGGCTTGCCGCCGACGGTCACGCTGCTGTGCCTGGGCAAATATCTGGCGGCGCACCTGGCGACGCCGCTGTAGTAGGCTGCCGTGCGGCGTTATCGGCTCGTCGTCGGCGCCCGCGCGCCGTCGGCCGTGAAGGCGCCGCGCCAGCCCAGCACGATGGTCAGCGTCAGCGCGGCCGCTTCGCAGACGGCGGCGACCCAGCCCAGGTCGGCCACCGTCGAGTAGCTCAGCGTCAGCGAGCCGAGCGCGGCGCCCAACGAGAAGCCCAGGTACATAAAGGAGGCGTTGAGCGAGAGCACGATGGGCGTGCCCTTCAGGCCGGCGACCCCGATCAGGCCGGCCTGCTGGCCCGGATAGAAGCTCCAGTGCGCCACGCCCCAGGCCACCACGCCGACCAGCACCGGAACCAGGGCCAGCGATTTGGGCAGCAGGTGGGCGCTGGCCGACAGCAGCGCGAAGGCGGCGATCGAGGCCGCCAGCGCCGGGATGATGACGCTGCGGGCGCCGTAGCGGTCGACCGCCTTGCCGCCGATGAAGACGCCGACCGCCGCCGCCACGCCCCAGGTCAGCAGCACGTAGCCGATCTGGGCGCCGTGCAGCGGCGTGGCGGCGGCCACGAACAGCGCCAGATAGGTGTAGATGGTGTAGGCGCCCATGGCCCACAAGGTCGTCACGAGCAGGGTCGTGAGGATGACCGGGCGGCGCGCCGTCGCGATGCGTTCGCGCAGGGTCGCCGTCGGCAAGCCCTGGCCGATGCCGCGCGGCAGGCCGAACGCGAGGCCGGCCGTGGCCAGCGTGGCCAGCAGCGCGACGCCGGCGAAGGTCATGCGCCAGCCGAGGCGGTCGCCCACGAGGGCGCCCAGCGGCACGCCGAAGGCCACGGCGATGGTGATGCCGCCGTTGACGATGGCCAGCGCCGTGCCGCGCCGCTCCGGTCCGGCGACCACGCCGGCCAGCGCGTTGGCGCCGGGCACGTAGAGGCCGGCGGCGGCGGCCAGCAAGATGCGCGCCGCCATCAGTTCCCAGTAATTCTGGGCCGACCACGCGACGAGATTGGCGGCCGCGAAGGCGACCATGGCGCCGATCAGCAGGCTGCGGCGGTTGACGCCGCCGCTCAAGGCCGTCAGGACCGGCGAGCTGAGCGCGTAGGCCAGCGCGAACACCGTCACGAGCTGGCCGGTGGCCACTATGCTGACGTGCAAGTCGGCCGCCATGCCGGGCAGCAGGCCGGAGATCATGAAGCTTTCTGTGCCGACGGCGAAGGTGCCGAGTGCGAGCCAGAACAGCGGGGCGTAGGAAAAATGTGGCGTGGCGGGCGTGCTCATGGCGGCTCCTGCTCAAAGAAAGGGGCGTGGGTCGACCGGCCGTCGGCGGGGCGGCGGTCGAGGTTTGCAAGGGGAAGGCTGCGGCGCGCCGAAACGGGAGGCGGCGCGCCGTCGGGCCGGACTGGCGGCCGGGTTAGCGGCCGCTTGGCTGTCGGCTTAGCGCAGGCCGCGTCCGGCGCGGTCGAGCGCGGCGAACTCGTCATCCGTGAGCGTGATGGCGGCGGCCGCCATGTTTTGCTCAAGGTGGGCCACCTTGGAGGTGCCGGGAATAGGCAAGATCACCGGGCTGCGCTTGAGCAGCCATGCCAGCGCGATTTGGCCGCGCGTGGCGTGGTGGCGGGCGGCGGTGGCGTCGAGCAGCTTGCCGGCTTCGATCAGCTGGCCGGAGGCGAGCGGGAACCAAGGGATGAAGCCGATGCCGTGTTCGGTGCAGTAGTCGAGCACATCCTCGCTGGCGCGATCGCTGATGTTGTAGCGGTTTTGCACCGTCGCGACCTTGAAGTGGCGCGATGCCGCCTTGATGTCGTCCACGCTCACTTCGCTCAGGCCGGCATGGCGGATCACGCCGCTGTCCTGCAATTGGCGCACGGCGCCGAATTGTTCGTCGCGCGGCACGCTGGCATCGATGCGGTGCAATTGCCACAGGCCGATCTGTTCGACGCCGAGGCGGCGCAGGCTGGCGTAGGCTTGCTGGATCAGGTATTCGGGACGGCCCAGCGGGGTCCAGCGGTCGGGACCGGTGCGCGCCAGGCCGGCCTTGGTGGCCAACAGGATGTTGTGGCCGGCCGGCAGCGCGTCGCGCAGCAGCTCTTCGGACACATTCGGGCCGTAGGAATCGGCCGTGTCGATGAAGTCGACGCCCAGCTCGGGCAGGCGTTGCAGCGTGCGCACGACCTCGGCGCGGTCGGCCGGATCGCCCCAGATGCCGGGGCCGGTGATCTGCATCGCGCCGTAACCGAGGCGGTGCACCGGCGTGACGCCGTCGATCATGAAGGTGGAAGACTGATTAGCGTGGGTCATTTGCGGCTCCTGAGTGGGGTATGTCACTAGCATAGGCCCGCGCCGCGAAAAGAAAAACAGCCTGGGCTTCCCGACTTACTGGACAATTTTGTCCGTAATGGGATGGGGGAGCGGCGGCAGGCGGCGAGGTGGCGGAAGGGGCGGATCAGGCGGCGGCGGTGGCCGGGGCCAGGTCCAGGCTCAGCGCGGGCAGCAGGATGTCGGGCCGAGCCAATATCATGCCGAACAGGATTTGCTCGAAGCGCTCGACCGGCACGCCGCTGCGCTCGACCTTGGCCATCAGCATCGCGCCGTGCAGGCCGCCGACGATGTAGCCGGCCACGCCGGCGCTGTCGATATGGGCGGGCAGTTCGCCGGCCGCGATGGCCGCGTTCAGGCAATATTCCAGCGAGGCGGTGACCTCGGCGAAGATTTCCAGCAGGCGCAGCCGGATCGCTTCGCTGTGGTCGACCGCCTCGCCGAGGAAATTGCCGAACAAGCAGCCATTTTCCATGCCGTCGTCATGGAGCCGGGTCTGGTTGGCGTCGATGTAGTCGCGCAGCCGCCGCAGCGGCGAATAACCGTCGTTGCGCAGCGTGGCGTCCAGCGTCTGGCGCGCGTGGTCGAAATACAGGTCGATGATTTCCAGCCCGAACGCTTCCTTGGATTGAAAATGATTGGTGAACGAACCTTGCGGCACGCCGGCGGCCTGGATGATGTCGCGCACGCTGGCGCCGCCGAAGCCGCGCTGGTGCACGACTTTCAGCCCTTCGGTCAGGATTTTATCTCGGTTGGATGGCTTAGGCATGACGCGATAATACAGTCGTACACTATCCGGTGTCAAGCGTCGCTGGCGGGCTTACGGCGTCGCTTGCAGCATGGCGAACAGCATCGTTTCGAAGCGTCGCACAGGCTCCATGCTGCGCTGCGCTTTCGACATCAAGATCGCGCCCTGCAAGGCCGCCACCGCGAAATTGGCCACCTCGTCGCATTCGAGCCGCGTGCGCAGTTCGCCGCAGCGCACGGCGGCCTTCAGGCAATCGCTGAACGCTTGTTGAACCTGGCGGAAAATATCGATGATGCGCTGGCGCAGTTCCTCGCTGTGGTCGCTGCCTTCGGCGCTGAAATTGCCGTACAAGCAGCCGTTGCGCATGCCGTCGCGATCGAGGTGGGCGCGGTTCAGGGCCAGATAATCGCGCAGCCGCTGCAGGGGCGGCAGGGCGTCGTTGCGCAGCGTCGCGCTGATGGTGGCGCAGCTGTTGGCGTAGTAAATTTCCAGGATTTGCAAGCCGAAATCCTCCTTGGATGCGAAATAGGCCGAGAAGGACCGGTCCGGCACGCCGGCCGCCCGCGCGATGTCTTGCACGCTGGTATTGTTGAAGCCGCGCGCATGGATGATGCGCAGGCCGTGCGTCAGTAACTGTTCGCGTTCGATGGTGGAGGTGGAGGACATGGCGGGAGAAAGAAGATGAAAGACGGTGACCGGGCGATAAAGTTGCGTCAGTATGTACGACCATATTATCATTGTCAACGATAGACGCGCGCGGCGCCTTTTGCCGGCCGGTCGCATCAATCGCTTGACTTCGGGATGCAATAATCTAATAATATGTACATCCGTATTATTTATGAAGAGTCCAATATGAACCTCCACACCCTAGCCGCCGTCAGCGACCCGCAGGCCGGCGCCACCGATTTGCTGGGCCGCTATCTGAGCGTGCGCCGGCGCACCGAAGCGCTGGTCGCGCCGCTCAGCGCCGAGGACATGGTGGTCCAGGCCATGGCCGACGCCAGCCCCGCCAAATGGCATCTGGCCCATACCGCGTGGTTCTTCGAAACCTTTTTGCTGCAAAACCATCTGGACGGCTACCGGCCGTTCGACGACAGTTTCGGCTATCTGTTCAATTCCTATTACGAGGGCCTAGGCGCGCGCCAGCCGCGGCCCCAGCGCGGCTTGCTGACGCGGCCGGACAGCGGGCGCGTCTTGGCCTATCGTCGTCACGTCGACCAGGCCATGCGCGAGCTGTTACAGGGAAAGGTGAGCGGGGCCGTCGAACAGCTGGTCCTGCTGGGCCTGGCGCATGAAGAGCAGCACCAGGAATTGCTGCTGATGGATGTACTTTATCTGTTCAGCCAGTCGCCGCTGCGTCCGGCTTACGACGCGCGCTGGCCGCAAGCGGCGCCGGGGCGGCGCGGCCGTTTCCTGCGCGTCGACGCGCGGCTGGCCGAGCAGGGCCACGCCGGCGCCGGCTTCGCCTTCGACCATGAGTCGCCGCGGCATCCGGTCTGGCTGCAAGGCTACGACATCAGCGACCGCCTCGTCACCAACGGCGAATGGCTGGACTTCATGGCCGCCGGCGGCTACACGCGGGCGGCGCTGTGGCTGACCGACGGTTGGGACCAGTTGCGCCAGGAAGGCTGGCAGGCGCCGCTCTACTGGCAGCGCGACGCCGATGGCTGGAGCCGGATGACGCTGGCCGGCCTCGTCCCGCTCGACCCCGCCGCGCCGCTGCTGCACGTCAGTTATTACGAGGCGGCCGCTTATGCACTGTGGGCCGGCGCCCGCCTGCCGACCGAGGCCGAGTGGGAAACGGCGGCCGCCGCCGGGCTGCTGGAACAGGTCGACGGCGTGGCCTGGCAGTGGACGGCCAGCGCCTACGCCGCCTATCCCGGCTTCCGCGCGGCCACGGGCGCGGTCGGCGAATACAACGGCAAATTCATGGCCAACCAGATGGTTTTGCGGGGCGGCGCCAGCGTCACGCCGGACGGTCACAGCCGGCTCAGTTACCGCAATTTCTACCGTCCCGGCCAGCGCTGGATGGTCTCCGGCCTGCGGCTGGCGCGCGACCGTGATGATGCTCATGGCGGCGACCTTGGTGGCCTTGGTGGCGCTGCTGGACCCCGTGGCGCTGGCGGCGCGGAAGGCGCGGCGGCGGCCACGGCGGCCCCGGCGGCCGATAGCGCGTCGCGGCGCGCCTTTGCGGCCGACGTGATCGCCGGCCTGAGCGCCAGGCAGAAATCACTGTCGCCCAAGTATTTTTACGATGCCATCGGCTCCGCGCTGTTCGAGGCGATTTGCCTGACGCCCGAATACTATCCGACCCGCACCGAGACGGCGCTGCTGCGCGAGGTCGCCGCCGACATTGGCGCCGGCATCGCCGACGGCGCCGTGCTGGTCGAATTCGGCAGCGGCGCCAGCGACAAGACCCGCTTGCTGCTCGACGCGGCGCCGCAGATCGCCGCCTATGTGCCGATCGACATCAGCGTCGATGCCCTCGACCAGGCCGCCGCCCGGCTGGCGCGCCACTATCCGGCGCTGCAAGTGGCGCCGCTGGCGGGCGACTTCACGGCCGAGCTCAGCCTGCCGGAGCCGGTGCGGCCGCGGCCCAAGGTCGGCTTCTTCCCCGGCTCGACGATAGGCAACTTCACGCCACCGCAGGCGGTCGCGTTTCTGCGCTCCGTGCGGCGCCTGCTGGGCGAAGACGCTACACTGATCGTCGGCGCCGATGTCGTCAAGGACGAGGCGACGCTGGTGGCGGCCTACGACGACGCGGCCGGCGTGACGGCCGGCTTCAACAAGAACCTGCTGACGCGCATCAACCGCGAGCTCGGCGGCGACTTCGACCTCGACGCCTTCGCCCACGAGGCGCGCTGGAACGCCGCCCTGCAAAGGATGGAGATGCACCTGGTGAGCCGTCACGACCAGATCGTCAACGCCGCCGGCCACGCCTTCGCCTTCAAGGCCGGCGAAAGCCTGCACAGCGAGAATTCGCACAAGTTCACGGCGGCCTCCTTCGCCGCGCTGGCCGCGCAGGCCGGCTGGCACGTGCGGCAGGCGTGGACCAGCGCGGCGCCGCAGTTCGCCGTCTATCTTCTGACCCCGCAGGACGGCGCCGCCGCCTGACTTTTTTTATCCACCACAAGGAAACGATGATGAGCACCAGCACCACACCCACCACCACCAAAACCGTCAAGATCCCCGGTCCTGACCATCCGATCACGATAGTGCGCAGCGGCGCCCGCGTCGTCGTCACGCTGGCCGGCCGCGTCATCGCCGACAGCACCGACGCGCTGACCCTGAGCGAAGCGGCTTATCCGGCCGTCCAGTACATTCCGCGCAAGGACGTCGACCTGAGCCAGCTTGAACGCAGCGCGCACAGCAGCTACTGTCCGTACAAGGGCGACGCCGCCTATTTCAGCATCCCGGCCGGCGGCGAGCGCGCCGTCAACGCCATCTGGACGTACGAGCAGCCTTACGAGGCGGTCGCCGCCATCAAGGGCCACGTCGCCTTTTACCCGGATCGGGTGGACGCCATCACCATCACGCCGGCCGCCTGATCGGGCGCTGTCACCATGAAAAAAGGCGGTACGGGAAAACTCCCGTACCGCCTTTTTTGCCGGTCTGGACGGTGCGCTGTCCGATTAGCCTTCCAGGAAATAATTATTGAACTGGTTCACGAACGCGTGCTCGTTCGGCCCCGGGTTGGCGCGCATGGCTTGCGCGTTTTCCACCAGCACTTCTTCCGCGTCGGTGGCCAGGGCCGCCATGGTTTGGTCGATGAACTGTTGCAGCGGCATGGCGCGCGGTTCTTCCTTGCTGTTGAGCAGGTCGGTCTGGACCCACGGCGGTGCGATTTCCTGCACCTGCACCGAGGTGTTTTTCAGCATGTAACGCAGCGACATCGAGTACGAGTGCATGGCCGCCTTGGTCGACGAGTACACGGCGCTGACGGCCATCGGCACGTAGCCCAGCACCGACGAGACGTTGACGATGGTGGCCGACGGCTGTTGCTTGAGGTGTTCGACCAGCGCCGACGTCAGGCGGATCGGGCCGAGCAGGTTGGTGGTGATGGTGGTGACGGCCATGGCGTCGTCGATCGCATTGCCGGCGTTATCGATGTGCATGACGCCAGCGTTGTTGATGAGCACGTTCAGCGCCGGGTAGTCGGCGATCAGCTTGGCGCTCACGGCGGCGATGTGGGCCGGGTCTTCCACGTTCAGCTGGACCGATTTCATGCCCGGATTGGCTTGCGTGACTTCGTCGAGCAGGGCGGCGCGGCGGCCGGAAATGATGACCTGGTTGCCCAGCTTGTGCAAGGCCTCGGCCAGACCGCGTCCGATGCCCGACGCGCCGCCGGTGATGAAGATCGTGTTGCCGTGGAGTTTCATAATAGTTCCTGTCGAAGTGAGGGGAGGCCGGGTCGGCAAGTCGTTCAGTCGCGTACTGAACCGATCAGTTCATAATAATGGAATCCGGCGGCTATTTCAATGGTAATGAACCGAATAGTTCAAAAAAGACCGCGTGCGCGCTAAGTGGCCCACGTTTGCGCGGCGTCATGGCGGGCGCCGGCCATGACCGGACAATGCAAGTCTTTTCCTGAGGAGCTCACCATGCCGACCCCATCCGAACGTGTCCCTGAACGTGTCATCATCCCCGGCAGCGAACGTCACGTATCAGTGCAGGCTCGGCTGGTCGGTCCCGCGTCCGACCACGAACGCTACACCGTCACGCTGCGCTTGCGCGCGCGCGCGCCGCTGCCGGCGGCGGCCCTGCTGGGCGCGGCCGGGGCGGGCGGCGGCGCGCCGCTCACGCGCGAACAGTACGCGGCCGGCTACGGCGCCGATCCGGCCGACATCGCCAGGGTCGCGGCCTTCGCCGCCAGCTACGGCCTGGTGGTGGTCGAAACCAGCGTGGCCCGCTGCAGCATGTATGTGTCGGGCACCAGCGGCCAGTTCGCGGCCGCCTTCGGCACCCGCATCGAACAGAGCGAGCACGCGCAAGGCCTGTTCCGCAGCCGCAGCGGCGCGCTGTCGGTGCCGGCCGACCTGGGCGGCATCGTGCTGGGCGTCTTCGGCCTCGACAACCTGCCCGTGGCGCAGCCGCGCTACCAGATCGGCGCCGTCATCGACGCCCGGACCAGCAACGCGGCCGACGCCTCCTATACGCCGCTGCAGGTGGCGGCCGCCTACGACTTTCCCATCGGCGCCGACGGCAGCGGCGAGTGCATCGCGCTCATCGAGCTGGGCGGCGGCTACCGCAGCGCCGACATCGAGCACTATTTCCAGGCGCTCAATCTGCACGCGCCCACCGTCAAGACCATTGCCATCGACGGCGGCCGCAATGCGCCGGGCAAGGCCGACAGCGCCGACGCCGAGGTCATGCTCGACATCGAGGTGGCCGGCGCCATCGCGCCCAAGGCGCTGATCGCCGTCTACTTCGCGCCCAATTCCGAGCAGGGCTTCCTCGACGCGATCACCAGCGCCATCCACGACACGGCGCACCGGCCGTCCGTCGTTTCGATCAGCTGGGGCGCGCCCGAAAGCGAGTGGAGCGGCCAGGCGCTGGCCGCCTACGACCAGGCCTTCCAGAGCGCGGCGGCGCTCGGCGTGACGGTGTGCTGCGCCGCCGGCGACGCCGGCTCCGGCGACCAGAACGCCAACACCACGGCGCCCGACGGGCTGGCCCACGTCGACTTCCCCGGTTCCGACCCGTATGTGCTGTGCTGCGGCGGCACGCGCCTGCTGGCCACGGGCGCCAACATCGACAGCGAAATCGTGTGGGACGACGACCCGCTGCGCAGCGCCACCGGCGGCGGCGTCAGCGACGCCTTCGCGCTGCCGGCCTACCAGGGCGGCGCCGGCGTGCCGCCGTCCGTCAATCCGGGCGGGCGCATCGGCCGCGGCGTGCCCGACGTCGCCGGCAACGCCGACCCGGCCACCGGCTATCTGGTGCGGGTCGACGGCGGCAACTACATCATCGGCGGCACCAGCGCGGTGGCGCCGCTGTGGGCCGGGCTGGTGGCGCTGATGAACCAGCGGCTCAAGCGGCCGGTCGGCTTCCTCAATCCGCTGCTGTACGGCGCGGCGGGCGGCTCGAACGCCTTCCACGACATCGTGCAGGGCAACAACGGCGGCTACGCGGCGCGCGCCGGCTGGGACGCCTGCACCGGCTGGGGCTCGCCGAACGGCAGCAAGCTGCTCGACATCCTCGCCTGCTGAGCGCACCGGGGCCGGGGCGGCGCGGAATTTATTTCGGCCGCCGCCAGCGGGAATGAACCGCCGCACGCCTTTTTAGAGTATTTTGTTGAGCGGCGCGGGCCACGTCGGCGCCGCTCAACTTAAACCTGAAGGGTCTGTAGCATGAAAAAACCTCATCGACTCACGCCCCGCCTGGCGCAGGGCGCGCTGCTGCTGGCCGCCGCGCTGGCCGGCGCCACCTCCGCGCTGGCCGCGCCGGCCGCGTCGGAAACCGCGTCCCAGTATCAAGCCGTGCTGGCCAACCCGGCCCGCACCGACGCCGACCGCAAGGACGACGCCAAGCGCAAGCCGGCCGTCTTCCTCGAATTCGCCGCCGTCCGTCCCGGCATGAAAGTGCTCGACGTCGCCGCCGGCGGCGGTTCCACGTCGGAGTTGCTGGCGCTGGCCGTCGGCGACGGCGGCGAAGTGTGGGCCCAGGGCAGCAAGCCGTCGGCTTCGATCGCCAAGCGTCTGGCCGAGCATCCGCAAGCGAATCTGCACCCGGTCGTGGCCGCCTTCGACAATCCGGTCCCGGCCGGCACGCCGCCGCTCGACCTGATTACGCTGGTGATGAATTACCACGACATCGTCAACGGCAAGGTCGACCGCGACGCCATGAACAAGCGCCTGTACGACGCGCTCAAGCCGGGCGGCCACTTCGTCGTCGTCGACAACGCGGCCAAGGATGGCAGCGGCCTGAAAGACACGGAGACGCTGCACCGCATCGACGAGGCGGCGCTGATCGCCGAAGTGAGTAAGGCCGGCTTCGTGGTCGACGGCAAGAGCGATTATCTGCACGTGGCCGACGATCCGCGCGAGCTGCCGTTCTTCAAGATGGACGGCCGCCCGGACGACAAGTTCGCGGTCCGCTTCGTCAAAAAATAAGCTTGGTCAGGGATTTACTGTCCGTGCTTGGCCGCATGGCGTTTGCGGCCGCCGCCTCGTCCTGAGCGTTTCTTGCGTGGCACGTCGTCGCCATGCGCGGCTTTCGGCACGGCGTGCGGGCGCACTTCCTCATGGTGCGGCTGGGACGGCCGCGCTGCGGCTTTTCCGGCAATGAGGGCACGCTCGCCGGCATCGATGCGGCGATCAATGCGGCGATCGACGCCGCGATCGATGATGCGATCAATAATGCGATCGAAGGCACGATCGATGGCACGATCGGACGTTCGGCGCGATGCCGGCGCCATACCCTCATCCTCATCCTTATCCTCGTCTTCAACGGGGCGCGGACGTAGCGTCGCCCGGGATTTTTCTGCGACCGCAGGCGCGTCGTCTCCGAACATGCGTGCTATGGCCTTGTTTCGCGCCGAGCGGAAAACATCGGCAAGCAACCATGCATCGCTGCCGGGAAGGCGCAGCCAGATGGCTTTCCACGCGTTGCGGTTGCCGCTGCCGTACAGGTTCGCAAAGCCCGACGGCGACATGGATTGTTCGCCGCATTTGATCTCCGCGCCTTCCACCACGGCGAAGTAGGGCTGGCGGCCGAAGCTCGCGCGCAGCTTGGTTCCCTCGGGAAGAAACACCTGCTTCCATTGATAGCCCGCCTCGGACGGCACCGCCGGCTGCTGCGGGGCCGCCGGAGCGGGATTCATCAAGGCGCGGATCGCATCCCAGATGATAGGCTCCATCAAGGGATCGGACCAGAAATGGCCCGTGTGCTCGCCCAAGGCCTCCAACAAGTCGGTAGGCACGGCAACGTTCATGTAGTAGAGAGGCCTTTTGTAAGGCTTAGAAACTGGCTCGGAGGCAGTCTTGGGGATAGTCCTGGAGACGGGCGTAGATTCAGGCGTGGACATGGTGGGTGCCTCGAAAAAATCGGTTTTACTAATCGCTGCTAGCTCCTGCTAAGGAATACTGCAACGCGCTATCGCTTACTAAAATTTCCGCGCGGGACGCGAAACCATCCTAAATCCCGGCCTGTATTTGTTAGAGCCGTGTAGTACGATTTAGTTCCGCCGATAGCGCAGAACCGCATGAAATAGTAAGGAGTAGCGGCAGCT
>NZ_JANXMI010000177.1 GCF_025354735.1 Rugamonas sp.
TGCGCCGCCTGCGCGCCGTGGCTGGCCTCGAACTGCTGCGCCAGTTGCGCCGCCATCTGGCCGAACACCGCATCGCCCGACCCGGCGTGGCGCAGCAGCGCCGTCGCGTGTTCGCTGTTACGCCACTGAAGGCCCAGCGCCGCAACCGCCACCCCCATCGCCACGCCGAACTGCGATAGCATGTTCTTGAGCTGCTGTCCGTTGGCGAAGGCCACTTCATCGCCCTGCAGATCCATGAAAGAGTGCAGGGCGGTCGTCACCATCACCGGCGTGATGAAGGCGCCGAACAAGGCGACGCCGGGCCAGACGTCGGTCCATAAATTGGCCGCGCTGTTCAGGTGCGCCATCCACAGGCCGGAGGCGCTCAGCAAGGCGAAGCCGGCGACGTAGAACTTTTTGGCCGACTGGTTTTTTTCAGGATCATGGCCATGACGCAGAACGCCGGCACCGCCGCCAGCAGGCCGGCCGACTGCACCTGGCCTATCGTTTCCCACGGGAAGCCGAGGGCGCCCTGCATGAATGCCGGCAGCATGTAGTTGTTCGCGCCCAGCACCATGTAGCCCAGCGTGAAGGTCGCCATGCCGGCCACGTAGCGCGGATGCATCAGGCGCTTCAGCGCCAGCAGCGGGCGTTCGTGGCGGTACTGGTGATGCGCGAAGTACAGCAGCGCGCCGCCGCCGGCCAGGATGGCCAGCAGCAGCGGCATCGCGTTCGAATAAAAATCGTAGGCGGCGCGCTGCAAGGTGTAAAGGCCGAGGAAGGCGCCGGCCGCCATCACGACGGTGGCCTGCGGGTGCGACTGGCTGCGTTGCGCCGCCGGCGTCGCCTCGGCCGGCAGCGCGATGCTGCCGAACAGCGCGGCGCCGCCGGCCACGCCGGACAGCAGCACGAAAATCATCGGCCAGCGGTCGTGCGAGATGGCGACCGACGCCAGCCACGGCGCGATGCCGTTACCGAAGGCCAGCGCGCCGGCGTAGGCCACAATACCGCGAAACCGGCGCGGGTTGGCCGGCAGCAGATTGACCATGATGCGCGACGTCGTCAGGAACGGCCCGCCCGCCAGCGCCATCACCACGCGTCCGGCGAAAAATTGCGGGAAGGAGCCGCTGCTGCCGCAGATGGCCGCGCCGATGATGTAGACCGCCACCGAGGCCTGCACGAAACCGCGCCAGCCCAGGCGCTCGACCAGCCAGCGCTGTTTCGCAATCGCGGCGATCGCCACCACGGCGTAGGCCACCGTGACGAGGGTGAATTCCTCGGGCGAGGCGCCGATCTCGCCGCTGATCGGGCCGGCGCCGAAGGTAATCATCCCCGACTGCAGGAATTCGATGGCGTTGAGCAGGAAGATGGTCGCCAGCAGCGCGCGCTCGTGCGGGTGTTTGGCCGGATGCATGTCAATGCCCCTGCGCGATGGCCGGACCGGCGCCGTGGTTCGCCGCGATGATGCGTTCGACCAGCTGGTCGCTGCGCGCCAGTTCTTGGGTGAACACGTCGGTGCTGTAGACGGCGCGGTCGGCCACGGTGGCCATGGCCATGGCGCCGCCGCGGTCGCCGGTGTCGACCGCCACGCGCATCGACAAGCCCAGTTTCAGCGGGTGCGCGGCCAGTTCGCGCGGGTCGAGCGCGATCCGGACCGGCACCCGCTGCACCACCTTGATCCAGTTGCCGGTGGCGTTCTGCGCCGGCAGCAGCGCGAACGCGCTGCCGGTGCCGGGGTCCTGGCCGACCACGCGGCCGCTGTAGCGCACCGCTTTGCCATACAGGTCGGCCGACAGCGTCACCGGCTGGCCGATGCGGATCGCGCCGAGCTGCGACTCCTTGAAGTTCGCGTTGACCCACATCTGCTCGGGCGGCACGATGAACATCAGCGCGGCGCCGGCGTTGACGCGCTGGCCCAGCTGCACGTTGCGGCGGGTGACCAGGCCGGACACCGGCGCGCGCAAGGTGGTGCGTGCGGCGGCGACGCAGGCGTCGCGCAGCTGCGCGATGGCGGCCTGCACCTCCGGGTGGGTGTCGATGGTGGTGCGGTCCACCAGCGCGCTGGCGCCGGCCTGCTGCTGTCGGGCGGCGGCGAGGGCGGCGCGCGCCGTCGTGACGGCATCGTCGGCGTGCGCGATGTCCTCGCCGGAGACGGCGCCGCTGTCGGCCAGCGTGCGGCGGCGGGCCAGGTCGGCCTCGGCGCGCGCCAGGTCGGCCGCGCGCAAAGTGACGTAGTCGCGCGACTGGCTGGCGTTGGCCAATTCCACGCGCACCTGGCGCACCGCCTTCGACAGCTGCGCCTCGGCGCGCGACAGCGCCAGCTGCGCATCGACTTCGTTGAGCTGCACCAGCACCTGGCCGGCCTTGACGTAGTCGGTGTTGTCGGCGCCGATCCGGGTCACGCTGCCGGACTGCTGCGGCGTCACCTGCACCACATTGCCTTCGACGTAGGCGTCCTCCGTCACTTGCTGGCCCGCCGGCGCGAGCATGGTCCACGCCGCGCCGGCGGCGCCGGCCAGCAGCGCGGCGGCGATCAGCTTGGGGACGGCGAGGATTTTCGCCCCGTTTTTTTCAGGGGCGGCGGTCGATGCCGGCGTAAGGATTTGGGGAGTGGGAGTCATCATCTTCACCGTTGGGAAATGGCCGTCTGGCCGGGGAGGGAAACAGCCTGGAAGCCGCCGCCGAGCGCGCGGGCCAGCTGCAGGTCGAGCTCGAAGGCGCGCGTGTCGAGGTCGATCTGGGCGCGCTGCTGCGCCAGCACCTGCGACTGCGCCGCCAGCACCTGCAGGTAGTTGCCGACGCCGGCGCGGTAGCGCTGCAGCGACAGCTCGTAAGCCTGTTGCGCCGTGGCCATCGCTTCGGCCTGATAGGCCTCGCGCTGGGCCAGCCAGCCGATCGACACCAGCTCGCCGACCACGTCGCGCAGCGCGTCGACCAGCGTCTGGTTGTAGGCTTCGACGGCGATGTCGTAATCGGCGTCGCGCAGGGCCAGGTTGCCGCGCAGGCGGGCGCCGTCGAAGATCGGCAGGCTCAGGCCGGCGCCGGCGTCGGCCAGGCGGCTGCCGCCTTGCAGGAAGTTGCCGAGGCCGAAGGCTTGCAGGCCGATCAGGCCGTTCAGGTTGATGCTCGGGTAGAACCCGGCCTTCGCCACCTCGATGTCCTTGCGCAGCGCTTCGACGCGCCAGCGCTGCGCCACCACGTCGGGCCGGCGCGCCAGCAGTTCGCTCGCCAGCACCGTCGGCGGGCCGGCCGGACGCACCGCCTGCAACTGCGGCCGGGCGATGGCGGCGCCGCGGTCCGGACCGGAACCCATCAGCGCGGCCAGCTGCGTGCGCGCCAGCGCGATGGCCTCGTCGACGGCGGCGATGTCGGCCTGCGCGTTCGGCACGGTCAGCTGCGCCTGTTTCAAGTCGGCTTGCGAATCGATCCGGCCGGCGACGCGCTGGCGCGTCAGTTCCAGCACCTGCTGGCGCTGCTGCAAGACCCGCTGGCCCAGGTCGCGCTGCGCATACAGCTGTGACAATTTTAGATAGGTCTGCGTCATGCCGACCGTCAGCACCAGCCGCGCGGCCTCGCTTTCCACCTCGGCGGCGCGCTGGCGGCCCAGCGCCGCGCCCACGGCGGCCTGGTTTTTTCCCCAGAAATCGAGCTCGTACGAAAAGTTCAGTGTCGCCTCGTTGCGCCACTGCCAGGTGCCGGCCAGCGGATCGGGCGTGTCGCCGGTCTTGGGGAAACCGAAGCGGTCGGAGCGGGCATTGCCGCTCACTTGCGGCGCCAGCGCGGCGCCGGCGACGCCGGCCATGGCCGCCGCCTGGCGCACGCGGGCGTCGGCGATGCGCATCGTGGGGCTGGTGGCCAGCGCCTCGTCGATCAGCCGGTCCAGCTGCGCGTCGCCGTAGCGATGCCACCAGTGGCGGTCCGGCCAGGCGGCGGGCGACACGTCCGCCTGCGCCAGCGTGGCGCCGGCGCGCAGTTCCTTGGCGTCCCGCAGACTGGCCTGCGGCTTCAAGGCGCCGTCGCTGACACAGCCGGTCAGCAGCGCGACGGCGCCGACCATGGCGCTCACGGCGGCGAAACGCAAGATAGGCTTGCTCATGATAAACCTCCTGATTGACGATCAATTCAGTATGGTTTATTACATTTGTAAAGTGAATTCCTACGTGCACCTCCGCCGGGCCAATCAGCATCCATTTCGGGACATGGCGGAAAATGCGCCGGGTAGCGGCTTGCCGCAGCGGTCGCCGGCCGACTTACTTGCTGTCCTTGCCGCAGCCGGAACGAGCGGCCTCAATCGCGGTTACACGAAGGAGGTGCCGGTGCGGGCCTGCGCGGCGCTGCAGCGCGCCGTCATCGCGCGGTACGTGAGCGCAGACGGGGCGTGACGAAGTCGAGGAAGGCGCGCAGCTTGAGCGGCAGCGGCGTCTGCCCCTTGTGCACCAGGCTGATCGGCAAGGGCGCCGACTCGTATTGGTCGAGCACGACGCGCAGCGCGTCCTCGCGCAGCGCGTCGGCGACCTGGTAAGACAGCACGCGCACCAGCCCCACGCCCAGCACCGCCGCCGCGATGGCCGCCTCCGCCGTGTTGACGGCGAGCCGCGAACGCACCGGCACCGACAGTTCCGACCGGCCCGACCCGAACACCCATGCGCGTTTCGACGCCAGCACCTCGAAGGTGATGCACTCGTGCGCGGCGAGGTCCTGCGGCCCGGCCGGCACGCCGAACGCGGCCAGATAGTCCGGGCTGGCGCACACGACGCGCCGCACCGTGCCCACGCCCATGGCCATCAGCGCGCTGTCGGGCAGCTGGCCGATGCGGACGGCGACGTCGGCGTGTTCGTCCATCAGGTGCACGACGCGGTCGGTCAGCACCAGGTTGATGTCGATTTCCGGATAGTGGGCGAGGAATTCCGCCACCACCGGCACCACGTGCAGCCGTCCGAACACGACCGGCGCCGTGACGACGATCTCGCCTTTGGGCGCCGCGTACTCGCCCGTCGCGGCGCGCTCGGCCTCGCCGATTTCCTCCAGGATGCGGCGGCAGGCCGCCACGTAGGAGGCGCCCGCTTCCGTCAGCGACAGCTGCCGCGTCGTGCGGTGCAACAGGCGCGTGTTCAGGTGCGTTTCCAGTTCCGCCACCTTGCGGCTGACGGTCGCCAGCGGCGTGTTGAGGCGGCGCGCGGCGGCCGACAGGCTGCCGGCATCGACCACGGCGATCAGGATGGACATGGAGTCGAGACGGTTCATCGGGGCTATCAAATTTTGGAAGAATGATTCCCAATCTTATGGGATTCTCTTTGTAAATGCAAAACCGTAAGCTCCGGCATAGCCTTCTCCGCCGCCGCGTTTCGCGGCCAGCACCGGAGACCATTGATAACCATTGATAGAAAGGAGCTGCCATGAGCGGCCTGTCCAACCCTGTGAGCACTACCCTGGCGCCAGCGCCTGCGTCGCGCGGCAAGATCGTCATGATGGCGGTCATCGCCGGCGCCGTCATCACCAATATTTATGCGACCCAGCCGATTTTGCCGCTGATCGCCAACGGTCTGCTGGTCGACGTGACGACGGTCGACCTGGTCGCCGGCGCCGCGCTGCTCGGCTTCGCGACCGGGCTGGCGCTGCTGCTGCCGCTGGGCGACCGCTACGACCGCCGCAAGCTGGTGTTGGGCCAGATCGCGGCCGCCTTCGGCTTCGGCGTCGCGGCGGCGGTGGCGCCCGGCATCTGGACGCTGATCGCGGCCTCGTTCGGCCTGGGCGTGGTCAGCTGCGTGCCGCAGCAACTGGTGCCGTTCGCGGCCGTCATGTCGCTGCCGAGCGAGCGGGGGCGCTCGGTCGGCACCGTCGTCAGCGGCATCATGGTCGGCATCCTGCTGGGGCGCACGATTAGCGGCGTGGTCGGCGCGGCCTACGGCTGGCGCGCCGTCTACGCCATGGAGGCGATGTTCATGGTGCCGGTCTGGGGCGCGGCGGCCGTGCTGCTGCCGCGCGGCCGGAGCACCACGGACTTGTCCTACGGCCGCCTGCTGGCGTCGCTGTGGCCGCTGGCGCG
>NZ_JANXMI010000216.1 GCF_025354735.1 Rugamonas sp.
GCCGCCGCCATGGCGACGGCGCGTCCGGCGGCGCGGCCGGCGCTGGCCGTCACCGTCGGCGAACCGGCCGGCATCGGCCCGGAAATCGCGCTGCGTGCGGCCTGGGCCGCGCGGGCCCGCGCCAACTGCGTGCTGATCGGCGACGCCGCCTTCTTGGCCATGGTCGCGGCCGAGCTCGACCCGGCCATCCGCATCGCGGCGCTGTCGCTGCAGGCGCTGCGCAACGGCGGCCTGCCGCAGTTCGGCCCCGAACGCCTGTGCGTGATCGACGTACCGCTGGCGGCCCACGTCGTGCCGGGTAAACTGAACAAGGAAAACGGCCGCGCCGTGCTGGCCACGCTGGACGCCGCCATCGCCGGCGTGCAAGCCGGCCACTTCGACGCCATCGTCACCGCGCCGCTGCAAAAGAGCACCATCAACGACGCCGGCGTCGCCTTTTCCGGCCACACCGAATATTTCGCCGAGCGCACCGGCAGCGCCCAGGTGGTGATGCTGCTGGCCGGCCAGCCGCACGGCCCGGCCGCCGCGTCGCCGTCGCCGTCTCCGACTTTGCCGCCGTTGCCGCCGTTGCGAGTAGCGCTGGCCACCACCCACCTGGCGCTCAAGGACGTGCCGGCCGCGCTGACCCAAGAGCGCCTGGCCGCCATTCTCGACGTCCTCGACCGCGACCTGCGCGCCAAGTTCGGCCTGGCCGCGCCCCGCATCCTGGTCGCCGGCCTGAACCCGCACGCGGGCGAGGGCGGCTACCTGGGCCGCGAGGAAATCGACATCATCGCGCCGGCCATCGCGGCGGCGCAGGCGCGCGGCATCGACGCGCGCGGCCCCTATCCGGCCGACACCCTGTTCCAGCCCAAATATCTGCAAGAGGCCGACTGCGTGCTGGCCATGTACCACGACCAGGGCTTGCCGGTGCTTAAGTACGCCACCTTCGGCCACGGCGTCAACATCACGCTGGGCCTGCCGCTGATACGCACCTCGGTCGACCACGGCACGGCGCTCGACCTGGCCGCCCGCGGCCTCGGCCTGGCCGACAGCGCCAGCATGGCGGCCGCCATCGACAGCGCCCTGCAAATGGTCGCCGCCAGCGGCGCCGGCCGGCCGGGTTGACACCGGCCACTCCGTTTTTTCCGCACCACCCCACACCCGCAGTCACCAGTAAAGAAGACCACCATGAAACACGTCGCCCGCAAACGCTTCGGCCAGAATTTTTTACATGACAGGCACGTCCTGTCGAGCATCACGGCGGCCATCGCGCCGGCGCCCGACGACGCCATGGTCGAAATCGGCCCCGGCCTGGGCGCCATGACCGAGCAGCTGATGCGCACCATCAAGATGATGCACGTCGTCGAGCTCGACCGCGACCTCGTGGCGCGGCTGGAAAAAACCTACAGCCCCGCCAAGCTGACCATCCACGCCGGCGACGCCCTCAAGTTCGACTACGCCTCCATCCCGGTGCCGGCCGGCCAGAAGCTGCGCGTGGTCGGCAACCTGCCGTACAACATTTCCAGCCCGCTGCTGTTCCACCTGGCCGACTTCGCGCCGCTGGTGCTGGACCAGCACTTCATGCTGCAAAAGGAAGTGGTCGAGCGCATGGTCGCCGCGCCGGGCAGCAAGGTCTACGGCCGCCTGTCCGTCATGCTGCAATGGCGCTACGACATGCAGCTGCTGTTCATCGTGCCGCCGGAAGCGTTCGATCCGCCGCCGAAAGTCGAATCGGCCATCGTCCGCATGATCCCCGTCGCCGCGCAACTGCCGTGCGACGCCGCCACGCTCGAGGCGGTGGTGCTGAAAGCCTTCTCGCAGCGCCGCAAGGTGATCCGCAACTGCCTGGCCGGCATGTTCACGGAAGCGCAGATCGTCGCCGCCGGCATCGACCCTTCGCTGCGGCCCGAGACCGTGGGCCTGGCCCAGTACGTGGCGCTGGCCAACCTGCTCAAGCCGGTCTGACCGGGAAGGCTCCGCGCGCGCCGGGCCCACGTGGCCGGCGCGCTTTTTTTCGGCCAAAAAAAAGCCCGCTGTTGAAAGCGGGCTGAATCCATTTCTTGGTGTAGAAGTGGAGGAGACAAGGCCATTATGCTGCGTCGCGGCATATTGCGCCAATTTATCTTTGGCATATCCACTATCACCTTTGTGAATATTGCCGGCGGGGCAATGTGAAGCGGCCCTGCCGGCGTTTTCGCTTGGTCGCTTACGATGCGGCGGGCGCGGCCACGCAATTGACGACGACGTTGCTGATGGCCGAGTCGCCCATGATGCCGGTGGGGTTCTTGTCGACGGTGCAGACCTGGCCGGTCGGGTTGGCAAACACCGACACGCCGTACGGCGAGCCGTCCGCGACCTGTTCGGTGAACTGGAACGACGTCGCGTTCGAGGCCACCGTCAGCGGCGTCGACTGGCTGCCGTTAATCAGCACCAGGCCGTCGCCCGTCAGGCCGTTGATGCTGCCGCCCAGGGGATAGGCATTTTGGGCGCACTGGAAGACGATCGCGATATTGGTCGTGTGGCCGGCCGAATCGGCCGTCGGGGTGAGCGGCGAGCAAGTCATGTGGGCCGGCTGCGTCTGCACCACGACGGAGTAGGGCGTGCCGTAGGGGATTTGATGCGGCATCGTGAACGTGGTGGAGAAGGCCGGCACCGCCAGCGTGTCGCTGCCGTTGGCCAGCACCATGCCCGGATTGCTCAGGCCGGTGATGGTGCCGCTGACGTTGAACTCGGCCTTGCCGCCGCAGGCGGCCAGGGCGGCCATCAGAACCAGCGCCACGGTGGCGCGCGCATACTTGATTTTCATGTAATTCTCCAGAGAGGGGGCGTCGGCGCGCGCACGGTGTGCAGGGCGCCGGAGGCCGCGGCGCAAGCGAAGCGCCGCCGCGGCAACGAGCGGTTTAAATACAGTTGACGGTCAGGCCCAGCGCGTCGCCGGCCGGCATGGTGCCGACGTTGTTGGCGGTCGAGATGGTGCAGTTGCCGCTGGCCGGCTGGGCCAGCACGTAGACGCCGAACTTGGCGCCGTCGGCGACCTTGACGGGGAAGGTGAAGCTGACCGGGGCGCCGGGCGCGCTGGACGACGGCGTCGGCGCCGCCACGTCGCTGCCGTTCGACAGCAGCAGGCCGTTGGATTTCAGACCGGTGACGGTGCCGCCCAGGGTCCAGGTGTTGGTGGTGCAGGACACCTGGGTTTGCTGCACGGTGTAGATATTGGCCGTGTTCTTGTTGTTGACGAGGGTGCAGAACGCGCCGGTCGGCTGGGTCTTGATTTCGATGTCGAAGCTGTCGTTGACGGCGATCAGGTTGGGGAACTGGAAGGCGGTGTCGCCGGCCAGCGGGCTGATGCTTTCCGTGCCGTTGACCAGCACCAGGCCGTTCTTGGTCAGCGAGGAGACCGACGAGCCCGGCGTCACAGGCAAGATAACGCCGCTGAGCAACATGCTGCCGCTGCCATTGCCGCCGCCGCAAGCGGCCAGGATGGTGGCGCACAGCAGGGCCAGGCCCGAACGCACTAACAAACTTTTCATAAAAAATTTCTCCAAAACGAATAAGATCGGGACGGCAGGCGCGCGTCCCGACAATTGGCGGCGCCCTGCTGCGGGCCCCGCATGGTACACGGAATTGGCGCCTATTTTAGTGCATTTGACCATGCCCGGCCGCAAACGCTTGTAACAGCCTGTGACGCCGCCGGCGCGGAAAGTGCGACAATGAACGCTTTCCCCGTCCGCCCCCGCGTCCGCCATGCCCGCCTCGATCCGCCGCCCGCACGCCATCCTGTTCGACCTCGACGACACGCTGTGGCCGATCGCCCCCGTCATCGCCCGCGCCGAAACCACGCTGCACGCCTGGCTGGCGGCGCACGCGCCCAAGGTGGCGGCCCGGTTCACCATCGAGCAGCTGCGGGCGCGCCGCATGGCGCTGCTCGAAGAACAACCCGGGCTGATCGCCAACCTGGCCGCGCTGCGGCGCGCCGGCCTCGACGAGGCGTTCGCGCAGGCCGGGGAGGACGCCGCCCACATCGCGGGCGCCATGGAACATTTCCTTGCGGCCCGCAACGCCGTCACCCTGTACGAGGACGTGCTGCCGGCGCTGGCATGGCTCAAGCGCCAGCCCGGGCTCAAGCTCGGCGTCATCACCAACGGCAACGCCGACCTGGCCGCCATCGGCCACGCCCACCATTTTGAACTGGCGCTGGCGGCGGCCGACTTCGGCAAGGCCAAGCCCGACCCCGCCATCTTCCTGGCCGCCTGCGCCGCGCTCGGGGTCGCGCCGCGCGACGCCATCTATGTCGGCGACGACTTGCGGCTCGACGTCGACGGCGCCCAGCGCGCCGGCCTGCGCGCCGTCTGGCTCCAGCGCCACGACGCCGGGACCCAGGCCCAGCTGGCGGCCGGCGTCCGGCCCGACGCCATCTGCGCCGACCTCGGCGAATTGACCGCCTGGCTGGCGCCGCAGCTGGCCGCCGGCAGCAGATAGCTGTACCGGGCGCGCCGCGAGCGTGCATAATGGGCATGAAGGGCGCGGCATCATCGGCCGCGTCGTTGGCCCCGACCGGCCCAACCGCTATTTCGTCGCCGACTCCGAATCATGCAACTCGACACTCGTGCCCAAACCCTGCTCAAAGCCCTCGTGGAGCGCTACATCGCCGACGGCCAGCCGGTCGGCTCGCGCGCGCTGTCGAAGATTTCCGGCCTCGACCTGTCGCCGGCGACGATACGCAACATCATGGCCGACCTCGAAGAACTCGGCTACGTGGCCAGCCCGCACACCTCGGCCGGCCGGGTGCCGACGCCGCGCGGCTACCGCATCTTCGTCGACACCCTGCTGACCGTGCAGCACTACGACGAGCACACCGTCGAAGGCCGCATGCAGCTGCAGGCGCCGCAGCCGCAAAAGATGATCGCCAACGCGGCGCAGATGCTGTCGTCGCTGTCGCAGTTCGCCGGCGTCGTGCTCAGCCCGCGGCGCGAATCGGTGTTCCAGCAAATCGAGTTCCTGCGGCTGTCGGAAAAGCGCATCCTGCTCGTCATCGTCGGCCCCACCGGCGACGTCCACAACCGTTTGCTGCTGACCGAGTCCGACTACACGCCGGCCCAGCTGATCCAGTCGGCCAACTATATCAACCAGAATTACGGCGGCCTGGCCTTCGACGAAGTGCGCACGCGGCTGCAAAACGAAGTGCGCCAGTTGCGCGACGACATGGGCCGGCTGATGCAGGCGGCCGTCGAGGCCGGCAGCGAGGCGATGGCCGACAGCTCGGACGACATGGTCATCGCCGGCGAGCGCAATCTCTTGTCAGTCAGCGACCTGTCATCGAACATGACGTCGCTACGCCAGATGTTCGACATGTTCGAGCAAAAGACCGGGCTGATGCAGCTGCTCGACGTGTCGAGCAAGGCCAGCGGCGTGCAGATCTTCATCGGCGGCGAATCGAATCTGGTGCCGATGGATGAAATGAGCGTGGTGACGGCGCCGTACACGGCGCACGGCAAGATCGTCGGCACGCTGGGCGTGATCGGCCCCACGCGCATGGCTTACGAGCGCGTGATCCCCATCGACGACATCACGGCCAAGCTGCTGTCGAACGCGCTGAGCCACAACTAAGACGCCGAAACGCCGCCGCGGCGACGCAGCCCTACTGCTTATGCGGGCAGGCGACCTTGACGCAATTGCCATAAATCGCCAGCGCGTGCTCGGCGATCTTGAAGCCGCGCTCGTGGGCGATGTTCTGCTGGCGCTGCTCGATCTCATCATCGAAGAACTCTTCGACCCGGCCGCAGTCCAAACACACGAGGTGGTCGTGGTGCGAACCCTCGTTCAACTCGAAAATCGCCTTGCCCGTCTCGAAATGGTTGCGGTTGAGCAAGCCCGCCTGCTCGAACTGGGTCAGCACGCGGTAGACGGTGGCCAGGCCCACGTCCATATTGTCGGCCAACAGGATTTTATAGACGTCCTCGGCCGTCAGATGGCGCACCGGACTGCTCTGGAAAATATCCAGGATTTTGAGGCGGGGCAGGGTCGCTTTCAGGCCGCTGGCCTTGAGGTCGGAGGGATTGTTACTCATGTTTGTTACTCGCAGATGGTTCATGTGCTTTATCATATAGCGTTTTGGCACTTACGCTCAATCGAATTGAGGACACTTATGCGCGTCACCCAGGCTTTATCGCAGTCGTTGCTGCACCGTTTTAATCGCCGTGCCGCCCTGGTGGGCGTGGTCTGCGTCGCCCTGGCCGCCTCCGGTTGCGCCAGCCGCACCACGCTGGGCGAGAAGCCGGCCGTGTCGGCCAAGGAAGACGGCGCCGCCGTCGTCGCCGACAGCGGCGCCCAGACCACGACGGTCACCAAGCTGCAAAAATTCATGTGGTTCTTCTCGCCTTACCGCCCCACCATCCAGCAGGGCAACTTTGTGTCGGAAGAAATGCTGAACCAGTTAAAAGTCGGCATGACGCGCGACCAGGTCAAATTCATCTTCGGCACGCCGCTGCTGCAAGACATGTTCCACGCCGACCGCTGGGACTACCCTTTCCGCCTGGCCAAGGGCGACGGCGAAGTGACGACCAGCCGCGTCGTCGTCTTCTTCAAAGAAGGCAAGGTCGACCATTTCGAGGGCGGCAACCTGCCCACCGAAAAAGAATACATCGCCCGCATCGCCGGTCCGGTCCGCACCATGAAGAAGGACGAGGCTGCCGAAGCGCGCCGTCCCGCGCCGGCCCAGGCGCCGCTGCCGGCCGGCACCGACAATGCCGCGCCGCTGCCGGTGCCGGTGACGCCGGTGCTCAACAACAAGCAATAAGATACGGAACCGCAGCATGACTGAGCTCAATATCGCCATCGCCGGCGCCGGCGGCCGCATGGGCCGCATCCTGATCGAGGCCGTGCTGGCCGCGCCCGACGCCCGCCTGTCCGGCGCGCTCGACGTGTCCGGCGCGCCCGCCGTCGGCCAGGACGCCGCCGCCTTCCTCGGCCGGCCGGCCGGCGTGGCCATCGCCGCCGAGCTCGCCGTCGGCCTGGCCGGCGCCGCCTGCCTGATCGACTTCACGCGGCCCGAAGGCACGCTGGAACACCTCGCTTACTGCGCCGAGCACGGCATCAAGATGGTGATCGGCACCACCGGATTCGACGCCGCCGGCAAGGCCGCCATCGCCGCCGCCGCCGAAAAGACGGCCATCGTGTTCGCGCCCAACTTCAGCGTCGGCGTCAACGTCACGCTCAAGCTGCTGCGCCAGGCCGCCCGCGCCCTGGCCACCGGCTACGACATCGAAATCGTCGAAGCCCACCACCGCCACAAGGTCGACGCGCCGTCCGGCACGGCCCTGAAAATGGGCGAGGTCATCGCCGACGCCCTCGGCCGCGACTTGAACGACTGCGCCGTCTACGCCCGCGTGGGCGAGACCGGCGAGCGCGACCCGTCGTCGATCGGCTTCGCCACCATCCGTGGCGGCGACATCGTCGGCGACCATACGGTGCTGTTCGCCGGCACCGGCGAGCGTATCGAGATCAGCCACAAATCGAGCAGCCGCGTCACCTACGCCCACGGCGCCCTGCGCGCCGCCCGCTTCCTGGCCGACAAGCCGAACGGCCTGTACGACATGAACGACGTCCTGTCCCTGCACGACTGACCCCGACCCGACCCCGACCATGACGCCCACCACCGAGCACGCCTTCACCCTGTCCCACTACTGGGAGCGCGGCGACGCCATCAGCCACGCCGTGTCCTATCTGCTGCTGGCGATGTCGCTGCTGAGCTGGTTCTTCATCCTGGCCAAGGGCTATGCCGCCTGGCGCACGCGCCGCAGCGCGCCGGCCGTGCAAGCGTTCTGGGACGCGCCGACGGTGGCCGACGGGGTCGCCGCGCTGACGCTGGCCGACCCCGAAAGCATCTACGCGCCGCTGGCCCAGCAGGGCGCGGCCCAGCTGGCCGCCGCCGGCAAGGCCACGCTCAGTGGCGGCCTCGGCCACGCCGAACAAGTCACGCGCGTGCTGCGCGGCGCCATCCACCGCTCCACCATGCGGCTCGAAGGCGGCCTGACGCTGCTGGCCTCGATAGGCTCGACGGCGCCCTTCGTCGGCCTGCTCGGCACGGTCTGGGGCATCTACCAGGCGCTGGCGGCCGTGTCGGCCTCGGGCGCGGTGCAGATCGACAAGGTGGCCGGCCCGGTCGGCGAAGCGCTCATCATGACGGCCATCGGCCTGTCGGTGGCGATACCGGCGGTGCTGGCCTACAATGGCTTCAACCGCGTCAACCGCCTGACGATCGCCGAGCTCGACGCCTTCGCCCACGACCTGCAAGCCTATCTGACCAGCGGCGCGGGCAAGCGCTAAGTCCACCGGGAAAACCACCATGTCATTCGGCAGCTTCAACCAACACCGCCAGCCCGGCGCCATGGCCGACATCAACGTCACGCCCATGGTCGACGTGATGCTGGTGCTGCTGGTGATTTTCATCATCAGCGCGCCCATGTTCACCAGCGCCGTCAAGCTGGAACTGCCCAAGGCGCAGGCGCCGGACAGCGAGCAGGCGCCGGCCACGGTCACGCTGGCCATCGACGCACAAGGCCGCATCTTTTGGAACAACGAGGCCGTCGAGCGGTCGGCGCTTGACGCCCGCCTGGCCGCCGCCGCCCGGCTGTCGCCCCAACCCGAGCTGCAACTGCGCGCCGACAAGGACACGCGCTACGAAGTGGTGGCGCAAGTGATGGCCGCCGCCCAGGGCCAGGGCTTGACCAAGCTGGGCTTCGTCACCGACCCCAAGAAAGGCAATTAATATGGCCAGCGCAGAACTGAACGGCGCCGCGATCGTCGACTTCACCACCTTCCACGCCGAGTGCGCCGCCGCCTTCGGCTTCCCCGACGGCTACAGCGCCACAATGGACGCCTGGGTCGACTGCCTCAGCTACCTGCGCGACGCCGACGGCATGACCCGCTTCCGCCTGAAGCCGGCCGAGCTGCTGGAAATCGTCATCAAGAACGCCGAGACGATGCGCCAGCAGGCGCCCGACATCCTCGAGGAAGTCACCTACTGCGTGGCCGGCATCAACGAGCGCTACGAAGACTACGGCGAGCGCCCGGCGCTGAAGCTGATTTTGCGCTGAGCGCCGGTGCGCTACACGAGCGGCTGCCGCCCGCGACTGGCGTGCCAGAACGCAAGAATAATGATCTGGGCGGCGGTGCGGATCGGAATCCGCAGCGGCAGTGTCACTCGGGTGGCTGGCGCAGGGAGGCCAGGAACTCGTCGCCGGAAATTGTCTCGCCGCGCCTGGCTTGATCCGAGGCGGCCAGCAGCTCCGCCTCCTCTTCTCCGGTCAGGTCGATCAACTCATCGGCATGCCGCACCAATACGGTCACCGTTGCGCCCTCGCGCAGATTGACGCCCTCGACCACCACCTTGCCGTCGATAACCGTTCCAGTAGCGATCAGCATGATGTGTTCCTCAGTGAGTAGTCACATTTGAATATAGCACACGCGTCGGAGCGCTACGCCGCCGGAAATCGCTTTAGCGCACGGCCTTGAGGTCGAACAGCGGGTTCTCGATCAGCCCGATGACATTGCCGAAGGGGTCGCCCAGCTCGGCCACCTTGATGCCGTCGCCGACCTCCTGCACCGCCGCGTGCACCGTGGCGCCCAGCGCGACGATGCGGGCGACGTCGGCCTCGATATCGTCGACGCCCCAGAACACCTTGCCGCCATCGGCGCCCGGCGTGCCGTCCGGCACCAGTCCCAGCTCGAAACCGCCGACCGCGTAGCCGACATAAAACGGCTGGTCGAAATACGGCGCCACGCCGAACACCTGCGTGTACCACGCCTTGCCCTGCTTTAGATCCGTCACCGGATAACACGCCGTGCGCAGTCCCTTAATCATGATGCCGCTCCATTACTGTTAAGAAAACAGCATCATGCCACGACCGATGGCGTCCGCGCAAAAGTCTTGCTGCTCACCGCACGCTCACAGCCAGCCCGACCCAGTATAATGTCCGGTTCATATTCCACTTTTGGCCGGGCCGCGCCGGGCCGCACACATCATGCAAGATAAATATAGTCCCGCCGACGTCGAACTAGCCGCCCAATCGCACTGGAAGGCCATCGACGCCTACAAGGCGGTCGAACACGACCCGCGTTTCCCGAAGGGCAAGTACTACGCTTGCTCGATGCTGCCTTACCCGTCGGGCAAGCTGCACATGGGCCACGTGCGCAACTATACGATCAACGATGTGATGTACCGCTACCTGCGCATGAACGGCTACAACGTGCTCATGCCGATGGGCTGGGACGCCTTCGGCATGCCGGCCGAAAACGCCGCCATGGCCAACAACGTGCCGCCGGCGCAGTGGACCTATTCCAACATCGCCCACATGCGCGAGCAGATGGAGTCCATGGGCCTGGCCATCGACTGGTCGCGCGAGATGACGGCCTGCAAGCCCGAATACTATAAGTGGAACCAGTGGATGTTCCTCAAGATGCTGGAAAAAGGCATCATCTACAAAAAGACCGGCACCGTGAACTGGGACCCGATCGACCAGACCGTGCTGGCCAACGAGCAAGTGGTCGACGGCCGCGGCTGGCGTTCCGGCGCGCTGATCGAAAAGCGCGAAATCCCGATGTACTACGCCCGCATCACCGACTACGCCGACGAGCTGCTCGACTACGCCGACAGCAAGCTGCCCGGCTGGCCCGAGCGCGTGCGCACCATGCAGACCAACTGGATCGGCAAGTCGACCGGCGTGCGCTTCGCCTTCCCGCATGCCATCATGGACGCCGCCGGCGCCCTGATCGGCGACGGCAGGATGTACGTCTTCACGACCCGTCCCGACACCATCATGGGCGTCACCTTCTGCGCCGTCGCCGCCGAGCACCCGCTGGCCGTGCACGCCGCGCAGACCAACGCCGCGCTGGCCGCCTTCAACGCCGAATGCAAGCTCGGCTCCGTCATCGAAGCCGACATGGCGACGATGGAAAAGAAGGGCATGCCGACCGGCTTGTTCGTCACCCACCCGCTGACCGGCGCGCAGGTTGAAGTCTGGGTCGGCAACTACGTCCTGATGAGCTACGGCGACGGCGCCGTCATGGGCGTGCCGGCGCACGACGAGCGCGATTTCGCCTTCGCCAAAAAATACGATCTGCCGATCAAGCAAGTGATCGCCGCCGACGGCAAGCAATTTTCCACCGACGCCTGGCAGGAATGGTATGGCGACAAGGACGTCGCCATCGTCGCCAACTCCGGCAAATACGACGGCCTGCGCTACGCCGACGCGGTCGACGCGGTCGCCGCCGACATGGCGGAAAAAGGCCTGGGCGAAAAGAAGATCACCTTCCGCCTGCGCGACTGGGGCATCTCGCGCCAGCGCTACTGGGGCACGCCGATCCCGATGATCCACTGCGGCGACTGCGGCGTGGTGCCCGTGCCGGAACAGGATTTGCCGGTCGTGCTGCCGGAAGACTGCGTCCCGGACGGCACCGGCAATCCGCTCAACAAATATGAAGCCTTCCTCCAGTGCGACTGCCCGCAGTGCGGCAAGCCGGCACGCCGCGAGACCGACACCATGGACACCTTCGTCGATTCGTCGTGGTACTACATGCGCTATACCTCGCCGGGTTCGGACAAGGCCATGGTCGACGAACGCAATGACTACTGGATGCCGATGGACCAGTACATCGGCGGCATCGAGCACGCCGTGATGCACCTGCTGTATGCGCGCTTCTGGACCAGGATCATGCGCGACCTTGGCC